>CAIWMX010000013.1 GCA_903913885.1 uncultured Bacteroidales bacterium | reverse complement strand
TGCAAGGTAACCGACCTTTAAACGATTTATTTCTTACTTGGACGCCAGCAACTATACCGGGCAACTGGTCGGGTTTAAGAGATGAATGGCTTAGTTATCATATTTATAGAGACATTTTTAGTACGTTGCAGTTGTATTCTGTGCTTCTTATCTTTTTTATATCAAAACAAAAAAGCAAAACACAAACATTGTAACTTTTGACAAAAGAGGATTGAAGTAGTTTTCCTGCCATTAACAGCCCATTTGCAACAGGCGGGGTTTCGTTCTCCGCAGACAGTTTTCTAATAACCGAATTTTCAGTTCTTCGCATCAACAGTTGTGCTGAAAAGCCCGCCCATCGCAAATCTGCAAAACGATAGAATTTAGAAGTACCTGTGAAACCAGGCATAAAGCGGATTACGGAATTTCTCGTTACCCCGGTAAATGAAGGTCAAAAAAAAAGTCAGACAAGTGTCTGACTTTCTGAGTAGCGGGGACAGGATTCAACTGAAAATATGCCTGTGTTGATTAATAATTAGTTACGTTTACAATAATGCTGATTTATGCAGTAAAAAATGATGTTTTGTCTCAAAAATTGTCTCATAATTCTTAATTTAATCCTTTAACTGCCAGTAATGTTCGCTGGCTCAATTCATCGCCATTTTTACGGTTATGTTTTATTTTGCTGACAAATCTCAAGTTGTTCCTCTAACTGATCAATTTGTATTTTCAATCGCTCGATGGTATCAATGTACCGATCTATATGTTACAAATTTACAACATAAATGCTACAGTCCATCATTTCTTTTTTTTTGGAGGGCGTTTATAAAATCTTAATAATCATACCCAAGCCAGTGAAAACCAAGACTTGTCATAATTCTTTTAGTGGTTACGGGGTCGTCGGTCAATTAGTAAAAATTAGTATATGTATCATATTAGTCAGGTTAAACCTGACTAATATGATATGAAACATAATATATTTTTGCCTGTTTGTAAATCAATTCAATAATTATTTGTATCATTGTAGTCAGGTTAAACCTGACTGAGTTACTATGAGACGTAAGAATATCTCTACCCAATCGAATGAACTTCTTTCCTATTTTTACGGATTGAACCGGGTTTGCTTTGACTATTCCGAAGCTTTTAAGGTGTTTCCGCAAGCGAATGAGAGCGCAGTTAAGGAACTACTCAGTGATATGACCAAAAGAGGTCTGCTGATGCGTTTGAAAGAAGGAGTTTATTACCTGATTCCATACGATCAGGATGCTGTAACGTTCATGCCGGACTGGCACCTTGTCGCCGGGTACCTCACCGGTGATTCCGGCCATTACATCGGGTACTATTCGGCATTGCAGATTCATGGTCTGATTACTCAGCCTTCGCTGAAAGAGCAAATCGTTGTCTCAAGGCAAATCCGACCATCTTCAATCACAATCAGGAACGTGACATTCCAGTATATCTATCACAATGAGGACCATTTTTTTGGCACCCGAAAAATGTGGATTGATAATTTTACGCAAGTTCAGTGTTCCGATCTTGAGAAAACGCTTATTGATTGTCTGTTTCGACCCGAGTATGCAGGAGGTGTTGTCGAAATTGCAAAAGCTCTTGAAGCTTCTAAAAATAAAATCGATTTTAATAAACTTCTTTCCTACGCAACCCGGTTCAAATCGCTGGCAGTTATTAAGCGACTTGGTTTTCTTCTGGAATTGTTTGAAATCAATACAAGCATCATAGACGATTTGCAGAAAGAAAAAACGGCCTCATATGTTTTGCTGGATCCCGGATTGCCTGAGTCGGGTAGGATGCGAAGCAGATGGAGTATCAGGCAAAATCTAGAAACAGAGACCATTAAATCCGCCATTTTTACATGATACGACCCGGAGAAATACAACGCATTGCCCGCGGTGCAGGAGTACGCGACCAGCAGATCGAAAAAGATTACATTCTGTCGTGGATTTTGAATGGAATTGCACACCATGACCGGCTTTCCGGTATCATGGCATTCAAGGGTGGAACTATCCTGAAGAAGTTTTATTTTGAGGATTACAGGTTTTCCGAGGACCTCGATTTCACATTGCTTGACAACAAGGTGAGCAACGATCAGATTTTTTCATGGTTCAGGGAGACTTTCGGATATATTCGGAATGAAGCCAATATCCCGCTTGAGATCATTGACAACAATGAACATGAGGATGGAGGCATCAACTTTTACATCGGGTATGTTGGCCCGTTAGGTGGTTTTGGCAGTAATAAAAAAGTGAAGGTCGATATTTCAAAAAGCGAAAAACTGGAATTCAATCCTGTCAGAAAATCTGCTTTTCTCGAATATTCTGACCTGGAACCTCTTGAACTTTTGTGTTATCAATTGGAAGAAGTGCTCGTTGAAAAATTGCGATCAGTGATGCAGCGTATGCAAGCCCGGGATTTTTATGACATCTGGTATCTTCTCGAAAAACACGGCATGGACGTTGATTTCCTAATCAATGAATTCTCGAATAAGTGCGCCAGCAAAGGCTTGTCTGCTGATGATTTTCATTCAAAACTGCAAGCACGGATGCCGCAATATAAGGGCCGATGGAAGACGACTCTGGGTGAACAAATACATGATCTGCCCGATTTTGAACAAGTGGAACGTGAAGTCACACGTCATCTGAAAAAACTTCCAAGAAGGTAAGGCGGGTTCCTTAAAACCTGTTAGATTGTGCGGTAACGACTGATCTTTGCAGTTTTGACCATTCTGCCCAGGGCTTTTATACCCAAACCAAGGTGTACTGCATCTAATTCAAAATCATCATAAGTGAAAAACTATCCTAAGGGCAGCCTGCTAATTACCGGTAGTTACCTGACAAAATATTTTCTTTTTCGAACATCTCAGTTTCTTGTTTTATTGCTCCCATGAATTCAACTTTGATAAGGTTGTGGGATGTTCTAGAATTATCCCTCAATAGAATGCTTGCGAAAGTTCCTTAGCTCGACAAATGATGGGCAAATAAAGTCAGCGTAATTAGCTGATTTTCTGATTAGTGGTGGTGTTCAATTATCACACCTCGACCTGATCAGAGATATCGCTAAAGTAGTTACTTTTATTGTGTATTCTATTGTTTGATGAATTTTCCCACCTGCACACCCTTCACGCCGACCATTTTCACCAGATAGATCCCGCTTGGAAGGGTGTTGACATCAATGGGGGTGGAGGGTTCCGTGAGTTTCTTTTGCAGAAGAAGCACGCCATTGACATTAAAAACGAAGAGAGTACCATTTTCAACAGTTTCAATATTAAGATTCCGGGAGGTTGGATTGGGATAAAGTTTAATTGATCCTGAAGCCAGTTTAATTTCATTGACTCCTACAGGAGATCCACCGCCATTATTGGTTGTAATTATGGTTCCTCCCATACCCACCGCATATCCGTTATTTGCATCTGTAAAACAAACAGAATTGAGTATCCACCCTGACACCTGATTCAACAGGTACCAGCTTGCACCCCCATCGGTTGTTTTTTCGACAACTGCATAAGGCCCATCACCTTTATTTTTCCCTCCCACTGCATATCCCGTATCGGGATCCGTAAAGAAGACCGACCAGCAATAAATCCAGGGTCCAAATTGGTAAGAAGTCCAGCTATTGCCACCGTCGGTTGTTTTTAAAAGGTGGTTCCCGGCCGTAAAATATCCCGTATCGGGACCGGTAAAGAAGGCGTCACCAAAATCAAAATCTGTTCCCGTCGGTAAAGTAGTCCAGGTTGCACCTGCATTGGTTGTTTTCAAGATGGTCCCATGCCTGCCCGAAACATATCCCGTATTGGCATCGGTAAAGCATATCCTGTTATAACCATATTGTCCATGATTTAATAAAGTGTCCCACGTTATTCCCCCATTGGTTGTTTTTATGACCATTCCCCAGTCCTGCAAATAACCTGTAACGTATCCCGTACTGGCACTGGTAAAGAAAACCGAGTTAAGCGGTGTTGTTGTTCCGCTGTGCAAAACAGTCCAATTTGTGCCTCCATTCGTGGTTTTAAGGATGGTTCCGCTGTCACCTACCACATATCCTGTATTGATGTCGGGAAAAAAAACAGATCCCAAATAACATGAAGTTCCGCTTGATATATTTGTCCAGTTTGTGCCTCCATTGGTCGTTTTTAATATGGTTCCATACTTGCCTACCGCAATGCCGGTTTGGGAATCTGTAAACCGTACCGAATAAAGTTCATTTTGTGTTCCACTGGATAAATCGGTCCAGTTCATACCCCCATCGAGTGTTCGAAAAATGCCTGTACCTCCTCCAACGGTAAATCCGGTATTGGCATCCGTAAAGAAAATTGAACCGGCTGGTTTGTCGGTGGTCAAAATTGTCCAGGTTGCGCCCCCGTCGGTTGTTTTGAAGATGTTTACATTGATGTAGGTCGAAGAAAAATAGGAGCCCCCGGCATATCCGGTATTGGCATCGGTAAAGAAGAGTGTTTGTAAATCATCGTATGTTCCTGTTGACATGGCAGTCCAGGTTGTCCCTCCATTGGTTGTTTTCAAGAGGGTGCCATAAGTGCCTGCAACATAACCTGTGTCGTGAGTGGGAAAGAAAACGGAAAATAAACCATTCGTCGGTCCGCTTGTCAGGTAATTCCAGGTTATTCCCGCATCGGTAGTTTTTAAGATGACCCCATAATAGCCCACCACGTATCCCGTCGTGTCATCGGTAAAACAAACAGCAGACAAAGTACCCGTTGAACTTAAAGACATCGTTGCCCAGGTTGCACCTCCATTGGTAGTTCTCAGGATGAGTCCCTGAGAAGGGGATGGATAGTCACCTCCACCCACGGCAATTCCCGTATTGGCATTGGTAAACCATACCGACCATAACCTTGGTGACGTTCCGATTGCCAAAGAGTTCCAGGTTATTCCTCCATCGGTTGTTTTCAGGATAGATCCAGTACCAGGAGAAAAATTATTGTTAGCTACCACATATCCCGTATCAGCATCTGTAAAATGAACAGACGCAAAATCATCTGTTATTCCGCTTGTTAGGGCTGTCCAGTTGGCTCCTCCATCGGTTGTTTTTATAAAAGTTCCATGCCTGCCAACAACATATCCATGAATGGCGTCGGAAAAGAAAACCGATGAGCAAGGTAAACCCTGAGGCAACGGGTTCTGCCAGGTCCATTGCGCCGTGGCAGCGTTTACGAAGAACAGTGCAATGAGGAAAAAGGAAAGCTTTTTCATGGGGATGAAAATTTATCAACGATGTGTAATTGTATTCAAATATACGAAACATATGTTGAGAATCAGTACCATGATTGCTTGGCACAGCAACATCCGAGAATATTTCCTTACCTCGCTTCCTTGCCTTACGAAATGACGGTCAAAAAAAAAGTCAGGTAACTACCTGACTTTCAGAGTAGCGGGGACAGGATTCGAACCTATGACCTTTGGGTTATGAGCCCAACGAGCTACCACTGCTCCACCCCGCAGTATATTTTTACGTACCTTTGTACTTTATTTCCGAGTGCAAAGATAAGGTTTGTTTCGGTGTAATCCAATATTCATAAAAAAAATATGTCACATAAAGCAGGATTTGTCTCAATCATTGGTTATCCGAACGTTGGGAAATCCACCCTCATGAATGCCCTGCTCGGAGAAAAGCTTTCGATCATCACACCCAAGGCCCAAACCACGCGCCACCGCATCATGGGCATCTTCAGCGGCGACGATTACCAGATCGTCTATTCCGACACCCCGGGGGTGATCAACCCGCATTATAAACTCCACAGGGCCATGATGGCCGCCGTGTTCTCGGCCCTCGACGATGCCGATGTCGTGCTGCTGGTCACTGAGGCGGGCAATGATTTTCACCAGGAGGAGATCCTGAAAAAATTATCCGAAACAACTTCCCCGGTCATTGTGGTCATTAACAAGATCGACCTGGGAAATATGGCAGTGCTGGAAGCTGAAGTGGAAAAATGGAAACAGAAAATGGAAAAAGCCACCATCCTTCCTGTTTCAGCCCTTCATAAACTCAACCTCGACCAGGTTTTTAAAGCCATCCTGCACCACCTGCCCGAATCGCCGGCATTTTATCCCAAGGATGAACTCACCGACCGCAGCCAGCGGTTCTTTGTTTCGGAGATCATCAGGGAGAAGATCCTGCTGAACTTTTCGCAGGAAGTGCCCTATTCAACCGAGGTTGCCGTGGAATCCTTCAAGGAGGAGGAGCACCTGACGCGGATTTCTGCCACAATATTCGTGGCCAGGGAAACCCAGAAGGGCATCCTCCTCGGCCACCAGGGATCGGCTATCAAAAAAATTGGAACCGATGCCCGCCGCGATATCGAATCATTCCTTGAAAAACATATCTTTCTCGAACTCCGCGTTAAAGTCTCCAAAGACTGGCGCGAAGATGACAGAGCCCTTAAAAGATTCGGGTACGCTGTTGAATAATGCAGACAATGCAAGCAATGCAAGCAATGCAGACAATGCAAACAATGCAAGCAATGCAGACAATGCAAGCAATGCAGAAAATGCAAGCAATGCAGAAAAATTTAGGTTTGAATATGCAATCAATGAATTTAATAATCACAACAACAAATCATCACATCAAACACATCAGCACATCAGCACATCAGCACATCAGCACATCAGCACATCAGCACACCAGCACATCAGCACATCAGCACATCAGCACACCAGCACATCAGC
>CAIWMX010000012.1 GCA_903913885.1 uncultured Bacteroidales bacterium | reverse complement strand
GGTCAAACAACCCGAGTTCAGAAAGATTCGTAATGAAATTATCCGAAATGTACCGCAAACTTCTTCTGAAACGTAATCAGGATGTCGTTGACCTCAGTGAGGAACTTGAATTTGTTGAAGATTATTCATTCATGCTTATATCCCGTTTTGAAAATATGCTCAGAATCACCACCGATATACCAACCCCACTATTATCTCATAAACTGCCAACTTTCAGTTTACAACTTTTGATAGAAAACTGTATTAAGCATAATACCCTATCTTCTGACGAGCCGCTGGAAATTAAAATATTCAGTTCTACTCCGGGAACGCTGACAGTAGAAAACAAAATCCATCCTAAAATTACACAACCAGAAGGCTCAGGATATGGTCTGCAGAATCTTATTCAGCGGTACAATCTGCTTGAAGTGCCAAACGGTGTTGTCGTATTTTCGGATGCGGTCTTTTTTCGAGTAACGCTTAAATTGTTGAACCCATGAAAGTGTTGATCATAGAGGATGAGCCCCAGACTGCTAAACTCCTGAAAGAAATTATAGAGTTACAACCCCGTGCTGAAGTTGTAAAAATTATTGAGAGTATTGACGAGTCTGTTCGATACCTTACTGCGAAAGCTAACCATCCTGACTTGATTTTCATGGATATTCAACTGACCGATGGCCTGAGTTTCGAAATTTTTTCAAGGGTGGAGATTAACAGTCCTGTTATATTCTGCACAACCTACGATCAATATTCACTTCAGGCATTCAAGGCGAATGGAATTGAGTATATCCTGAAGCCGGTAAGAGAGGAAGATATTCGTAAAGCCTTTGAAAAAGTCGAAAGGCTCAGGCTGGCATTTAATACTGACAACGAAATTATTTCTGCCTTAAAGAAAACATTTGCTGAAAAGAATAAGGTAAAAAGTTCAATTCTTATCCAACATAGGGAAAGTTATATTCCTCTTGCAATTACAAATATTGCCTTTTGTTTACTGGAAAATGAGATTGTGTATGCTTTTACCTTCGACCATCAAAAGTACCCCGTTTTTAAAACCTTGGAAGAGATAGAATCTGGGCTGGACCCTGACCTGTTTTTCCGGATTAACCGCCAGACATTGCTGAACAGGACTTCAATCAAAGAGATCACGCCCTGGTTTAACAGGAAAGTCATCGTCAAAACCAATCCGGAAGCCAACGAAAAACTTATTGTAAGCCGCTTAAAAGTTTCCGAATTTATGAACTGGGTGGAAAAGCCGTGAAGTTTATTCAGATCTCAGTAACTCACCATCGGCCAGTTCAATGGTCCTGTCGCTATTTTGAGCAAACTCCTCATCATGGGTAACTGCAATAATAGTTTGTCCTCTTTCTTTTGTCAATTCCTTAAAGATTTCAAAAACATTCCGGGTGTTCTTTGAATCCAGGTTTCCAGTTGGTTCATCTCCCATAATAATTGAAGGATTGTTAATCAGGGCTCGTGCAATAGCCACCCGTTGTTGCTGCCCGCCGGACAACTTATTGGCAGATTTGTAGGCCTGTTCTTTTAATCCAAGAAGTGAAAGATTCTGAAAAGCATTTTCTTTAATTTCTTCCTTTGATTTGAGGCCCAATTTAAGTGCCGGAAGCATCACATTATCAATAGCAGAAAATTCCGGCAAAAGATAATGAAACTGAAAAACGAAGCCTATATAGGCGTTGCGAAAGGCTGCCAGTTCATTTTGGGTTTTTCCGGTAAGTTTTGTTCTGTTGATAAATAACTCACCTTCATAATCGGTATCCATGGTTGAGAGTACATAAAGCATGGTTGATTTGCCCGATCCGGATTTCCCGATAAGGGTCAGGAATTCACCCTTTTTTACATCAAAACTGATATTCTTCAGAACCTGGAAGGTTTCCGGGTCATAAAAATATTTGTTGAGATTGTTAACTGACAATGCAATATTATTTTCCATTTTATTTTAGCCTCTGATAATGATGACAGGATCAATGGTCGATGCTTTCTTTGCAGGTAAGTAACCAGCAATAAAGGTTGTCAGCATGCCGAAGATGAATGACAGTGTGTAATCCTTCAGGTAGAAAGTCATCGGCAACGTTTGTAAAGTGGCAACCTGGAATGGAATATGGTTAACGGCAGTTGAGATCAAAAATCCAAATACAATACCGGCAGTTCCACCAATGATTCCGATGACAAGTGATTGCAAAAGGAAGATCTGAACGATGTCATTTCCTTCGAATCCCATGGCCTTTAATATTGCAATTTCCCTGATTTTCTCATTCACCGTCATATTCATGATGTTGTAAATCCCGAAACCGGCCACAATGAGAATCGTCATGGAAACAGCCATTGCCAGGATATTTCTTAATTCGGTGGTTGCCTCCATCTGGCCATTGGCAACCTGCCAGGCTTCCACCTTATAGGGAATGGATGATGCTAATTTGTCTGCGACTTCTCTTGCCTTACTATAATCCCTGATGTTAACCTGTACATCTGTCACGAAACTGCTGTTTTCCGAGAGCAGTTGCCGGGCGCTGTTGATCTTAATGTAGGCTTTAGTGTTATCGACCCCGGCAATAGTGGTTTTAAATATTCCGATGATCCTGAAACTTTTTGTCACCCCATCGGCAGTGCTGACCACAAGGTTGTCGTTGAGTTTTAAACTCATTTTTTTTGCAAGGCCGGCTCCGATTATGGTTCCATCTGTCCGATAGCTTAGGTCATTCCAGCTCCCCTGTTGAACGAAAGTGCTCGTTTTGAACAGCCTGTCCTCGCTATCCACTTCTATCCCCGAAAGCACTCCGTTTATCTTGATGGCCCCATTCCTGTAAAAAACATTAATGTTCACTTGTGGAGTGACCCCTGTAATTTCGGGTTGCTTTTTCAGTCGGTCCAAAATCTTTTCAGAATTTTTTATACCGTCAGTATATTGAATTACTTTGGCATTCCTTATGTTTATTACCTGGTCAGGGTTGGTGTGTTGTTTAAGTAAATTAGTTCTGTCCTCCGGAAGATCATTGTATACACGTATATGTGCCATCGTACTGAAGGACAAATCAGCCTGGATATTGTTAACCCCGTTCATAAAGCCATTCATGAAGATATACATGCTTATGCCGAAGGTAACACTCATCGTGGCCACCAGGGTTTGCCTCAGCCTTGAGGTAAGATGGGCAAATGCTATCTTGCTGTTGGTGTTCCCGGTCATCATTTCCTGGTATTGGTGTAAACAATTTCATCCTTTTCAGTAACTCCCCGGAGGACTTCTACCCAGTCATTATTACTGATCCCTTTTGTAATCACAGTTCTATTCCCGTTAGCCAACTGAACAGTATCTCCACCCGCAAGGAACTTTGCAGGGATCACCAGAGCATTCCTTTTTTCGTTGACAATAATGTTGGCCTGAAGTTGGGTGTTATAGAAAAGGTTCTCCGGCATCTGGTCAAAAACTGCCTCAAGGATAAACGACTGTTCTTTATCATCAAAGGCTGGATAAATCTTGCTGATCCGTGCGTTGAATGTTTTTTGTTTGTCAGTATTCAGAGAAACAATTACTTTATTATTCACCCTGATCTGTTTGATGTCTTCTTCAGCAACAAATAGTTTGATAATCGGGTTACCTCCACCTATTTTGGCAATGGTTTCACCTCTTCGCACATATTCCCCCTGGTTTTTGTACACAAACATGACGATACCGTTGAAATTAGAAGTCAGAATAAAGTCTTTATTATTCCTCTTCTGGATAGATAGCTGATAGGAGGCATTTTTTTCGTTGAGGGCCAAACTGTTTTGCAGATCGGAAAGGGATTGTTCCAGTATGGATAAATTTCTCTTTGAACTTTCAAACTGAAGAGATGCCTTTTCATATTCGGACTGTGAAACGGCCCGGGTTTTTACCAGGTTTGCATACCGCCGATAATTTGCTTCATCGGTTGAGCGTGTAAGTTTTGCCTGTTCAATCTGGAGTTTCAGTTGCGTTACCTGGGGTGAATTGGCATCATTTCTGTCCCTGGCATCCGTATAATTTGAGAGGGCTGTTTCGTACTGAGCCGATTGTACTTCGTTTGATAATTCAAACAACGGCATTCCCTGGTGAACATGGTTCCCTTCCTTTACCATTGACTTGTTCAGGTATGCATCCGTACCGGCAGTTAGAAGGTATTCATTCGAATCGATGATATATCCGCTGGCAAAAACAGCATCAATAATATCTTTTTTTACCGGATAGGTTTTTTCCTTCTGCGAACAGGAATAAGTAAATAGTAAAAAGATTGCCGCAAGAACTATGGCGGGTCTCAAAAATAATGTTTTCATTGTCTCGAGATAATGGTTGAATAATTCGAATACATCTCAGAAAGTGCATTCAGCCAAGTATTTTCAGCGGTCAGATAATCCTGTGATATTTTAAAAAAATCATCCAGGCTCATCACACCCTCTTTCAGTTTTTGATTTGCTGATTGCTGGTTTTCTGAATAAAGCCTGAAATTTTCCTTGCTGGTTTGGGCAATCATCCAGCTTTGTTTGAATTGGTAGAGTAATAGATTGTCATTAATTGCAGTTTTCCGTTTATTTTCTTCAAGTTCGGATTGTGCCTTCTCGTATTCGATCTTTGCGGTCTTTACCTTGCTCCTGCTGGAAAAACCATTGAAAATAGGGACTTGAATATTTATTGCCATGTAACTATTTTCATGCCAATCATTGTTGCCAAACGTCATTCCGAAATTGTTCCGGTATTGCTGTGCGCCTATATAGGAATTGAAAGCAAGTTTTGGTAAAAATGCTGTTCTCTGCTCTGTGATTTTATAATCATACCCCTTCAATTGATTTTCAGTAACAGCGATGTTTTTATCCTGCCTCAGGTTCTGCATGGTTGCCGGAATGTCGTTCTGTTCGCTCAAAACTTTTTCGCTTAATTGCAACGCACTGGTTACATTAAAACCGCATAAAATTTTTAGAGAAACCTTGCATTGTTCAAGCAGGGTCTCTGTATTCATGATCTGTTGGCTGATATTGTTCCGGTTGATCTCCGATTGGTTCGCCGTTATGGTATTTATGAGTCCCTGGTTAAGTTTCTCCCTGGTCATGACCACAATGCTGTCGGCTAACGCAAGGTCTTGCCTGCATGTCTGCAAAGCCATCAGGGATATAGTTGCCGAATAGTAATATATGGCCACCTGTTGTTTTAAGTTCTGCCGGTAGGCATCAGCCTGAAGTTCACTGGTAAGAATGTTATTGTCAGCAATTTTCAGCTGGGCGAGTTCCTTCCAGTCTAGAATGCTTTTTGACAAGGAAATACCCGCATTGTAAGCATACTTTTGTCCGAGTTGGGCGTATGTTACAGTCCCCGGTTTCCCTGATAATTCACCGGGGATCGGCGTTGTTGGCAGATTCCCGTTATATTGTCCCGCAAAGTTGCCCGAAAGGGAAGGCCAAAAAAAACTTTGTGAAGTTCTTTTTTCTGATCTCGCTTTTTCAATATTCAACAAATAGGTCCTTTGGTCAGGGTTGTTTTTAAGGGCATAATCCCATGCTTGCTGGAATGAAGCAAATGACACGATTGAATCTGAAACCTGGGCCCTCATTCCAATAGGAGAGAAAAACAAGATGGCAACTAAAAGAATAGGTTTTCTCATAGTCTTTTCCATATTCTCGAAGTTGAAAAAAGTGATTTGGAAATGGTAATCTTCAGTTCTCTGTTATTCTCTGATAAAATGGCGCAATCAAGTGTTTTTCCCTCTTTGAGGCTGTATATTTTCCCATTTACAAACTGACCGTTTTTGAATTCCAGTTCTGAAATGATCACCAAACCTATGACGGGGGTTTTCCTCATGGCAGGGTTAGGATTTTTGATATCGGTTTTTGCGGTTCCATCAGGTTTGAGATGCTCCTTCAACCAGATAATTTTGCCATAGTACTTGCCCTCTTTTTGATAGAACTCTATTTGTGAATCTCCATTATCAGTGATCCATTTACCCAAAATCAGGTCACCCTTGTTTTGAGCGAGCCCAAACATTGAAGAGAACGTCGCAATAAATAAAATCAATGATCTCATGTTGTCCGTGTATAATCAAATAATGCACAAACCTACATTATCCGATAGCCGGTCGTGATCAAAAAAAGAATGAAGTGAACAATCTACCGGTTGAATTGGACAGGAATGAACCCCAGGTATCCAGGGTTGAAGGATTTAACTTAAACGGATAACAGTATGAACTATAAGTGAAAAAAACGCACACTTTACCAGTCCTCGCCGGTGGAACCTGACCACATCACGCGATTGATATTGAAGAGAGTAGGGTGGTCATCCAAAACCGGCGGCTGTTGGTCAGATGATCCGTTTTCTGCAGGCAAGACTTTTACAACCTAAAAATAGGTCTTAACCGCAAACTCAAATTGCTCCATAAATATCTTTTTGAACACACTGATATTATTCCGCTCATAGAATATCAGCATCGCTTTTTTATAGTCGATCGGGTCAACGGTCCGGAAAGATAACGGGCAATATTGATAATTCATCAACACCGCATTGCTGATAATGCGCCCTGTTCTTTTGTTGCCATCTTCAAAGGGCTGGATGTAGGAGATCAACACCAGCACCATCAATGCCTTTTCAAAAATATCATTGCGCCCGTTAATTAAAGCGCACATGCTTTGAAGTGATTCCCTGATTTGAAATTCATTGTCCAGCGGGCGGTAATTGGTTCCCGTAATTCCTACTCTTCGTTTCCGGATATTCCGGGCAACATTCAGGTCTTTGATCAGAAGACTGTGTATATCTTCAATACCAGCAAGGGATAGTGGCTGAATGTATTTGGGGTGTTCGAGAATAAAATCCAGCGCGGCCTTATGATTCAGAAGCATAGTGGCCTCATCTTTTGTTTTTCCTGATGCTGTTTCCTGTTCCTTTAACAGGCGTTCTGTTTCCAGCAAAGAATAGGTATTCCCCTCTATCTGTGAGGATTTCCAACTCAAATCGATGGCCAGGCGCTCAAATTCCCTTTTAAATTCCTGGGGTGCCAAACCTTCAGTGTTTTTCTTAAACGTGCTTTGAAGTTGGTCCAGGAACGCATGTTCCTGGTCACTGAAAAGTGAAATTCCCTTCAGTTGATCAGAGATCAGGCTGAGGTTGAAGTCTGTCTTGATCTCACGTTCATCGATTTCCTTTTGGAAATACTTGTCAGGATCGATAGGGATCAGTAATTCATAGGACCGACTGATTTCGTACTTTGTTCCTTTGCCTTTACCAAGTGCGACAATCAGGTTGTCAGAAAGTAAGACCTGGATAAATCGTTTGACGGTAGCATAACTCCATTCCGGCCCAATACCATCATGGATTTGTTTTGATGAACAATTTGGGTGATTATTAATGTAATCAACGATAGCACCCACTAGAAGAGAACCCGATTTTGTCATGCTTGAATTATATGCGGCTCACAAATATACAAAATACGGCTCAACACCAATCATAATTGAGCCATATATTCATAATATTTGAGCCGTAACCCGATTGGGCTCAATATGATTTCAAGATTGGCTCGTAATTGAGCGCTTGCGATTCACGAATCGCGAATTGCAGATAAATATTATGAAAACCTGACCTCATCATTCCCTAAGCCTCTCCATTGTCCGGTTTTTTTGATTTCCATTGCTGAATGATTTGATCAATGTCAAGAATGCTCGATTCAAAATCCCGTTGAAGTCCTGTTTCAATGACCTGGCGGACGATCTTTATTTCTGGTTTGGAGAATTCGTAATTCATATGTCCTGTGTGTAAATATTCAGTATTAAACCATTGATATTCTTTTACCTGTGGGCAATGATAGGTCCCTAACCTACACCCGTTTCAATTCATCAAGAAACGCTGGCCGTGATTTATATGTTGTTGTTAACTCGTTGATGAGAAGATCAACCCTGTGCTTGTCGCCAAGCTTCTTCATTTTTCGCAACAACCGGCAGCACTCTGCATATTCCTTTCTGTTTGAAGCGTGCGTGGCATATCTCCTGATGGCCTTCTCGTAAAGGTCTTTTATTTCCCCGGGGTATATCGGTGCCAGATTTTGTTCAAACTTTTCAATGTTAAAGGGATGCGGATTTTCCTGAATGAACGAAAGTAAGTTTTCGAACATTCCTTCCTGAATATAGATCCAGGTGATATATTCATCACCTTTTTTCTTATCCAGTTCCCGGATCAGAAACTCCACCGTTTGGTTCCATTTATCAGATGAAGTATTTTTCTTCAAAATGGGATAGAATTCTTTGGAGTTGAATTGACCAAGGAAAAGCAATGTTGCAACCCGCAATATCTCTGTTCTATCTCCTTCCTTTTCTGCAATGGTGAGCAGAAATTTATTCCAGTCACTAACAATTCCCGGCCATTTTTCATCCTGGAGGATCCCTTCTGTACAGAGTTCCTTTGCGGCGGAATATTTTTTTCCCCGGATATACTTCTCTACAAACTGCTTGCGGATCCCTGGCAAATGAATCATTGATTCTACATAACTTGCAGCCGCATCGCTGCCTTCAAGGCGTCCGATCACCTTCTGGCGTATTTGTGCAGTCAACTCATTCGTATGATGCCAGGATGCCGCCTTGTCTTTCTGGTCAAGTAACACAAACAAACGCTCTTTCTCCTGTTGGCTGGAAACCAATTCACCCGCTACATCCAGGAGATCAATATCCCAATTGTTAATGTCTATCCCGTCGGTATTATGATACTTCAAACAGAGTTCGAACAATTCCTTTTTTACTGTGCCGGTAAGGTCTTTTTCACTGGCAGTCCTGGCAACCAACTCCACGGCCTGCTCAAGGGCGCCTCCAATTTCGCCACCCGAATCATCTGAATTATTAAGAGCCGGTGCGATAGTTTTGATCACGGCAAAGCATGTTGAAATGATCTCTGCCGCTCCGAGGATTTTGAAACCGAGTTCAGTCTGATAAAGTAACTGGGAAGCCTCATCTGCGGCATCTCCAGCATGATAATAATCAATGTAACCATGCCTGTCTTCAGCTTTGCGTATCTCCTTTTCAAGAATCCGGGCATATCGCTCAATGTTGGTATTTTCCTTATTCTTAGTGAATTTTGCCAGAAAATAGTTTCTGAACTTTTCATCTAATTCTGCATAGGTCCTCAGCCACCCGGTCAGTTCATTTTTATCCAGACGGGTCAGGATCTCTTCGAATTGATCTTCAGATACTTGTTTTTGGGATATTTTCTCCTGTGGGATTTTTTCGGATTTAGTTTCATTCAATACGTTGAGTTTGCCATTCTGTATTGCAAACAGAACGGCAACGACATGCTTGCAAACCGGACCTTTATCATAAGTGCAGGAGCAGGAGAAGTCCTGAACATTATCGTTCTCAACTTTGATATTGACGTCATAATCTTCATTTCCCGAAACCATTGCTTCATATTCATCGTTCAATGTTTGTTCCAGCTCAATGACATTTCCGTCTTGCCAGCATGAAAGTCCATGGGCCACAATAATTTCATCGATTTGCGATTCAAATTTTGTTAACGATATCATCATATTTTAATCTGTTAGAGAATTTGTTTTTTAAACATCAGAACAGCCTTTCTTCAACCAAATCCTTCCAAAGGATAAATCCTTTCTGCACGTCGGAATAATCATGCAAAACACGACTAAAATTCACCGGCTGCGATTCAAGAAAAGTTTGGCGCCCATCATTTCTGATCATATTCAGTTGGTAAAATTCCGGATCGTTCCCCCTTTCATTTTATGCAACCGGTATTGATAGGGGTCATAAACATATTGAGGAGAATAGCTGGCCTTGCCTCCCTTTTCCCAGCGTTGGGCAAATATGTCTTCCCTTCCGCGGAATAATGATTTGAATATGGGAGGGTTTAACAAATAAGCTTGATCCATAGTATCTTAGTTTGGGATTAAATCGGCATCTAACCCTACCTGGCGGTTCTATTTCTTTTTCAGTATTTTCCAGTGACCGCCTTTATCAGGCCCTTCACGTAACAATTTTTTTGCGAGTTGAAGTTTTTGAAGATTTCGTTCCACGGACCGTTCTGATACCCCTATTGTAGCCGCAATTTCCGGAATGGTTATAACATCTTTTAATTCAATCAGTTCTAGAATTTTCACCGACGTTTTCACCGACGTTTTCACCGACGTTTTCACCGACGTTTTTTTTATTTTTTTCTCCGGTGTTTCGGTGACAACCTCGACAGTCTCATTATCTGATGTTTTTTTCTTATAAAAAATCACCCTGAATGCCATCCCAGGTTCTTTCCATTCAAATCCTATTTCAGGATATTTTTTCAGTTCGTCAGCAATAAGTTTTAATCCGTTGCCCCATTGTTCAATTATCCCCAAACGTTTGAATATAGGTGCTAAAATTTTATTGCGAATACTGGATTGCCCTGACTGCATATCACTAAAGTCAACGGTTGGAGGGAGCTTCCCAGGGCTTGTTATCTCAATTTTATCATCAAATACAGCAACTTTAATATCCATTCCACTCAAGGAATAG
>CAIWMX010000011.1 GCA_903913885.1 uncultured Bacteroidales bacterium | reverse complement strand
TGACCACCTCGTTCCGTCCACAGGAAGCTGCGCCGATCGAAACACCGAATTCGGTGTCAGAAAAGCAGGCCCCGGATAATGATATCATGACGATCTTCATTTCCAAAGAGGGCAAGGTGTTTTTTAACTTTGACAACGGTAAGGATACTTCAACCCATTTCAGAACAAAACTGCTTCAGAAAATGGGCGAACAGTACCAGGTTACCTTTACCCCTAAAGAGCTCGATAAATTCAGCAAAATGTCATCTTTCGGCATGCCTTTCAAAAACGTGAAAGACTGGATCAATTCCAATGAACCGAAAGACAGGGACAAATTACAGATTGGCATACCAACCGACTCGACCGACAACCAGCTCGCCTGGTGGGTCCGCCTGGCACGTATAACCAACCTCAATGCCGAAGTAGCCATCAAGGGTGATGCCGAAACCAACTATTCCGTTGTAAAGAAAGTCATGGACCTGCTGCAGGAAAACAAGGTAAATAAGTTTAATCTCGTTACTAACCTTATGAAGGACGAAGTCACGATGAAGGATATGCCTAAGTAAGGCAGCGTGATTTAATCCAAAAAATAAAAAACCAGTATGGGTGAAATAATTGTTGAGGAAAAAGGGAAAAAGGGTGGTAAGCGCCAGGCGAAGAAACACAGCACCCGCATCGATATGACCCCCATGGTCGACCTGATGTGTTTGCTCATTACCTTCTTCATGCTCACTACGGCTTTCAGCAAACCCAAGGTCATGGTCATCACCATGCCTGAAAAAGATACAGATAAAGATAAACCGAAAGGACCTGAAATTCCTAAAAACAGGACCCTGAATATTTTACTGACGGAAGGTCATAAGGTTTATTACTATATCGGGATTGCAGATCCAAAAAAGCCTGCCGAAATGCCCCAGCTTGTCAAGACCGATTTCAGTAAGGATGGAATCCGCAAGTTTTTACTCGTTAAAAACAAGGACCTCTTTACGAAAATTGCCGAATACAGGGATAAGCGTGTAACCGGTAAGACAGTCGTGGCAGATACAACAGCCGATAATGCGATCAAGAAGATGAAAAAGGAGGATCAGAAAGGACCGATCGTGCTGATCAAGGCTGACGACAAGGCGAAGTACAAGGATATGGTCGACATCATCGACGAAATGGCTATCTGCAACATAGCCAGCTATGCCGTTGTTGATATGACCAAGACCGAGCAGGATATGTTGCTTTCTGCTCCGAAATAATCAGAGATATCTTGAATAATACGTAAAAATATAGTGTATGGCAATTGAAACACAGCATGTTGAATCGCTGGAGGATATTGTTTTCAAAAACAGGAACCATGCGTATGGCTCGTATTTTCTGCGGAAAAACTACAGGAAATTTTTAACCATTTCGCTGATTTTTGGTTTTGTCACGGTAGGTGCCATTGTAGCCTATCCACTGATCAGTGCCTATGTCAATAAAAGCAGGCTGATCAGGGAAAAGGAAAAGGAAGTCGGGGTTGAAATGCGCGATGTGCGCAAGGAAGAAGCTCCCCCTCCTCCCCCGCCACCTCCCCCTCCCGAAGTCATGGTTCAGAAGATCGTATTTACCGCACCCGTTGTTGTTGAAGATACGACGATCGAGGTAAGTATGGCCTCCATGGATGATTTGAACAAAAAAGGAAATACCGAAGCACCCACCGAAGAAGTACAGGTTGAAGTGAAGGACGAAGGTCCCAAAGTAATTGAAACCCCCGTACAGGCTGAGATTTTTACGGTTGTTGAAGAGCAGCCGAGTTATCCCGGAGGTGAAGAAGCACGTATCGGATATTTGCAGCAGAACATCAAATACCCCGAAGAAGCCAAGGAACTTGGAATCCAGGGAAAAGTTTTCGTAACCTTCGTGGTTGAAGTCGACGGCTCCATCACCGACGTTCGCGTTCTCCGCGGAATCGGCGGCGGATGCGACGAAGAAGCCATCCGCGTTGTGAAGTCGATGCCCAAGTGGGTCCCCGGCAAACAGCGTGGCGTGCCCGTTCGCGTTCAGTTTAACCTTCCCATTAAGTTTACGTTACAGTAAAACGTGCCACGGTTTACGCAGCGCGTAAAAAAGGCGGACCTGACCTGGTTCGCCTTTTTTCATTTTGGCAGGGAACTCCGTCCCTCCTCTTATGATTCCCGTCGGATCACCATCGCCGTGGTTACTCCACCTCCGCCGCAGATGGAGGCAATACAATGCGTTTTACCGGTGCGTTTCAGGGCATAATACCCGGTTACCAGGATCCTCGCCCCGCTGATCCCGGTGGGATGGCCCAGGGCAATGGCACCCCCGTGAACATTGAGCCTGGCCGGGTCCCAATTCAATGCTTTTTGGTTCGATAACACCTGGATGGCGAATGCTTCGTTGACTTCGATGAGGTCAATATCGCGCAGGGTTAACCCCGCATTTTTTAATGCCATGGGTATGGATCGGGCGGGCCCTTCGCCCATCGTTGATGGTTCAACGGCGGTTTGTGCATAGGAAACGATGGAAAACAGCGGTTTCAAACCGAGTTCAACAGCCTTTTGCCGGGTGGTGACCACGAGGGCCACCGCACCGTCGCTCAAACCGCAGGAGTTTCCTGCCGTTACGGTTCCATTTTCGCGAAAAGCCGGTTTTATGGCTGACAGCTTTTCGATGGAGATATCATGTCTGATGGTTTCATCCTTATCGAACAACGCCGAAGGCTTGCCTTTTGACCCCGGCACTTCCACTGGCACGATCTCTACGTCAAACCAGCCATTCCGCTGAGCTGCCGAAGCTTTCTGATGACTGCCGAGCGCACAGACATCCTGTGCTTCCCGGGAAATGTTGTACTTGTCAAACAAATTTTCGGCGGTTTCACCCATGCCCTGGCCGATCAGCGGGTCGATGCTGTCGCTCCAGCCATCCTCGAGGGTTTTGTTGCCCATTTTAAAGCCGTCCCACCGCGCACCTTTAAGCAGGTATGGGATGGAACTCATGTTCTCAAAACCGCCGGCAATCACGATCTGCGATTCGCCCAGTTGCAGGGATTGCGCGGCCATGGCCACACTGCGCATGCCCGACGGGCACGCCATGTTGACCGTAACTGCCGGCACCTCGCTGGCGATGCCTCCTTTTACAGCTGCCGTTCTCGCAGGGTTGGGACCGTTGCCGGCCTGTCGGCAGCTTCCCATGATCACCTCGTCTACCTGGTCGCCCCGGATGCCAGCCCGGCTCAGCGATTCCCCGATTACAACCGCGCCGAGTTCCCAGGCCGGAATATCTTTCAGGCTTCCGCCAAACCGGCCCATGGCCGTGCGGCAGGCTGACACAACTACGATATCGTTCAGATCCATGATTTCTGTTTTATATATACTGGCCCCCGTCCACCTTGATCACCTCCCCGGTAATATGGCGTGCCAGGTCGGAACAGAGGAAAGCAGCCAGAAAAGCAATATCCTCAGGCTGTCCAAGCCGTTTCAGCACGATCTCTTCAAGGGCGGCCGCACGAACGCTTTCGTCGGCGTTTTTCATCATTTCCGTTTCGATCAGCCCGGGGGCGATGGCGTTCACGTTGACATTGTATTTTCCCAGTTCCTTCGCAACGGATTTGGTGAGGCCGATGATCCCCGCTTTCGACGCGGAATAGTTTGACTGGCCGAATTTTCCCCGCAACCCGTTGATGGAGGTGATGTTGACAATTTTTCCCGATTGCTGTTCCCTGAAAAGCGGCGCCACGGCCCGGGTAAAATTGAAATAGCCCTTGAGGTTGATGCGGATGACCTCGTCCCATTGCTCCTCACTCATTTTCCAGATCACCCCGTCGCGGTTGATGCCGGCATTATTGACGAGGATATCAATCGCGCCAAACGCATTTAAGGCCGTTTGTACTGCATTTAAGGATGCAGGGTGGTCTGCGATGTCGGCCCGGATGAAAATAGCGTCAGAACCAACCTCATGGATCGTTTTCAGGATTCCCGCCGCATCTTCATCCGGTTTGCAGTCGATCATGACGATCCTGGCGCCGTGGCGCGCCAGTTCAAGGCTGATGGCAGCCCCGATGCCCGAAATACCTCCGGTTACAATTGCGGTCTTGTTTTTCAGATTCATATTCCTTGTGTTAGAGTCTGTTTAACTTTTTATTTTTTATTGGTTTTTATTTAACCCTGTGCCGGAGGCACCAAATACTGGTAGAAATCGAACGCCCTGAGAACCATTTCGTCCCGTACGGGACGAAATAGTGCCGATCTCCCTGGTTTTCTACCCATATAAAATCCCTAAAGGGATTTAAAAACAAATTTAAACAGACTCTTACTTAGCGTAGATCCATTTCAATTTTTTCAAATCAATTGCAGCTCCCTGAAACTTCGATCAAGAAAAACAGGGATCATTGCTTTTCGGTAAGCCCTGGAATAAGTGTCGTTGTCAACCATCCTTGTTGCTGATACAGCCTGGCTGACCAGCGAATTCAGATCCTCAGTTCCCGTACCATCGGTAATGACGGGTTTTGCATGCACCCCGCCCATCACGATCCTGATCATGCCTGTTTTATCCAGAGAAATTGCCGTAGTGAGGGATGTGAAATCGAGCGTTTCGCGCTTCCGGAGTTTTTTATACACAGACCTGAAATCGTGGTGAAGCGGGATATGTATTGCACGGATGATCGCGGTGTTGCTCAACAGGCTTGGGTTAATACCATCTCCTGAATAGATACTTTCAAGGGGAATTGTTATCACACCCCGGAGATCAGAAATTTCAATGCCGGCACGAAGGCTGATGAGGGCCACGGCCATGTCGGATACGAATTTTGAAAAGCAGTGTTTTTTACCTCCCGAAGCCAGGCATAGCGGTCCGCTGCATTTCAGGCAAAAACCTGCTGCTTCGCGCCACCAGGCACTCTGGTTGTAGAATGAACAACGGTTCCCGCAAAGCAAATTACCGCCCAGTGTGGCTGTTTTCCTGATGGTGGGCGATGCCACCGAATTTGCCGCTTCCATCAGCACCGGGAAATTGCCGGCCACAGCGGAGTGTTTTGCCAGCTCCTCCAGGCAAACCAGGGCCCCGATAACCAGGTGGGTTTCCGTTGCTGAAACTTGCCTGAGGGCATCAATACCGGAGATATCGATTAAGAGGCCGGCGTCATCATTTCCCTGGAATTTATTGACCATGACGTCGGTCCCCCCGGCCAGATAGCGAAAACTCCCGCTGCTTTCCCCGGCCAGTGAAAGCGCGTGTTCCACCGAGGTTGCCTTGATATAGGTTTTTGGTTGGGTCATTTGTCGTTAAATTTTTGCTTCGGAGATCCTGTTCTCTTTCATCTTTGCCAGGATCTCCTCAGCCTGGATGGGCAACCGGGTGATCCGTACGCCTACCGCGTTGAAAACCGCGTTGGCGATGGCCGGGATCACCGGGTGGATGGCTCCTTCGCCGGCTTCCTTTGCGCCAAAGGGTCCCTCAGGATCGATGGTTTCGATGATGCTGGCATGGATGTCGGGGGTATCAAGGGTTGTCGGGATCTTGTATTCCAGGAAATTGTTGTTGAACAGCAACCCCTTGCTGTAGGTCATCTGCTCGCTGATCGCCTGGCCGGTCCCCATGTGCCACGAACCTTCCAGCTGTCCTTCAACGGCCAGCGGGTTCAGCGCCTTGCCGCAATCGTGGGCTCCCCAAACCTGCGTGACTTTCACGTAACCCGTTTCCTCATCCACCTCCACTTCGGAAATGCAGGCCCCGAACGTGTAGGAGGGGCTCAGCCCGGCGCCGGCACCTTTAAAATCGCCGCCGAGCTTCGGGGAGATATATTTTCCACTCACGCTTACGGCGCCCCGTTTGGCTGTCAGGATATCAACCGCCTCCATCCATGAGCAATCAACCGTTTTATCGTGGCTGAATACCCGGTTTTCGGAAAAAATAAGATCTTCCGCACCGATATTGAACTTCTTCGTAAACGCCCGGCTGATCTCCGTTTTCAGCTGCTCAGCGGCATCCTTTGCGGCGTTGCCGGCCATAAAGGTAACCCGGCTCGAATAACTGCCAAGATCAACCGGTGTGAGCAGGGTGTCGGCCGCGAGCACGAATATGTTATCCATCGCGATGCCCAGCACCTCGGAGACGATGATGGCCAGCATGGTATCGCTGCCCTGGCCGATGTCGCTGGCGCCGGAGGTAACGAGCACCCGGCCGTCAAAATCAACCTTTAAATGCACCACCGATTGCGGCAGTTCGTTCCAGATGATGGGAAGAGCGCTGCCGCTGATGAAGAAGCCGCAGGCCACGCCAAGTCCCCGGCCTTTCTCCATTTTCCCGATCCGTTCCCGCCAGCGCGATTGTTCCATCACTTTTTCGAGCGATTCGCTGCTTCCATTGGAAGTAATCCGGTACTGACCCACGGTGAGGGTGTTGGAATCAAGGAAATTTTTCATCCTTAACGTGCAGGGATCCATGTTGATGCGGCGTGCCAGGTCGTCGATAAGCGACTCCACGGCAAAACGCGGATTCACGGCGCCATGCCCGCGCATTGCGCCGCATTGCGGTTTGTTGGTATAAACGCGATAGGTGCGGAACCCGAAATTGTCAAGTTTGTAGGGCGCCTGCAGCAATACGCCGTTGTAGTAGGAGGTCACCACACCGAAACTGCCGTAGGCGCCGCCGTCGATGGCGACATCGGCATCAAGCACCCGGATGATGCCCTCGGCCGAAATACCCATTTCCACGGTCATTTTCGAGGGGTGCCTTCCGTGGTTGGTGAGAAACACCTCTTCGCGGGAGAGCCTCACCCTGACCGGCCTGCCGGTTTTACGGGCGAGATGCGCGACGATGATCTCGTGGGGGAAAGGATCGCTTTTTCCGCCAAATCCGCCACCCAGGTAAGGTTTTATGACGCGGACGCGGCTCAGCGGGACCTCCAGTACTTTGGCAAGGGCGCGGTGAAGGTAATGCGGCACCTGGGTCGCTGTGATGATGGTGAGGCCGTTTTCATCCCAATACGCTGTAGCCGCATGAGGTTCAGTGAAACCGTGGCTCAGGCCGTCGAATTCGAACGACATCTTTGCCGTCATATCCGCCTCCTCCAGTCCCTTCCGCTGATCGCCGAAGCGCAGTTCCACTTTCTTGTGAATGTTGTTGTTGAATTTACCGGTATCATGGATTTTTTCCGATTCCCCGGCATCATTCAGCGAATCGTCGATGGTCAGAAACGCCCGGATGGGCCGGAAGCTTACTTTGATGAGCCTGCAGGCTGCATCGGCAATCTCTTCCGTGTCGGCGGCAACGGCAGCCACAATTTCACCGGCGTAACGCACTTTGTCCACCGCCATGGCAGTCTCATCCTGTGAAACAGGAAGAACGCCAAACTTCCCTGGCAACTCTTTCCCGGTGGCAATGGCGTGAACGCCGGGCAGGCCCAGGGCATCCGTGAGGTCGATCCCTTCTATCAGGGCATGCGGGTGGATGCTGCGCAGGAATTTGCAGTGCAGGGCGTTTTTTGAAGCGATGTCATCGGCATATTCAGCCACGCCCCTGACTTTCTTTGCAGCCTCGATGTATGGCCGCGGAACGCCAACTGCACCTGTCGCAGGTTGCAGGGCGGGTTCCCGGATTTCCGGGTTTTTACCGGCGGTTTCAAGAACATATTCAGATACGGCTTCAATGATTTTTTTATAGCCGGTGCACCTGCAGAGATTCCCGGATAATCCTTTTTTTATCCGGTGGATCAGGGCGGGAATATCTGCTTCACTATCCAGTTCCGGAGCCAGGCTGAGCGCAGTCATCACCATCCCTGGTGTGCAGAATCCGCACTGGATGGCACCCTTGTCAACAAACTTTTCCTGGAGTTTATGCAGCTGGCCGTTCATGGCAAGCGCTTCGATGGTGGTGATTTCGGCCTGGTGGGCGCGCATGGCCGGCGTGATGCAGCTCAGCACGGCTTTGCCGTTCAGCAGCACGGTACAGGCGCCGCAGCTTCCCTGTTCGCAACCGACCTTCGTGCCGGTAAGGCCCGCTTTTTCCCGGATCAGGTGCGACAGCATTTCGTGGTCGCCTGCCAGGAACTGGTATGGCCTGCCGTTTATTGTGACGCTGATCTGTTGCATTTAACGTTTGATTTTCACGATGGTTCCCGGGGTTTATTCAAATGCACTTTCCCCGGTGATGTCGTGGCCGGTGATGAGCAGGTGGATGTCGTGCGTGCCTTCGTAGGTGATGACCGACTCCAGGTTCATCATGTGCCGCATCATGGGGAAATCGCCGGAAATACCCATGGCACCCAGCACCTGGCGCGATTCCCGGGCAATGTCAAGTGCCATTTTCACGTTGTTCCGTTTGGCCATGGAGATCTGTGCCGGCGTGGCCCGGTCTTCGTTGCGCAGCATGCCCAGGCGCCAGGCGAGCAGTTGTGCCTTGGTGATCTCGGTGAGCATTTCCGCGAGTTTTTTCTGCGTCAGCTGGAAAGCTGCAATGGGTTTGCCGAACTGTTTCCGCTCTTTTGAATACTGCAGGGCCGTGTCGTAGCAATCCATTGCCGCGCCTATCACGCCCCATGCGATGCCATACCTGGCCGAGCTCAGGCAGCTGAGCGGCCCCTTCAACCCTTTGACGCCAGGCAGCAGGTTGGCTTTGGGCACCTTTACGTCGTCGAAAACGAGTTCGCCGGTGGAGGAGGCCCGCAACGACCATTTCTTCAGGGTTTCTGGCGTGGTGAACCCTTCCATGCCGCGTTCCACGATCAGTCCCCTTATGGTGCCGGTTTCATCCTTTGCCCATACCACGCTGATGTCGGAGATGGGGGCGTTGGTGATCCACATTTTGGAGCCGTTCAGCAGGTAATGATCGCCCTGGTCGGTGAATTTGCACAGCATGCTCCCGGGATCGGAACCATGGTTGGGCTCGGTGAGCCCGAAGGCACCGATCATCTCCCCGGTAGCCAGTTTCGGCAGGTATTTCCTCCGCTGCTCTTCCGTGCCGTATTTGAAAATGGGGTACATAACCAACGACGATTGTACCGAGGCCATCGAGCGTACGCCCGAATCCCCTCTTTCAAGCTCCTGCATGATCAGCCCGTACGATACCTGGTCGAGCCCCGACCCGCCGTATTCTACCGGGATATAGGGACCGAACGCCCCTATTTCACCCAGTTCCTTTACGAGGTGGCGGGGAAACTCGTGGTGCTGGCTGGCATCATCGATGATGGGCATCACCGAGCGGTTCACCCAGTCGCGGATCGTGCCTCGGATGAGCTTGTGCTCATCGGTAAAAAGTTCATCCACCAGGTAATAGTCGGGCGATTTGTATCGGATCGTTGCCATATTTCTCAGTTAAAAGGAATTACAGGTGTTATTCGTATAATTTGTCATAGTTGTTCTCCCAACCCGGCAAATTGCCCCGCACTTCGAGGTTCAACGGCGGGTTATTTCCGCCGATGTTCAGCAGGCGCAACAACGCGGTGGAAATATAGGGATTTTTCGCGGGATTGAAGGTTTCGCCGGTTTCCCTGGTAAGCCGGTCATCGTTGCACCCTTCTGCGAACGCATTCTTTTTCTGCAGGTTATAGAGGGCCACGGCATAAGGTACCGCGTACTTTTGTTTCAGCCGGGCCAGTTCGAACGCTTTTTCAAGCAGTTCGTATTCATTATCGCTTACGCTGTTTGAGAGTCCGAGTTCGTGAGCCCGTGTTGCCGTGAGGCCCTGGATGAAAAGTTCGTCGATGAGCGACTCGCCGAAACCCAGGCGGACCAGTTCCTGCACGGCGCCAAAGCCGCCCAGGATGCCATATTCAATTTCTGGCTGGTTGTAATTCTTTTTGGTTTTGAAAACGTTTTTCCTTTTAAGGGAATCAAACTCAACCCCATGCATCACCAGGTCGAACCGCTGGTTCAGGAAATAAGTGAATTCAGCGCCGCCGCCCCATTTTTCGCCAAACACGCCAATGGTCCAAACGGGCATCTCCTGGATGAAACGGAACAGCCGCATCCCGGCTTTGGTGAACCAGGAGGCATCCTCCTCCCCGAGGAACTGGTATCCCGTGCGGGCATCAAACCAGCCCTTGTTGAACTGCCGGGCATCAGCTCCGAGCATGCGCATCCCCTTGCCCGAAGCGGTAAAGAGCAGCGCACCCAGTTCTCCCTGCTCAAACAGGGCGGTCGAGATCCCGATGGCGTGGTCAAGCTGGTCGAGGGTGTTCCGGTTCCACACATTCCCGCGGAGCGGGTTGTCGAAAATAATGGTGGCAACCCGGTCTTTTTTGGAGGGATAAATGAACCGCAGATCATTGTAATACAGATCCATCGCCCCGGTTGCGAAGTTGCGCTGGCTTACGGGGGTGCCATAGATGCGCCCGTAACCGAGCAGACCTTTCCATCCGTTTTTCTTCATCGTATATAGCAGGGAGGGGCAACCTTTCCGGGGCCCGCTGTTTCCGTCAACATCAAAAAGTTCGTCCCTTCCGGGATTTTCGAGCGCCGATTTTTTTACCAGCCCGATAAATCCGTCGATGCTGAAATGACCGATAAATTTGTCGATGATCTCGCATAAACCATATTTGAAGCGAAGGCCCACCTTAGAGGAGGAATCGATGTCGGCCGCGGTGGCGTAATTGTCCTGGATCAGATCGAGGGCATACAGCATGATGGGGATGACGTATCTTCGGAAGGTCAGGCCTCCTTTGTCGTCCGATCCGGCAATAAGGATCAGCCCGTCGATGCTTTTGATGGCCGATTCGCGGTGGTCCAGCGCAGCGGCTTCAGACAGCGACCAGTAATCGAGGCGGCTTATCTCTGCGATGGCAACATATTCCTTGCTCCCGGGATCATACACCCCGGTGATCTTTTCACGGTTTGCCGCACCCGCCCACCTGAAGAAGCCCTGTTTTTCCTTCGAGGCGAGTCCGGTCTTTCCTGATTTCTCGAGATCTTCGATCCACTGCGGGTAATGCCGGCCATCCTGGTTGTAAACACTTTTCAGCCGGTCATTGCCGGGAAGGGCCCTCCCCAGGTGCCTGGCGCATTCGGTATAGGGCATGTGGCCTGTCCGGTCGAGTACCTGGAACGGGTTGGCCGTCAGCAATTCAAAAACCTGCGGGAGTTCCACCAGGTCCTGCCCGGTTTGGATGTCCCACTGGATGATGGCCGCCATACCTTCGAAAATGGGATCGGCCACATAACCGTGATGGTCGTTCCGCAGCGCGATAACCTTCTTCTCCAGCACCTGTTCGGCGAAGGCCACCCCGGCGGTAAAGGTCTCTTCCGAAGCGTATTTCCCTTTCATGACGTCGAAGAGGCGGTTTGCATGGAACGGGAAATAACCATGGCCGGTCAGGAATTTATCCATGAGGAGCCGGTCGTTGAACAGCACCGCCAGTTCGGCCGTGGTGTGCGAGGAGGTGTTGGAAAAGATAAAAACAAGCTTTCCCGGATCGGCATATTTTTCTATGTTCCCGAAAATCACCTTTTTCACGTCGATCCGTTCGGTGGCTGCCTCCCAGATGATCTCCGTCTGCCCGAGGAGGGTGAAATCTTTTGAATAGGTTACCCGCGAAATATATTCCAAAGCCTGTTCGTCAAGGATCCTTCCGCCTTCGGCGAGACCTGAAAAATACGCGGTAATATCTCTCCTGGCTCTTTCGAGCGCGGCGTCGGCCACGTCAATGAAGATGACATCGAACCCTGTTTTGTTGAGGATGTCGATGCCGATGCCGATACCCATGGTTCCCGAACCGATAACGGCAATTTTTTTAATGCTGTTGAGTTTCGCGACTTCCTTCTGGAGTAGTTTGTTCCCGAATGAAAAAACAGTTCCCATGTTGTTACGTTATTGGGTAATTAATGGTTGATGATTAAACAATTTCCACGCAGATGGCCCCGCCCTGGCCGCCGCCGATGCAGGCCGATGCGATGCCGGTTTTCAGTCCCCGCCGTTTTAACTCGTACACTAGGTCGGTGGTGATGCGCAGGCCGGTGGCGGCGATATTGTGGCCCATGGCGATGGCGCCCCCGTTCACGTTGGTACGGTCGCGCGGGAGGCGGAGTTCCTTCTCCACGCCCAGATACTGGGCGGCAAAGGCCTCGTTGACCTCGAAAAGGTCGACATCCTCCTTTTTCATATCCAGTTTTGCCAGCAGGTCGATGATGGCCGGCACCGGTCCCTGGCCCATGATTTCGGGGGGGACGGTCGAAAACTGGTATCCCTTGATCTTCGCAAGGCAGGGGATGTTGTTTTCATCGGCAAACGAACGCTCCATCAGCACGGCAGCGGCTGCGCCATCACTGATCTGGCTGGCGGTGCCCGGCGTGACAAGCCCGTTGGGTTTCAGCATCGGCCGCAGGTTGGCGAGTTCATCGAGGCTGATATCGTATTTTGTACCTTCATCCCGCCACACATTGAGGGCATTGCCTGCCTTGTCAACGGTGTCGACTGTGAAGATGCCCCGGAGGTAGTTGTTTTCCCCGGGGTTGGCAAACCGGTTCCACTGTTTCGATTGCGCGTTGATGGCGCGAATATGGCTGAGGTAAGAAAACTCGTCGCACTCCCTGCGGGTGATGCCGGTCTGGGAGCCATACAGTTCTGCCGTTTTCGGCATCAGGGTTTGGAAGAGGTTGTGGTTGAACCCCTCCATCAGGTAATCGCGGAGCCGCCCCTCTTCGAAATCCCAAACGCTTTCCTTTTTTCTCCGTCCCTGGTGGATAAGGTTGGTCTGCGACATGTTCTCCGTGGCAAAGGCGAGCACGCAGCCGGCGTTTTCGGTATCCGACATCAGCTGATCAAACCCGTCGGCAAGCACCTGGAAACCGGTGCCGCAGATGCGCAGGGTTGTCTTGCCGGGCGCAACACGAAGATTATCCGTGTCGTTGAACTTATCCGCCACCCGCATCGCCACGTTTCTCGGGAGGTAGATCTGCTGGTTCATCGAATCGATGTAGATCATCCCGGCAACGACGTGGTCGATCCGGATGGTGGCCAGGTCGATTCCCGACCGCAGGATGGCTTCATACACGGCCAATACGGCGAGGTCTTCGGCCGGAAGATCATTGTAGTAGCCTCCGTGCCTGCCGATCGGCGTTCGGGCAGCACTTACGATCACGACTTCTTTAGCTTTGTTATCCATACGCTGAATTGAATGGTTGTTTAATACTTTATTTTGATGTGTTTAAAAGCACGCACCCGTAGGCAGCCAGGAACTGCGAATGTTCGGGGCTGTCGGATTCCGGGTATTTTTTTTTGAACAGGCTGACGATGGTCGGGTGCATGGCGGGCAACCCTCCGGTGATCACCACGTAACCTTCGACCAGCGAAAGTTCCGATGATCTCAGTATGATGGAGTTATAGATTCCCAGGATGATGTTCGGCAGCGATGCACCGTTCTTGATCATGCCGATGATCTCCGAAATGGCGAATACAGTGCAGAAACTGTTGATCTTCACTTCCCCGGTAGCCTCCGCGGCAAATTTCGTGAATTCAGCCGGGGTCACATCCAGCCTGAAGGCGATCTCTTCGAGGAAGGAGCCCGTGCCGGCGGCGCACTTGCGGTTCATTTTGAATTTTTCAACCTGGCCCTGCGAATTGACCTGGATAAATTTCGTGTCCTGCCCGCCGATGTCGATGATCGAACACGATCGCTTGTAAATTTCGAAGACCGCCTTCGAAAGCGCGATCAGTTCCGAGTTGGAGATGAACGGTACTTTAATCTGTTCCCGCCCGTATCCGCAGGTGTAAACAGGAAAAGCAACCTCGTGTTTCTCCGTGAAATGCGCGATGATTTTTTCGGCGGCGTTGTTGAAGTTATACCCCGACCTGACACAGAAAACATCGGCCAGCCGGTTGTTTTCATCAACCAGTACGCCTTTGGTGAAAGATGACCCGAGATCGATGCCCAGACGGTACATGTTCAGTTTTTTGCGTTAGGATCAGCGGTCATTTTATCTGGCCGGAGAGTTGATCGATGAATGTCTCGATGGCGATGATGCTTTGCTCCTCGCTGTAGCAGCGCGGATCGTTAAGATCGCCGTTTATTTCAAGGTAAGGGATCCCATTCCTTTTGAGGAGCCGGTTTTGCAGCCCGAAGCGGTTGTTGGAATTGCGGGCACAGGTCTTCGACTCGTGGTAGATGATCCCGTTCACGCTGAACTCCTGCATCAGCTGGTCGAGCACATTTTCCTTTACCGTATCTGACCTGACGATGAAGAGTTTGCTGTAAGCCAGTGCCGACGATTCAAACGGGTCCGCCGGGTCAAGGTCGTCGAATACCCAGCTGTTGCAATAGGTTGACGCCACAATGCAGGTGTCGAGTTTGGCGAACAGTTTTGCCAGGTTGCTCAGGCGGTACCAGAGCGGCATTCCTTCCCAGTAAAGCCTGAACCTCTCCGAGGGAACGGCGCTGATATGCTGTTCGATTCGCTCCTGCAGTTCGGCCAGCAGGATTTTGTAATAGTCATTGGCATACTGCGTTCCGCGCATCACCACGATGGGTCCCATGTGTATGGCGGAGTCGAAGAAGTTGATGGGTGCCGGGATGTTTTTGGCTTTTTGCAGCACCTCTTTCCAGAGAACGCAGCCATCGTGCGACAACCCGACTGTTTCCCTGAACCGGTCGATGTCGAATTTCACCCCTGCCACCTTTTCAAGTTCGGGAATGATGCGGTGATACTGTTCGGCCACGGTTTTGATGATTTCGGGGCCAAGATCGGTGATGCACAACGGGGTGTGAATGCCCACCACGGGCACTTTGAAATGCCGGCCATAAAAGCTGAACCAGTCTTCGACCTCCCGGCACTGGTTCGTGTTGTAAACCAGGATATCGGGCGTCGGCACCGATTTGAACCCGCTTTTCTGCAGGGGCGTCTCATTCTGAAGAAAGGCGCCGATGTCGCTGGTGAGATAGGAACAGATGTCGGGGGAGTAGCCGTGGGCCACCGCCGTGGGAATGTACTTGTCGGCATTTTTACCGGCGCCCAGCATGGCGCCGTGGTTCTCGGGGAAGAAAACCTCGAAGCCCATCGAATACAGCAGCTCTGCCGGCCCCACGCTGGTGCACCAGGCGATTTTCCGGCTGCCGGTTTCGGCAGCCTCCCTGAGCCGCGAAAAATAACCATCCATGGTTTTGCGCAGTTCGCCTGCCGATTGCAGTTTCACCAGCTCGCTCTTGTCCTGTGTTGTTTTTTCACTCATAGGTTTTAATATTTACGTGTCCGGTTCCCCCTCTCCCTGGGGAGAGGGGGTTAGGGGGTGAGGCATTATTGCCAGGGGGTTAGGGGGAGAGGCATTAATGTCAGCAATTCTTCCACACCGGCTTCCTCTTTTCGATAAAGGCGTTGATCCCTTCGTTGGCATCATGGGTTTCCATCATTTCGTTCACGTACATACCGGCAAATTCGGGAAGATGTTTCAGCATAAAGAAGTCGAACGAGGCGCGGGCTGCCCGGGTGGCAAACCGCAGGGCGGAAGCGCTCTTTCCCAGGATGTTTTTCCGGATCCATTCATCCGTGGCGGCTTCCAGGGCTGTTTTGTCGTCATATACTTCGTTCACCAGACCCAGCGATTTAGCCTCATCGGCTGAAATGACCCGCCCGGTAATCAGCAACTCTTCCGCTTTGGCATTGCCGATTTTCAGGGGCAGCATCACCGAAGCAGGAGGTGCGAAAACGCCCAGAATGATCTCCGGCTGCCCGATTTTTGCACTCTTGTCGGCAAAAATGAAGTTGCATGCCAGCGGCAGCTCGAACCCGCCGCCAAGGCACTGTCCCGACAACTTGGCCAGGGTCGGGGTGTGCAGGTCGATGAGGGCGAAGAACATTTTATGAAACCCGTCGAGCATCGCGGCTGCTTTGTCTTTGGTGTGCTCGGCCACACTCGCGCCGTAGGAGAAATTATTCCCGGCACCTTCAAAGGTGATCAGCTTGATATCCGGCCGATCCTTCAGCGAAACCAGTAAATTGGTAATATCGCCCATCATAACAGCATCGAGGATATTGGCCTTCCCGTCGTCGAGGATCACCCTGGCAACAGTCTCCTCAAATAAATACTCAACTTTGATCTTTTGCATTTTTTCAGTATCTTCATTTATATTTAAAAAAACCACACTTTTTCGAGGTATGTTTCTCCCCCTCTCCTTCGAGGAGAGGGGGTCAGGGGGGTGAGGTCCCTTTTGGTCATGGGGTCAGGGGGGTGAGGTCCCTTTTGGTCATGGGGGTGAGGTCTACTGACACTGCGGCGAAACCGCCCTGATCAGCTCGTCGTTCCACTCGTGGCCTTCGGCAAGCAGCTGCCGCAGTTTGATAAAGTCAACCTCCCGTTTGTCCTTCGGACCATCGTTGAATGCCCTGAAACCGGCCTTTCCTTCGGTCATCATGTTCAGGGCCAGCCAGTCGCGGTTGCTCTCCTTGTTCCTGTCCCAATGTTCGAGCTTGTGTTTTCTGAGCGAATTCAGCGTTTTGCTCAAACAGTTCGGCATCAGGTAGAGGAGTTTGGTGCAAAAGCGTTCAACGGCCTGGTCCAGCATGGCGAGATCCATTTCTCCCGATTTCATCAGTTCCTTGCCTTTGGCCAGATCTTCCCCGGTTTTCATTTTTCCGTAAACGATCTGGCCTTTGCTGTTGACCCATTGATCGGTGTAAACCAGCGGGTTTGGGATGAATTCCCCATTTACTCTAAGCGCCGGCACCACTTCGGTGACCAGTCCGCCGCGAATGGCTTCGTATGCCGACCACGGATCGCAGACCGTGCAGGAGAACATGGCGTTTTCGATGCCCACGAACAGGGGCAGGAAATCTGTTGAACCTCCGTCGGGGGCGCTGCCATGTTTCGGGCCTGCCTGCCCGAACCGCGCGAAATCCTGGGCGATGGAGAAATCGCAGGCCATCCCGATCTCCTGGCCTCCGCCGATGCGCATGCCGTTTACGCGGCAAACAACCGGCTTGTCGTTCATCAGGATGGAGGAGACCATGTCGTTGAACAGGCGCATGTACTGCTTGTATTCCTGCGGATTGCCGGCATAATACTCGGCATATTCCTTCGTGTTGCCCCCGGTGCAAAAGGCTTTGTCGCCCACCCCGGTGAACACGACCGCCACCACGCTCCGGTCGTTGGAGGCCTCCCGCATGGCGAGAATCACCTCCTTCACGGCGCCGGTGGTATAGGAGTTATACTGCTGGGGATTATTCAGGATGATCCACGCGTTGAAAAGTCCTTCCACGGGATTCCCGCTCAAATCCCTGCAGGGCCGTTTTTCAACCAGGATCTCGCTGTAGGTGTTTTCAGTAAGATTATGACTTGCTAGCATGACATTTTATTTTAATTTTTAAACATTCAGTTTATATCTTCGCCCTCCCCCTCTCCTTCGAGGAGAGGGGGCCGGGGGGTGAGGTATTTCAACCACTGGGGGCCGGGGGGTGAGGTATTTCAACCACTGGGGGCCGGGGGGTGAGGTGTTTCGGGGGCCATGGGTGAGGTCACGGCACCAGCACCGATCTTTTCTTGTAAACATGGTTCAACGTATTCCGGAAAACCTCGTTGATCGACGAAAGCGGGAAGGTCTCCACGAAATCATCGATCTTCAGTTTACCGGAGGCAATCAGGTCGACCACTTCGGGGTATAGTTCCGGCTTGCAGCCCCACGTGCCGATCAGCTTGGCATCGAAGGCCATCAGGTTGCTCAGCCTCACTTCGGTGCGGTCGAGGGTAAACCCGACGATGGAGAGGGTGGAGGTGAAGGTGATCAGGTTGAATCCAAGCTCCTGCCCGGGTTTTGTTCCCGACACTTCAAAGATTTTCCAGCCGTAACGCGAAACGCCCAGCCCCTTGGCAATCTCCCTCACCTGTTCCTTTATGGTTTTGAGATCGAGGCCCCTGATGTTCAGCACCGCGTCGATGCCGTTATTTTTGGCGGTTGCCAGCTTTTCGTCGTCGAGGTCCAGGGCCAGCACCTTAGCTCCCATGATCCGTGCGATCAGGGCGGCATAGATTCCCACGCCGCCAACCCCGATCACGATGGCGAAATCGCCGGCTTCGAGTTCCGATTTCATGATCACCTGGTATGGGGTGGAGATGGCATCGGCGATCACAGATAATTTTTCAAGGGGATACTTTTCCAGCAACTGGTCAGGCACATTGCAGAGAAATTGCACAGGAACCCTGATGTGGGAGGCAAACCCGCCGTCAAAATCATTGCCCGGCATCAGTTGTTTCTGGCACATGTTGCTCCGGCCTTTTTTACACAATTCGCATTCGCCGCAGGGGAGTACGGCCGGGATGATCACGTTTTTACCGAGCCATTCTTCCGGACCGGCCACCACCGTGCCGCTTATCTCGTGGCCCAGGGTCAGGGGGAGTTCCTTCTTGGTTTTCACCCCGTAATGCCAGAAACTCAGGTCGGTATGGCACACGCCGCACCCGGCGATTTTTACCAGCGCCTCGTGTGGCCCGACTTCGGGAAGCGGGCTTTCGACAAGCTGAAAATCAGCATCCTGGGCCGTCATCTGCCAGGAGTACATAGGTTCATTCATAATTGTCAGTTAAAGGTTAATAATTCTCCGGTACGTTATTTGCACTTTCCCACGCCGTTTTTGCATGAAATGGCATTCACAAGATTGGTCAGCACGAGGTTGATCGGGGTCTTGATATAATGTTTTCTCCCGTAATCGACGATTTTTCCATTCATGTAGTCGATCTCCGTCTCGCGCTTGTTGATCAGGTCGACCGCCAGGGAGGGCATGTGGTTTCCGGCATTGTTGAGATAGCGGATGGCCAGCTTGATGAAGTTGTCGGGCAGCTTGATCTCCTCGGCATTGGCTACCTGCACTGCTTCATACAGGATCTGTTCGATGATCTCCAGGGTGTCGGCATTTTCCATGGCCTCCTTCATGGTGAGCCGCGATATCGCGCAAAGGGGGCTTAGCGCCGCGTTCAGGATCGTCTTTTCCCAGATCTTGTCGATGATGGTGAAGGAGTTGGCCTGCTCGGTTTTCATGCCCACGCCCGTGAGGGTGGCGGCGATCCACTTTGCCAGCTCTTCCTGCGAATCGTCCATGGAACCGATATAGTTAGGCGGGTTGAAGAAATTTATTCCCGTGACGTTCGGGGCCTGCAGGTTTCCGGCAAAGTTGATCACCATGCGGAGGATGGCTGAGTTCGGGAAATGGCTGAGGTATTTTTTCCGGATATCGATGCCGTTCTGCGCGCTGAGGAGAAAGACATCCTTGGTAAGGTTGTCCTTCAGCACCTTGACGATTTTATCCACATGATAATCCTTGACCGCAGAAATGAGAATGTCAAAATCATGCTCCAGCATCTCCTCCACCGAAAAATAGACATGTTTGAAGAATGACTTCTTTTCAAGGTGATTCACGATCTCAATCCCTTCCTCCCTGATGAGGCTCAGTTTCTCCCTGTTCAGGTCGGTGATGGCAACCTCGCACCCGGCTTGTTTGAAATGCACGGCAAGCGTCTGACCGATCGGCCCGAGGCCGATGATCCCGATTTTGTAATTCTTCTCTTCCATGGTTTTGAATATAGGTTTTAGGTCAATATTTCCAATAGGGGTTAAACAATGATCCTGGCATCCACCACGCAAATTTCATCGCCAATTGCAAACAACGGATTGAGATCAAGTTCCCTGATCGCGGGGAAATCCGTTACCAGCATCGATATCCGCCGGATGATCTCCGCTGTTTTTTCCCGGTTGATCCCCGGTTCGCCCCTGAACCCGTTGATCAGGGCTGCTGCCTTTACGGAACCGATCATGCCGGCGGCTTCGGTATCGCTGACGGGCGTGATGCAGTATACCACATCCTTCAGCACTTCCACGAAGATTCCGCCGAGGCCGAACCCGATGATGTGGCCGACGCCAGACGAGGCCACGGCACCTATAAACAGTTCTTTTCCTTTTGGAAGAAATTTTTGTACAAAGAAGTTAATTTCCGCACCCAGTTTCTTTTTCATCGTTTCTACCGCCATGGCTGCTTCCGTGGCATCTTTAATATTCACGGCCACCCCACCCACGTCGCTTTTGTGGATGATTGCCTCTGCATCCGCCTTGATCACCACGGGATAGCCGATCGCGTTTGCCGCGTCAACAGCGCCGTTCGCATCTCCGGCAATTTTCCACGGGGCAACCGGGATACCGTAAATCTCCAGGATGGTGTAAACTTCTGATGCTGTTAGCACGTCTCTTCCCTCTTCCCGTGCATTGCGGAGGATTTTACCGGCTGCATTGCGGCTTACACCGGTGAACTTTTTAATGCTTCCCCTTTTTGCCGTTCTGATGTTGTTGTACCTTACCAGGGAATGAAGTGCCCGGGCTGCGGTTTCCGCGAAATCAAAACAGGGGACTTCTCCATCCTTCAGTATCTTAGAAGTGGCACCCCATTTTTGTTTATCCGTCATGTAATTGCACACAATCGGCTTGTTGCCGGCTTTTGCCGCCGCCGCAATTTCGCGTGCCACATTTTCGCAGTCGACAAAGGGCGGGGTAACAAAGTTGATATAGATGCTGTCGAACAGCGGTTCTTTCATCATCACTTCGAGCGCGCTTTTAAAGTGGGCAGGGCCGGCCGTGGCAACCACATCCAGCGGGTTCCTGACCGATGCCGAAGCAAGCATGGTGGTTTTCAGGATTTTTTCTGCTTTTTTTGAAAGGGGCGGGATCACCAGCCCGCAACTATCCAATTCATCAATGGCGATCACCGAAGGACCGCCGGTGTTGGTAATGATACCCACCCGGTTGCCTTTGGGGATCGGCTGGGTGGAGAGGGCCACCGCGGCATGACAAAGGTCTTCCTGGCTGGTGAAGGTGAGGATGCCGGCCTTCTGGTATATGAGGTCCATGGAGATGCTGCCGGCTATGCCCCCGATATGCGATCGCGAGGCTTCGGCGCCCTTCTCGGTGCGGCCGGCCGTGATGGCCAGGATGGGTTTCCGGGCCGTGACTTTCCGGGCTGCAGCAATAAACTCCTTGGGGTTTTCCAGACTTTCGGCATATAACACGATGGCACGGGTTTCATCATCGTCCCCGTAATAGCTGATGAATTCGGTAATGGAAACATCCGACCCGTTACCGTTGGAGGCATACATGCGCTGGCCGATACCCATGTCGTAAAATGCCTGCATGATCACGGCACCCACGCCGCCGCTCTGGGCGACCACCGAAATATGTCCGGGTTCAGGATAGGTGAAGGTGAAGTTGCAGTAAGCGTTGATCGCCGGGTCGGAGTTAATGATTCCCTGGCAGTTGGGGCCCACGACGCGGATACCGTATTTCCGCGCCCTGGCTAGGAAGTCATCCTCGAGCGCCTGGCCTTCGTCGCCCATCTCCTTGAAACCGGCCGTGTTGATGATGATGGCCTTCACCCCCTTTTTTCCGCAGTTTTCCACCTCTTCGGGTACCAGGGGCGGCGGGATCACGATGTGCGCAAGGTCCACCTCTCCGGGCACCTCCAGGATGGAGGGATAGGACTTCAGTCCGCGGATCTCCTCAACTTTCGGGTTGATGGGGTATACCGGGCCATTGAACCGGTAGTGCAGCAGGTTTTTAATGATCACATTCCCGATCGACAACTCTTTCTGGGAAGCGCCGATCAGGGCAACCGACCTGGGTTTGAATAACGCGTCGAGACTATTGTTCATTGCTTATCACTTTGGTACCCCGTCCCCCTCCCCTGGAGGGGAGGGGGTGCAGGGGGTGAGGTTATTTATTGTCCCCCATCCCCCTCCAGGGGAGGGGGTGCAGGGGGTGAGGTTATTTATTGTCCCCCATCCCCCTCCAGGGGAGGGGGTGCAGGGGGTGAGGTTAATTTTTTACGGTTGAAAGTTTTACATCCCTGAATCCTCCCCATATCGCCGCCCCGATGGCCCCGGCATAGATCGAATCGCCGTTGGCCCTGATCTCCAGGTTGAGCTTGCTCTCGGCCACCAACTCCTCCACCGCCTGGATCATCCCGATGTTCATGGCCATCCCTCCCGTGAGGGCAACCGGCGAAGTCGCCTTGAGCGAGGAGAGCAGTTTCACGATCTTATTGGCGATCGAGAGGTGGATCCCCTTGATGATATCCGGGGTGGAAATTCCACGTGAAACCATGTTGATCACATCGGTTTCTGCGAGTACGGAACAGATGCCCGACGGGGTTTCCGGGGTGAACGATTTCAGGGAGGTCTCCCCGACATCTTCGATTGAAAGTCCCAGGTAACGCGAAATGTTCTCGATAAACTGGCCCGACCCGGAAGCGCACTGTCCCGTCATTTTGTAATCGAGCACCCTGCCTTCTTCATTGATCCTGATGGCTCTTACATACAGGGCGCCCATGTCGACCACGGTGAGGGCGCCGGGGTTCAGGAATACGCCGCCCCGGGCGTGGGTGGTCATGCTGTAGAAGTGGCCGCGCTTGCGCTGAAGCATCTCTCCTTCGCCGGTCGATGCCAGGTAGGTGATATCCTGGTAAGTGAGGTTGTTTTTCTCAAGCAGGTGATCGATCAGCTGGTCGGCGACCATCTCGGGGTTCCTTTTCCGGATCTTTTCCGACTCCTTATCAAGGATGACCGGGGTGTCCGAATAGGACATCAGCACCGCCTTGATGATGCTGCTTCCTACGTCGACGCCGAGGGTGAAGGTTGGTTTAGCTGTCATGATGGTTTATTAAATGGTGACAAGGTGACAAGGTGACAAGGTAACAAGGTAACAAGGTGACAGGGTGATTTTTTTCATATTAGTTGGTTCTTCGGGCGAACATGGCACCGCCAAGGGCGCCCATGAAGATCGAATCGGTATGGACGTTGATTTTGATTTCGCTGCCGTAATTTTTTAGGACCAGGTCGGAAACATACTTCAGCACGGCCTGGTTGCGGGCAACCCCGCCGGTGAAGGTGAATTCGTTGCGCACACCGCCCGAACGCGCCAGCAGCGACATGGCCCGCATCACGATGGCACGGTGAAGACCGGCCAGGATGTCGGAACGTTTTTGGCCAACATTGAGTAGTTCCCTGATCTCGGCCGCGGCAAAAACGGTGCAGGTGGAACAGATGTTCACCTCGCTGGTGGCTTCAATGGCCAGCGGGCCAAGCTCGTTGAGGGAGATGTTGAACTCGTCGGCGATATAGCCGAGGTAACGCCCGCAACCCGCGGCGCAACGGTCGTTCATGTAGAAACTGGTCACCAGCCCGTGGCTGTCGACCTGGATGGCCTTCGTATCCTGTCCGCCGATGTCGAGCACGGTGCGCGTTCCAGGGAACACGGCATGGGCGCCGAACGCGTGGCAGAGGATCTCCGACCGGATCGATTTTTCGGGGAAAGGCAGCAACGCCCGCCCGTAACCCGTGCCCACCATGTTGGTGATGTGGATGTCGAGGTTGGCGATGAAACTGATGTGCCCCTTCAGCGAATCATAAATCTGCTTGTAGTTGCCTTTCAGCAGGTTGAGCTCAGTGTCGAACCCGATCCCGGCTTCCTCTTCAGCCACATCCGCCATCCCCGAATATTTATCGTTCAGCAACTCCATCGACTGGTAAATCAGCTCCCCGAAATCATATTCGGTGAGTTCATTCTCCACGTGGGATATGCTTTTGTCGTACACCAGCATCATGGGTTCAAAGTAGGCTTTCGCCAGTCCGTTCACCTCATGGTTGTATTTTTCGCTCACGATGTCGCGGAAGAACTGGTTTTTCTGGCCCAGGTTGCCGTTGAGGTATTCATCGAGGATGGCAGGGCCGATCTCCTTCACGATCCGGGCAACATATTGGGTTATATTCTCCTTCATCTCCCCGCCGAAAGTCCCGTCGATCGTGTCGCGGAACTGGATGTTCAGCCGGTCGAGCCTGCGCTTGAACTGGATGTACCTGAAAACCGATTCGATATCCCTGATGTATCTTTTGTATTCGGGCCTTCGTTCGATCTCATCTTCCAGCTTCATCTTCAGCAGGGAAAATCGCGCATTGTAAATGGCTTCGAGCCGCGCGATCTCGGTGGCAACGGTATAATTCGCCCGCGTATTGGTGATCCCGCGTCCGATAATCCGGTCGTTGTCATCAATAATAATGGCTTTGGAGGTAGTGGATCCAAGATCGATTCCCAGGAAATATTTCTTCATTTACGTATCCGTTAAATTATACCATTCCTGCCCCGTTTACAGGGGAGGACAATAGCTCATCAGCAGTTTCCCTAGCGTGTCACGATCATCTTCCGTTGCTCCAGCATCTGGAAGAATGATTCAAGACGGTTTTTGATATTCGAGTACGAGAAATACCGGGGATCCACCAGGTCGGATTCAATGAACCCGACCGGGATCTCCAGTTTGCGCTCCAGTTGCTGCATGATCATCAATTGCCCGGCAGAGAATGAGTTACAACTCTTGATTGAATTAACAAGGAACCCGTCGGCATGGTAGTCGGTAATGCATTTCGACAACAACTCAACCCGCTGTTCCAGGTTGAGGTTGGTGTAGCAATTCATGCAGTATTCTGCCAGGCTTTCAAGGGGTTTATCGGGGTTGACGCGGAAACCCATATCGTATACCCCACCCACTTTGGTGTAGGAGGAGGCAACGATCACGGCGCCCATGTCATAAAATAATTTCCAGAATTCACGGAAATGGGTCCAGTTGGGGGGGCCTTCGACCACGAGGCGGAACCGCTCCTCTTCCATCTCGCCTTCGGGGGTGATGGGGCCAAGTTTTTTGTCGATACGCGTAAGAATTTCCTTATAGAGTTCAGCATAGTAATCCACCGCTTCGGGTGTGCCCCTGAACCCGCTGTTGATGGGGCCGATGTAGTATACCCCCGCGAAATAGGCGTCGATGGGCGAGGGGCGGTGCTTGGTGGTATCGAAGATCTTCACGATGTAATCCTCCACCTGCGAGGAGTTGCGCAGGATGGCTTTCAGTTTCTCTTCATCGTATTTGTTGCCAGACACCTTCTCCATTTTCGGAATCACCTCCTCCTTCAACTGCTTGACCATGTAGGCAGTCATTTCGGGGGTGATCTTGTGGGCTTCCTGGTAGGGCGTGTGCAGCAGGGCCACCGGCACGCCGGGATAGAGGCGCTCGAGGGTCTCGAACCATTTCAGGAAGGTGAAACAGCCGGTATAGCTCAGCAGCAGCAGGTCGGGACTGGGAATCTTCTCGCCGGTAGGGCCGATGTTCCCGTTTAGCATCATGCCTACGTCGCACTTCACATAGGTGCAAACATCTTCTGAATGGCCATGCTGTTCGGCGTCGCGGATGTAGCCGCCCGACTTCTTGCGCATGCCCGACTGCAGGGCGTTGATCTCGGGGTAGACCGGGAGCATGTCGAAGGAGAGGATCAGCTCGGAGATGTTGCCGGGAACGAAAGTATAGACCACCTTTTTACCGGTCTCCCGGGCGTTGCCAAGGTCCCTGAAAAGCCGGGTCATCATCTCTTTCTGGATGATCATGCTGCGTTCTTTTGCTACCTCCTTCGACATAAGACTGGGTTTAATCAGGGGTTAGGAATGTTCTGTTTATGCGTTTATGGTTTTATTTTTCATATCCTGGTAAAACGTTAAAAGGTTAATCCCACAACTTGATAGAATCCGAGAACGTTCCCACCTGCTCTTTGATCACCTTGAACTGACCGGTATTCTCGCTGTAGAGAAAACTGATAAACCTGATATTTTTGTCGTTGCACTCCTTCTGCAGTATTGGGTGGTCGAGCAGTGCCGGGTCGCAGAAACTGGGTGCCGCAAAAATCACCCCGTCGATCTTCCGTTTCCGGATAAGGTCGAGCAGGCGCGCCTCTTTGGGATTGCCCACATCATACACCGAAGAGGAGAAGGTGCTCTTTTCAAGGTAGGCGCTGGTTATGGCCTCCAGCGGGTCGGCGCTGCCGGTGCCGATATCACCCTGGATCCACCGGGCGCCTAACAGGAAATCGTCTTCGACGATATAACAGCCTGCCAGTTCGATGGTGCGGATCAGTCCTGCGGGGGGCTGCTCGCAGAAAGCGCCCATCACCAGCACACGGATCTTGTCCATGGGGTCGCCGGTCTCCTGCTGGATCAGCCGGACTGCCTGTTCCAGGATTCCGTTGTGTTCTTCCACGGGAATGACATAGCCCGCGCGCACGATGTGGTAAAGGTCGGCCGCCGTCATCCGCCACGGAAAATCCTGGCGGATATCATACAACTGGCAGATCAGCCGGCGGTTCAGGTTAAACAGTCCGATGGAATGGTTGAGCCGTTCGGCCGTGATCACCACCCCGTTCAGTTTGAACACTTCATCCATCACCGTTTGAAGTTCGTGTCGGTAAAAAGTGCCACCGATGTGCGCCTTGAAATTCTGAGGCAGGTCGAGATACTTGACGAATTTGCCTTCACCCATCAGCTGGAACATACCTGAAAGGTTGCGGATCACGTCGCAGATGGAAGGAAAGATGAAGCCGTCGAACCCTTCAAAATGCTTGTCCAGCACGAGTTCGACGATGCTCCTGGGCATGTGGCAGATATATGACTGGTAATAGGCGTCGCCCTTGATGATGAGCTTTTTATCTCCTCCCCCCAGGATCCCCACCGCCAGTCCGTTGGCTGCATGGATGATCTCCCGCGGGAAATAGATGGGCATGTGCCCCACCACGACACGGCCGGCCTCCTGCGATTTCCACTCCCTGGCCCGTGCAAAGGAGAGGTCGAAGGCCAGGTCTTCACACAGGGCTGCTATTTCTTTCAGTGTATTCAAATCAGTACCGGTTTAGTGCTAAATGAATCTAAATAAAAATTCCTGAAAAAAGCAAAAACTAGAATAAGGAAATCATCAACTCAGAAATAGTAAGGGGAAGGGCTTCAAAAGTAAATAAATTAATTATTCAAATTCAAACATACATCAATTATTTATGAGAGATGTGACAGGTGTTACCGGAATAGGGTGTTTTTGGCATGGAGCCGTTATTATTTCAGCCATCAAATACAATATGGGGCACCGTAACCTCGTTTTATAGATGATTCTGAGGCGAAACCGTTCTTTTTTTCCTGTCACCTTTTAACACATTGCAATATGAAAACACAACATGTTGAATCAATGGAGGAGCTGGTCTTTAAAAACAAGAACAAGCTCTATGGTGCCTACCTCCTTCGCAGGAACTACAACAAACAACTTCTGGTTGCCCTGCTCATCGGACTCTTCGTCATCCTTTCTGCTGTTTCCTATCCGCTTGTCGCGGCGTATCTCAACCCGAATCACTTCATACATGCCGGTACTAACGTCGGTTTTTACGACCCGATCGCGCCGCCCAGCGCCGACCCCCCACCGCCTCCGCCTCCGGTCGACCCCGCGATCCCCGAACGGGTGGCCTTTGTGGCACCTGTGGTGGTGGACAAGGATATCGAAACCGACATGCCGACCCAGGGTGATTTGTCGGGACAAACTGTTGCTGCGGTAGCGCCCGGGGATATCGAGCTTCCGCCGTTGGATAACAACAAAAATGTAATTGAACAGCCGGTTCCCAAGCAGGAGCCGTGGATCTCGGTGGAGGAGATGCCGCAATTTCCCGGCGGCGAGGCCGAACTCTTCCGGTTTCTCTCGTCCAACATCAAATACCCGGCCGAAGCCCGTGAGATCGGCGTGACCGGCCGGGTTTACATCTACTTTGTGGTTGAACCCGACGGGTCTGTTTCAAACATCGCCGTGCGCCGCGGCATCGGCTCCGGCTGCGACGAAGAGGCCTTGCGCGTAGTGGGGATGATGCCCAGGTGGAGCCCGGGGAAGCAGGCGGGCGTTCCGGTTCGCGTGCAGTACACGTTGCCGGTGAAGTTTACGTTGCAGTGATACGTGGGACGAGGGACGTTGTTGCAATATGATTTTTTTTGAATGCACCCTGGAAGGTTTCCGGGGTGTTTTCGTTTTTATGGGAAGATGTTTATATTTGTCATCCGGCAGTTCAGAAACTTTTTTGAACGGGGAGCTTTCCGGCACAAAACCATAACAGCATGGAAAAAGTATTCGAAGCAATCATCAAGGCGGTGGTCGATCATTCGGGGATCACCATTCCCGGGCTTTCAGGGGTGTTGATCGCTTTGCTGGGATACGTGGCCAGCTCGTTGTACAAACGCTACCAGAACGTGAACGCGGCAAAAGACCTGGCGCCCTATTTCAACGAAAAAAACATTCAGGAAAAACGCGCTTTGTTTATTGAGAGCCAATACCAGAATAATTCACCGACAAGGGAAGCGGAACCGGGGTTTTCAAACCCGTTCGTTTCAAAATCAAAATTGATCCCGCACTTTATCAATACAGCCTTTAACGGGAAAAAGGTGAGCGATAAGTTTTATCTCGTTTTGGCTGATTCGGGCATGGGAAAAACCACCTTCATGATCAATTTGTTCGTGCGGTACAACTCCTTTTTCAATTTCCGGCGCAAATATAAGATGAAGCTGATCCCTTTTGGATACAAGGGCAATATCATTGATAAAATCAAAGAGATAAAAAAGGAGGATATCCCAAACACCATTTTACTGCTTGATGCATTCGACGAATACACGAAAATCCTTCCCCCGGCCGAACCCGACGGGCTCACCGATGACGAGCGTTTTCGCAAGGTGCTGGATGAAGTCATTGAAACCGTGCAGGATTTCCGCGAAGTGGTCATTACCAGCCGCACGCAGTATTTCCCCGGGGAAGAAAGCCAGCCCTACGAACTGAAAATCCCCAATTTTAACAATGACAAGTTTCATGTCCTCGGGAAATTCTACCTCTCCCCGTTCGATGACAACGAAATCAGGCGATACCTGAATAAAAAATACGGCATCTTCAGGTTCTGGAACTACCCGAAAAAACGGATCGCCCGGCAAATTGTCGAAGAGTCGCCAAACCTGATGGCCCGCCCCATGCTGCTCAGTTACGTGGACAACCTGGTTGGAGGCGACCTAACATTTACCAACACCTACCAGATCTATGAAACCCTGGTAAACAAATGGATTGATCGCGAAGGCGAAAAGCGTGAGCATAAACAAACAGATCGCGAAAAACTAAAACAGAACCTCCATAAATATTCACAACTGGTGGCCGTGAAAATTTACGAAAAGCGAAAAGAGACCCATTCCCTGCAGCTGAGCAAGGCCGATGCCACCGATGTGAACGTGGAACTGAAGGATTACCAGATGACCGGCCAGTCGCTCCTTACCCGCGATGCCGAAAACAACTGGAAATTTGCCCATAAATCGATCCTGGAGTTTTTCCTGGCAAAAGAGGCGGCCGAAAACCTGGATTTTGCCATGATGCTGGATTTTGCAGGGATGGATCAGGCAAAAAAGTTCTGTTCAGAAATAATGGGTGCAACATCCTTGGTCTCATCGAATTATGTTGCGATAAAAGGCGGAGAGTTTTTAATGGGATGTTTTGAGAATGAAACCGGGCGGAATAATGATGAGATGCAACACCCCGTGAGACTTTCCGATTTTTACATGTGTAAGTACGCCGTTACGGTTGCCGATTTTAAAAAATTTGATGAAGAATCAAGGTACCTTACCGATGCCGAAAAATCAGGCACCAGCAGGGTTTTTGATGGTAAGGAATGGAAGGATAGAGAAGGAATAAACTGGCGTTTCGGCGTTTCGGGAAAAGAACGTGATGAACGCGAATCGGATCATCCTGTCATCCATGTCAGTTGGAACGATGCGGTTGCCTTTGCAAACTGGCTTTCATCAAAAACCGGCAAGACCTTTCGTTTGCCAACGGAAGCAGAGTGGGAATATGCCTGCCGTGCAGGAACGACATCGCCATTCAGCACCGGCGACAACCTGACTACCGATCAGGCAAATTATAACGGAAATTTTCCGTATAAGAAAAACAAGAAGGGAATTTTCAGGAAAAACACGATCGCTGCCGGTAGTTTCGCACCCAATCCATGGGGTTTGTATAATATGCACGGCAATGTGTGGGAATGGTGCATTGACAGGTATGGTGAGAAATACTATGAAGAATGCAAATCAATGGGAGTTGTTGAAAATCCTGCCGGCCCTGTAACGGGTACGCGCCGTGTGAGTCGCGGCGGCTCGTGGATCGGCAATGCTGGCTTCTGCCGGTCGGCTTACCGCGACTACTACGACCCTGCCCGTTCCAACTACAATATTGGCTTCCGCCTCCTCTTCGTCCCGTAGTACAGTGGGAGCTTAAGCCGGCTGTTCCTTTGAGCAAATGCGAGTTGAAAAGAAAAGTGCGGGCGGTGCAAGGGACGCAGCGCCGTGAGCCATTTTATTGGCAAGGAGCGGCCGCCGCTGCCTCAGTAGCATTTCAGAAATTGGCTTTCCACAGGATAACTTATCGTTTCTCCCGAACCCACCGCGTTGCAAAGCACGACCGCGGGTTTAACCCTGCTGGAATAGGCAGTAAGTTCGGTGGAGAATTTCCGCTGTGCCGAATCCTTCACCATGAAAAAACAGATAACCACATCGGCGCTGAACCGGTGTTCCGTGTCGCATTTGAGTTCGGTGCAACCGTTCACCCCGTCGCCGTAAGTGGCTATGGAAAGCAGCGCGGCATTCGTTGTCCCGGCTACCTTCAGGTGGACATCGCAGAATGTAATCGCGGCTGATTTGGTGGTCGTTGTGTACCAGTCGGCCGAGGCGACATTCAGGGACGGCTTGTCCTGCAAGCTTTTTTTGCACGCTGAAAATACCGGGAGGAATAGTACCAGGAGAATGATGATCTGTTTCATGTTATGAATGGATCTGTGGAGAGGTCACGGGATTCCCCGGTTAACCGGCGATCATTTTATGCGTGACGGAATGACCATCAACCGTTACGGTATAAAAATAGATGCCCGGAGTCAGCCGGCTCACATCCAGCGTGATCTTATTTTTCCCGGCGGGAAGAATTCCCTTATCCAGGGTCATTATCTTCTCCCCGAACATGTTGCAGACAATCACCGATATTCCGGAGGGTGATTGGGTTGTTACGTCAAAACCGGCAAACTCCCTGGCGGGGTTAGGAAAACTCTGGCTCACGGTAAATGGCTCTGTTAATGCCGGATGCCCGGTGCCCACCGGGTAAAATACGGATTCAGGCACAGTCAGAAACCCGATCGTGACATCATGGACCGGGATCGACGTTGAGGCGATATTGGATCCGGGCTGGGAAGAGGACTGGTAAATGATCTGGAGATTGTAAAGCCATGTTTTTTTAGCCATGGCAGGATAGACGAATTCCTGGAAAACATGAATGAAATCTTCTTCCAGATCAAGAGGAGGCGACATCGTCGCGTGGTTGTGATAACACGGCCGGGCAAACAGATGGCGGTAGTTGAAATTTTCCGGGGAGGGATTCTCCGTGGTTACGCCCGACCATAAAAAGTAGATGTCGTTGAATTGATCTATGGTGATCTGGGGAAAACTCGTCATGGCAACCCGGTAGAAGGGAACATCAACGAGAGTATCCCACGGATTCGGCCCGTTGCTCACATATGCGAGCAACTGCCCGTGAGCATCCAGGGTGTCAAGATCGAGACTGTCTTTCAGCATGGGCATCGTCGTATTCCAGTAAACGAGGCCGTTAAGGTTGCCGGTGATATACTTTGTGCCCCCGGTAACAACCCCTCCGCCAACGCCAAATGCCAGGTGAATAATACCCGTGTGGCCCATTTCAACCGCCATAGAACCGTCGGCGCTCTTCCATGGGGGAAGGTCAGTTATTCCGGCAGCGATCTTTTTATTTGCATTGCTCAGCACAGGGATCTTTGTCCATGTGTTGCCATTATCATTGGATTTCATGATAAAAGTGTCGGAATAGGGGGCGCCCGCGGCGAAATAGATGGTGTTGCCATGTGGCGTACCCCATGCATAGACATCGCCCGCGAAACCGTCATAGTCGGCCGAAGTAAGCTGGGGCAGCAAAACGGCCTGCTTGTTCCAGGTAACCCCGCCATCGGGCGACCGGTAGTAAAGCAGCGCGGCATCGAGCCCCTGGTAGGCCGTTCCGCCGCTGGCGGTGGGGGTGGTGATCAGGATCATGTGAACAAAACTGTTGGTCGGCCCGGATGTGATCATCCGTGGCCAGCCGAGTCCGGAAGCGCCTGCCGGGGGCAGGATAGAACTGGTTGTCCAGTTACCGGTTCCCTTTACGGGCCGGGTCTCGACCACAATCTCAGCCGTGCCGGACCGGTGACAAATGATAATCTCACCGTTCCCGTTCACCGGGGCGATGCAGGGCCAGCCGGTCCGGAGATTCTCTATCCTGGAAGCCGGGTCCGGCAGCCATGCTGTACCATTAAAATAGTTATAACCTGTTCCGCGGTCGGGGAAAGAGGGATCGGTAAATCCCTGGGTCCACACGGCCGAGAGTGTGCCATCGGGAAAGAGGCAGATACGGTTCGAGATAGCCTGGTTGGTTTGCATATCGTAACGCGAACCTCCGATCTGGACTTCCATTGCCGGTTTTGAAAGCGGGGCTCCGGAAGAGACCCGAAGCGGCAGCACCATGTCATCGGCTGGGACAGCCGGAGCATTTTGCCTTACACGCGATTCGACAGCAGTGCTTATTCTGCTTTGGCCCATGGTCATGATACCCATGATCATGATAATGGCGGCAATGGATAGTGTTTTCATCTTGTGGGGATTTCCGGGTTGAATGAAAATGACCGGTTTCCAAATATATGAACAAAAAACAGCGTTTGCAAGCCCGGGCCGGGTAAAGCAAATTCATGGCACTTTAATGTTGACAGCCCGCTCGATACTCCCGCCGGGAGTACAGTGAGCTATCACAATCTTCATTGTTAACGTTTTATTGATTTCCAAAATGGTTACAATCTGTGTTCATTTTTCACTGTTCATCTGATCACCACCACCCCGCTGTTATCCTGCCTGGCAACCTGCCGCAGGAAATCGACGAATGCATTGTACTGACCGGCCGGGTAGCGCCCTTTTTCAAGTTCAAAGCGGCGGTACATCGTGACGGTTTTCCCGTCGGTTTTAACTTCCGAATTCAGCATCCCGAAACGGGTTTTAAGTTCGGCAGGGGCGGGGGAGGTCTCGATCCTGCACCCGCGGGGTATCTCCACCACCACGGTGTCGTAATCGATATAGGGATCGTTCACCACCACATCGTATTTGCGCTGGTTGTCGCGGGCAAAGGTACCGGGGTTGTCGAGGAACCGGTTCAGGAAAATGAACATGCGGTTGCCACTGACCGATGAAAACTTCGGAACCACAGCCTTTGCCTGTTCCTCCATCACCGGGAGCCGGTCGCCGTAAGCTTTATAAGACACGGAACTGAACAGCACACCGGGAACCCGAAAGTGCTTTCGCAGGGCTTCCTTCTGCTCGTCGGCCGACCTGTATGGTTGCTCCATCACCGGGTCGAACTGCAGCCCCCGGTAAATGCTCTTCATCTGAACCGTAGCCTCGCCCGTTGAATCGACGGTCATCCGCGTGATCCTGGAACTGGTATTTTGCTCTTTTGGATAAACGGGCGTGTGGAGCAGCAGGCCGCCCTGCGGCGTCATGGCCAGCACATCGCGGTCGTCGGTGAAATTGCCGAGGTACCCAAACGGCATTTTCATCCCGGTGCATTCGAGCCAGATGGAGTCTTTCGCAGTGGGAACAAAGAGAATGACGTGGTCGAACTGGTTCCCGGGGAAGTCGCGCTGGATGGCTTCGGCGTTGTCACCCGACCTTACGAGCGTGTAGTAGGAAGGAATGCCGGCCGCCTTCAGCAGGGCACCGGTGTAGTTTACCAGGCCTTTGCAATCGCCATACCCAAGCCGGGCAACCTTGTCGGCCATCTCCGACTGGATCCCGCCAATGCCCACATCCACGCTGACATACCTGCACGTAGACTGCATGTACCGGTAAACGCGTTTTACCTTCTCGGTGAGGTTATCCGTTCCGCTCACCAGTTCGTTCATCCTGGCATGCACAGTGGCGCTGAGGCTGTCGCGCGATTCCTGAAGGGTGGCGATCCACCCGCCAAACGATTTCCACGAACTGAAATCCCCGGTATATCCCTTTACCGAGTAAGTGTTTGGTTCAATATAGATGACGGGTGCCAGTTCGGTGAGCGGGGGGCTGAACGGTTCGTCGGTAACAGCGGCAAGGCCGGCGATCTCCCAGGTCTTCGTTTTTGTTCCGTCGCCGGAAACAACCGCATTTTCAGGGATACGGAGGGCTTTGAACCGGGGCATGAGATCTCCGTCGGCCTCCAGGGTCAGCTTCGCTGATTCCACCGCCATGTTGAAGGAGTACTGCGGCTTCCACGTGGGATAGGCCAGCATGCGGCGGAACGATTGCTTCACGAAATACTCAATGGTAACCGGATATCCGCCGATGACCGGCCTGATGGTCTTCATCCGTTCGTCGGAGTAAAGCATGCCGTCGCTGATGGCGCTCTGGTCGAAGATATCCTTCTTTCCCAGTTTTTTTATCACCACACCCCTGGCATCATACATGACCCCTTCGAACCGGTCGATGTCGGACCAGTTGTTGTATGCGACCGACAGGATCGCTTCATCGGCAGCGCTTCCTTTCAGAATCGTAAACACTAGGTGATGGGTGAGATATTCTGAATTCAGCGACGAGACATGAATGTTCATATCGCTGCAGCGTACCACCACCGAGGCGTTTTTCAGCAATGCCGTGTCGATGGCCGATACCGGGTAACGGGCCGCCTGCCCTGCGGCATGCTGGTTCAGCAACAGGCAGGGAAACAGGATAAATAAGAGGAGATTTCGCATCCGGTCAGGCTTTTTTAAGGACGATTTGCTGCGACTGTTTGGCGATGACCTGGGTGAAGAAATTCCGCAGGGTATCGTAATCGGCAGGGAGGAACAGGGTTTTGTTGATGTTCAGTTGTGTGTTGACGGTGATCCTGCCACCCTCTGCCGTGATCATGAACTTATAGGAACCGGCTTGGTCGGGCAGCAACAGGCGGACATTCTCGGGGAGCGATTCCACGGCATACCCGGCCGGAATTTCGTAGGTGAACACATACGATTCCTTTGCCGGGCAACCAAAATCGACGGGCGAATACCGCTTCTCCTGAACAAAGTCATTGGTGGTCTGGCCCAGATTCGCCAATACGTTCAGGTAGATCATATTCCCGCTCACCTGCGCGACATCCGGATTTTTCAGGGTGTAACCGGTGATGAGCGGTTCAGTTAGTTTGTCGAGGTTTTCAAACGCGACATCCGTCACTTCCCAGCTTTTCAGGCCGGTTTTCAGAGTTCTGACATACTCCTCCTTCCCGGTGAGCGCACATGCGTTGCGGATATCCCTGGCATTATACCCGGTGGTGGTCACCTGCATGGTACCCTCGATTTCGCCGGCAGGGGATATCTTAAATTTCGGACACACGAGTTTGTTTTTCTTTTCGCTGGTCAGCAGGTCGATCCAGCGCGCTTTTTCAGGCAGCACGACCAGCCCCTGGCCGTTGAGGCACTGGAACGGGAGCATGTTGTAGGGAAGTACGCGTTGCGTTGCGTCGAGCAGGTAACTCTTTTCGCCGAGGGTTACCAGGCAGATTACGTGGTTCATGCGCGAAAGGGAAACCGTGTAATCCATCACCAGCCCGTGCGTGCGGGTGCTGAGCAGCACCGGGTCGGCTGTTAACCCGAGTTCACGCATCAACACGATCAGCAGCATGTTGATATCGGCCGAGTTGCCGGTTTTTTCGTCGAAGGATTTAGCCAGTTTCTTCGAGGTGTATTTTGAGTAATGTTCATTCCATTTCATCCGGTTCCTGATGCGGTCGAACGCCAGAAGCATCTTTTCCTCCGGCGTTTTGGCCTCCGCGCTGATGGCCGCGGCAAACTCTTTGACCACCCCTCTTTTTTTCAGTTGCAGGCCGAAGTCTTCGTCTTTCATCAGCTTCGAGGCCACATTCGCCCAGTTGGTATTGATGGCATGGTACAACTGGCCGGGAAACTGGTATGAATGAAGCACATACTCAACCCGGCAGGTATAATTGCTGATGGAATTGGTAAAAGGTTCTTCCCTGATGGCCGGCACATCTTTCACGGCAAGGCGAAGGATGTTGTCGGTGAAGCTTATCGTCGTGTTTGAATTCGGGGCGGATGATTCCTTGTTGATGAAAAACGGCACATAACCGAAGGTTTGATGCGTATAATGATAAAATTCGGGGATATTGGTTTCGTATTCGCTCCAGCGCACCGGGATGGAATACTGGAATGTCCAGTCGCGAAAATACCCGAAGAAGGGGGAGCGGATGGTGTACTTCATCTCGATGATGGAGCCCTCCTTCACCGCCGGGAAGGTAAACCGCAGATTGTCACGGTAGATGTCCTCCGACTCCCTGAAAACGGACTCATCCTTCAACTTTGTTTCCACCATCTGCCCGCCTTCCATGTTGTATGTCCGGGCCTTGAAGATCATCATATCCTCCTTCAGATTATCCTCGTGAAAGAGAGCGATCACCTGGCTGGCATAATCATACCCGCTCTTCCTGAATATTTTGATCCTGAGCAGCCGTTCATACATCATGACAAAACCGCCAATCGGGTCGTAATCGAACCAGGTGGAGCCGATGTCGCCCAGCACCATCGCCCCGGCCGAAGTATCCGACGGGCAATGGGTTAATGTAAGGTCGCCGGGCTCGATTTTACCGAAGACCATCTTTTCCTGGGCCGGTGAGGATTTCGTGAAAGCCAGTATCAGCGAGATGAGGGCGATGGCAGGGAGGGTTTGTCGCGGGAGTTTCATGTTGCGGTTTTTCAGTTTACTAATGTAAAAAAATCCCCGAAATCGCTGACAATTTCGGCAGAATATTCTTGCTTCGTCTAATTAAAAAATGCCTAAATTTGAAATATGGAAAAAAATTCAATTCAGGCATGGTTCCTGGCAGGGATCATCCTGGTCAGTTCCCTGGCGTCGCAGGGGCAGAACAAACCTAAGTCTGCTTACGACAAGGTGCGGACACATAACGAAGTACCCGATCAGCAGTACCTTCCGCCCCAGCCCGGCCAGGTGCAGCAGCCGCCGGCGCAACTGAAAAGCGGTACGGGCTTCTTTACCACCCAGGCCAACGTGGGGCCGAACGGCGCCAACATCATCGGCGATGCAGCCAATGAACCCAACATCGCCGTGGATCCGAAAAATCCAAACCACATCGTCATCGGCTGGCGGCAATTCGACAACGTGAACAGCAATTTCCGCCAGGCGGGATACGCCTATTCGACCGATGGCGGGCAACATTTCACCTTTCCCGGGGTGATCGACCCGATGGTGTTCCGGTCCGATCCCGTGCTCGATTTCGACACTTCCGGCAACTTCTATTACAACTCGCTCACCGCCAACGGGAACCTTTACACCACCAAAGTATATAAAAGCACCAACGGGGGCGCCACCTGGGACCAGGGTACCGATGCGCACGGCGGCGACAAGCAGTGGATGGCCATCGACCGTACCAAAGGGCCGGGTTCCGGGAACATCTATTCCTACTGGTCGCAGTATTACAGCTCCTGCCAGCCGGGTTTTCTCACCCGCAGCGAGGATGACGGTGCAACTTACGAAGATTGTGTATGGGTTGACAACGACCCTTTCTGGGGCACCATGGCGATCGGGCCCGACGGGGAACTTTATGTTGCCGGGGCCGGTACACCCTACGGCATCTCAGTGTCGAAATCGACCAACGCGCAAACCCCCGGTTCCACCATCAGCTGGGATATTGCAAACAATGCCGATATGGACGGCAATCTTGCCTCCGGAACGCCGATCAACCCGGTTGGCCTCGTCGGGCAGGCCAATGTCGATGTTGACCGTTCCAACGGTCCCGGCAGGGGGAATGTATATGTGCTGGCCTCCGTGCAACGAATGTCGAACAGCGATCCGGCCGATGTCATGTTTGCCAAAAGCACCGACGGCTTTTTGACCTTCAACCCGGCGAAGCGGCTCAACACCGACGTAAGCACCACCAACTACCAGTGGCTCGGCACCATGGCTGTGGCGCCCAATGGCAGGATCGACGTGGTTTGGCTCGATACGCGCGACGCCCCGGCCGGTTCATTGCTTTCGGCGCTCTACTATTGTTATTCCGATGACCAGGGCGAAACCTGGTCGATCAATAAAAGATTATCCGAACTCTTTGATCCTTCGGTTGGGTACCCCCAGCAATCAAAAATGGGCGACTATTTCGACATGGTTTCCGACAATACCGGCGCGCACCTGGCATGGGCCAACACCCTGAACGGCGAAGAGGATGTGTACTACACCCATATCGTTCCCAACATCGTGGGGATGAATGAAGATGCCGTGAAACCCGGTATTTCGGTGCGATGCACACCCAACCCGTTCCTCGAACAGGCCTCCGTGAGTTATACCATCCCTGCTGAATGTGCCGTAAAGCTGGTGATCTGCAACATGGTCGGTGCGGAAATCATGACGCTGGTTGATAAAAACCAGGATGCAGGAGGACATACCGTGAACCTGCAGGGAACCTTGCTGCCGGCCGGATTCTATTTGTGCCGGTTATCGGCCGGGTCGCAAACGGAAACCGTGCGGCTGATCAAGCTGAAATAGGGTCAGAAAAACTGCTCGAAGCCCGGGGCGTAGCTCCTGCACTCAAACTCGATGGCCGTGTATTCGGCCATGCCATGGATCACATAGGGGTCGTTCTTCATGATCTCCATCGCCTCGGCCTTGCCGGCGGCATTCATCAGGATAAAGCCCCCCGTTCGCGGCACCTGCGGTCCTGAACAGATGGTAATCCCTTTTTCATAAAGTGTTTTCAGAAAGGCGCGGTGCCCCGGAAGGTGCTGGTCCACCTCCTCCATGGGTTTGAGGTAAACGGAATGCAATGCGATCATAGATGGGTGGTATGAGATAAGGATTCGTTGCTGTCATGCTTTTTAATCCTGTAAAGTTTCCACCCGCCATAGGCTGCGCCCAGCGTGAGGAGTACAATAAGCCCGTCGCCAATGGGAGCGCCGCCTACCGGGGTTCCCCCGGGGCCGGGATCGCCGCCCGGATCGGGAGGAAAGTCGAGGGGGGGAGAGGCAAGCAAGGCCAATGCAGGCAGGAGTAAAAACGAAAGTATGACAGTGATTTTAATGAGATATCTTTTCATTGCTGCACCCGGTTATTGCTGGTTGATGAAAATTTTATCGGTTACAACCGAACGGCTGGTTTGAACCTTCACCAGATAGAGCCCCCGTACCAGGGCCGGCCTGAACTTGTTGAGCCGCAGGTTGGCGAGCCCGCCGCTGAATACCATTTTCCCTGCGAGGTCGTACAGCGCTACCGTTCCATGCACCTCGCCCGTGGTGAGCATTTTCACATACACGGCATCCTCCCAGGCATACACCTGGAATTTTTCCGGCTGCTGATCGTTCACATCCAGGGTGGGGCTCGAAAAATGAAGCAGGAAGCGGTTGGGCGATTCTCCGGCGGCATAGGTAAAATGATAATCGGGGTCGGTTACGAGGTTCTGCGTGTTATTCTCTTTCAGGTCCTCCAGGAAGATCTGCGTGGCCGAGTTGAAACTCCCGAGGTTGCTGGCGGTAATGTGGTAAACGCCCGACGGTCCGCAGGTGAATCCCAGCGGGACAAGCTGGCTTGCGCCCGTCCGGGGAAGCCAGTTCACCGCAGCCTGGATGTTTCCCGGCAACCTGCTGTACAGGTTCGGGGCCTGGCTGGTTCCCGTCATCTTGTATGCATCGAAATCCGGGTCGAAATTCACGGTGGCATCGCTGTTGAACACGATGTGGGTTTCGTCGGCGATCCCGTTGGCCGAGGCGGTGAGGATCAGCATGTCGCTGATGCCACTTGATTTTTTGTTGTACGATCCGGTGAGATGCAGGCGCGCCGTGTTGTTCACCGACACCGAGCCGGTGGTGTTGTCGGTGACATGCACGAAAAATCCCTGTTCGGGCTTCACGTATTTGTCGCCCCCGTTGGTACTCTCCCCGGTTTGCGCGTTGTAGGTTTGGTACTGGTTCACGTTGTAACTGTACTTGACCGGCTCCGTGTTGGTGCGCGAATAACCCGCTGAAGTCCAGTCAACACTGCTCGGGTAGGGATTGCCGATCATGTTGTAGCCGTCGTAAACCGATGCACCGATGAGGGTGCTGGTGAGCGGCTGGGTGGTCATGGTACCCGTGTTCAGCGCCCCGCTCACCCCTGCGGTGGTGTTGGTCCCGTTTGCCCACACCGAGTATCCCTGGGTGGGATGTAAAGGAACCCCGGTGGTGGTGATCTGCTGGAACTGGTGGGTCGGTTCGTCGTAATACCGCATGTAGAAGCTGTAGAACGGGGCTGAGGTGGATGACCCCACCGCCATGCTCCAGAAATGCCAGAAACCCGGGGTGAAATAGCGGTCGACCCGTGCCGTGCCACCGGTATTGTAGGTTATGGTGCCGTTGTCGATAAAGGAGGCGGTGCCGCTGGCATCGGAGGCGATCCAAAGCCCCTGCGGCTCGTTGATCTCCGTGGCCCCGGTGCAGGTGAGGTCTTTGCCCACCTTTACCTTCAGCCGCCCGCCCGCGTGGATGCGCAGCGCCAAAGCCTGCGAACCGGCCGTGTCGATGGTCGCAGCCGCTGTAAGGGTATCCCATACCGACGTGTTCACGGCCGTAGCCCATATCGTGTGCTGACCAGTGAAGGTGGTGTATTGTGACCAGCCCCAGGCAGAAGAGTAGATTCTGCCCAGGTAAAGGTTGGAAAAGTCTTTGTTAAAGAACAAATTTGGGGCACTATAATAATGATCCGGGGGAATTATTACCTCCCCAAACAATGCATATTTTTGTGTTTGTCCTGGGCCTGCTATCATTTGACTTGCATCAAAAGTTAATCCGGCAAGTCCTGCAACACCTGCAGGATTTGAAATTCCAATACTTATTGTAACCAGTTTTTGATAGGATGTGGTAATTGGAGCACAAACGTCTTCGACATTATTCCCTGCAAGGTTCATTCCATCTAAAGTTATTGAGATTCCAAAACCAGTAAATGTGGGATTCCATGCAAGAGGTGCAGACGGAACATAGTTTCCCCCAGCTAAAATTCCATTGGTTAGGTCATATTTTAGACTTGATTGATCTAAAAGAAAATTTGAAGATGTTGAAACTCTGAATGCTAATTGTGTATAATATAAATACGTTCCATCAATTGATGCCTTAACATAGACATCAAATTGCAACCTCGTTTTCACGGGGGATAAACCCCTAAATATCCTCGGATTATCCATCTTAAAAGTCAGCGTCGGCTGGCCTATCCCTGTGAGAGACAGCACAAGGAACAGGGTACAGAGGAGCGGTATGATTATTTTTTTCATGTTTGATATTTCAGGAACGGGCATGTTAAGCTAAATCAGGGCAACGGGTTTGATATGAAGAAATTCGGCACATAATAATTGGCGTAATCATTGATCCAGACGTTGCCGTCGAGGTTGAAGTCGGCCGGCATATACTGGCCGCTGATGAAGAATTCCGGCACATAATAGTTTGCATAATCGTTAATCCAGATGTTGTTGTCGGCGTTGGCGTCGGAACCAACCATGGCCCACCGTACGGGGCTGGTGTCGACCTGTTTCATGCCTGTTGTTCCGCCCCACACCTGGCTGCTGCCCGAAGAGTAGTCGTAGGAATAGATTCCGGTGCCGTCTTTGGTCACGGCGTTGTGCGCCATGATGGCGATGTGGTTGCGGTGCCTGATCACGGGGTAGAGGTTCTGCGAGAGGTGGGTGTGGTAGAATTTCAGCGGGGTGCCGTCGAGGTCGGTGATGGAGCCGTCCTGTTTCAGGAAGCCGGCCCGGCGGGTCACCAGGGTGGCCGCGGTGGCATTGGTGTCTTTGTTGGCCTGGCGAAGTTCGACCAGCACCCAGTCAACAACGCCTGCCGGCAGGGAGACCACGCTCTCGGTACCGTTGTAATTCCAGGGGGAGCCGTTGTAAGGCTGGTTCGACGGGAAGTTGGTAAGCACCGACCGGTCGCCCAGGGGAAGTTTCACCGCCAGGCTGTCGGTCATGTGGTGATCGGCGGCGTTGTACGGTCCCTGGAGGAAGGCCTTGAAGCTGGTCTGCAGGGCCCCGTCGGCACCGGTGAACCTGCTGAAGCTGCCCACGGTGCCGGTGAGCTGGTTTCCGCTCACGCCATCGAAAGTTTGAACGACCGGCGTTGAATTGACTAAAAATAGATTTCCCTTCGTCCCGGTAACATCGGCGTCGGTAAAGGTAAAGGAAAGCCCGCAGCTCACGGTGCCGGTAATGGCGTTGGAATTCATAAGCCAGTAGCGGCTCAGGTAATCGCCCGAGGCGATGTTGGCATCAGGGTCGGGGAGGTTGCGGAGCGTGACGCCCAGGTAATTGCCCGAAGCGAAGGTGCCGGAGGTAAAATTCGCTGCAACCGGCGAGTATTCGGCAGTGCCCGTGTTGTCGCCCACGGGAAAGGTAAAGGTCTTGGGAAAGGACGGGGTGGTTGAAAACTCCTTGCGGAATTCACCGGTACCGGTAACATCCACCATGGCGGAGGCCGACCCGCCCGAATCGCTGGCAGAAGGCCCCAGCAGAAGATTATTGGCCCCCAGTGATACGATGCCGCTTTTGAGTTTCAGGATGCCGTTCACCCGGGTATCGCCCGAGATGGAAACGCCGGCGGCGTTGTTAATCCGAAGGTCCTGGATGATATTCTGCCCGCTTACGGTTTGCGCGGATGAGCCGGAAAGTTCGATCAGGCCGGTGCCCAGGCTGGAGGGCGAACTGTTCAGGTTCACCAGGTTTTTTTTCAGGATCAGCGTTCCCTGCACGTCGAGTGTACCCCCGCCCGACATGGTAACGTCGGTATTGGAGTTGACCACGGCGCCGCTGCCCACCATCATGCCCGTGCCCGGAGAGATGGTCTGCGCTTCGGTGAAAGTGAATCCCAGCGTGCAAACCAGGAAAATGAACACCAGGAATTTCCTGCCTGGTTTCCCGTTTCCCGGGTTCAAAAAAGCCCATATTTTCATTACAAAAAATTTGGGCTAAAGGTACAACATTTTCCAATAGAAGTCAATGGCACTTTGAAATCTGCAAGCCGTGCCTGCTACGAACAGCGCCATTCCCCCTCTTACCCTTCAAAAAAACATGTAATGTAATTATATTGTAAAAAAGCATATAAAAAATGAATGATCACAATTATCCCACCATATAATCAGATGCTCAAAAAGGGGAACCCTGTGGCGGGTCAATGCCATGTCATGGGGATAACCCATACGGTGTGACCATGCCATGGCATGTCCCCACTGCCCTCGTTATGCCTGAATATCGATTTCCAGGTTGACACCAGGTGCAGGTTTCAAATGTCCATTGTTTGGCAAAATCACCTGTCCACCTGCCCACCTGCCCACCTGCCCACCTGCCCACCTTTCCACCTGCCCACCTGTCCACTCGTCCACTCGTCCACCTGCCCACCTGCCCACCCGTCCACCTGTCCACCTGTCCACCATTTCACCATCTCACCATTTATCTTACCTTTACTCACCCAACCCCCACCGCCTATGCTTCGCCCCAAACCCCTCCTGGCCGGTTTTTTCATCTCCTTCACCCTGGCAGCCGCGATCCACGTGACCAGCCACTACCTTGCCCTGCAGGCGCCATCATGGCTTTTGTGCGCGCTGCGCTGGGTGCCGCTGGTTTTTTATCTCTTGTATGCCATTGTCAGCAAGAAACTGACCACCTGGATCTTCCTGAGCATGCTGGCAGGGGTTGAGTTCGGGTATGATCTTCCTGCGGTAGCAAAGGAATTGAACGTGGTGAGCCAGATATTCATCCACCTGGTGAAGACGATCATCGCCCCGTTGCTGTTTGGTACCCTGGTTACCGGGATTGCGGGGCATGCCGATCTGAAGCAGGTTGGCCGCATGGGCTGGAAGTCGCTGGTTTATTTCGAGATCGTATCCACCATTGCACTTTTTATCGGGCTGGCGGCAATCAACATCAGCGGGGCAGGGCTGGGCATCGCCGTTCCGCCTGAAATGACCGGCGGGACGCTGCCAGCCGTGCAACCCCAAACATGGCACGACATCATCCTTCATATTTTCCCCGAGAACATCGCCAAGTCGGTTGCCGAAGGCAACGTGTTGCAGATCGTTGTTTTCAGCATCCTCTTCGGCATTGCCGTTGCCATGGTGAGCGAGCAATACCGGGCGCCCATGCTTCGGTTCACCGGGTCGCTCACGGCGGTGATGTTCAAATTTACCAACATCATCATGCTTTTCGCCCCCTTTGCCGTGTTCTCGGCCATCGCCTACAGTGTCGGGCACATGGGTGTGCAGGTCCTGTTCAACCTCTTTCACCTGCTGGCCACCCTGTATATCGCGCTGATCGTATTTTTCCTGCTGGTATTCCTGCCCATCATGCTGATGCTGAAAATTCCGGTCAGGAGGTTCATCAGGGCCATTGCCGAGCCGGCCACCATCGCTTTTGCTACCACCAGCAGCGAATCGGCGCTTCCCAGGGCGATGGAGAACATGGAACGGTTCGGTGTTCCCCGGAAAATTGTCGCGTTTGTCATTCCCACCGGATACAGTTTCAACCTCGACGGCACCACGCTCTACCTGGCCATGGCTTCCATCTTCGTGGCCAACATGGCGGGGGTGCGCCTTTCGTTCGACACCCAGATCGTCATGATGGTGACCCTGATGCTCACCAGCAAGGGGGTGGCGGGCGTGCCGCGCGCCTCGCTGGTGATTCTGCTGGGCACGGCAGCCAGTTTCGGGCTGCCCACCTGGCCCATCTTCATTATCCTCGGGATCGATGAACTGATGGATATGGCCCGCACAGCGGTCAACGTGATCGGCAATTGCCTGGCCACCGTCGTAATTGCACGATGGGAAGGGGAGTTCGACGATGAGGCGGCCAAAAATTTCAGTCAGGAGGCATAAATTTTCATTGCAGGGTGAACTGCAAATGGCTGAATTGCCCCGGGCTAAAGCCCGGGGCAATTCATACCGGGCTATAGTCCGCATGAATTTTGTTAACAGGCCGAAGCAGCTCCATATCTATTGCCCCGGGCTTCAGCCCGGGGTTTAGGAAAATGACTGGGAACAGGGGCTTTAGCCCCATTTTTGTATGCCGGGTTGAAGAGGAAGACTTCAATTTTGGGACTTACAAAAATTTCTGTCATTATTCCATTTAAAAATAAAAGTTATATATTTGTCTAACAAAAACCACCAATGGAGTCCGGAAACCATCAAAAACGGGGCGAAACCGAAAAGCCATATGAGTAGGAAAACCAAAAACTTTCAACCATGAAAAAAGGATTGACTCTATTATTGTTTTTTGCAATGGGAACAGGGTTTCTCTTTGCACAACGGGGATTTAATGTTCAGCTGGCGCTTCAGCCGGGGGCCTCATTTTTATCGGGCGACTGGAAGGCAGGTTCTGATGGCTCCGGGAACGATTATGCCTATAAAAAGACATTCACCTTCGGATTTGAAGGAGGAGTAAACGGAGGGTATAACTTTACCGACAACATGGGCGTGAGCGTTGGGTTGATCTATGCCTTGCAGGGCCAGAATTACAAGGAACTGGTCGTAACCACCTCGGAGGGAGATCAAATCCTTAACAATGACATAAGTCTATCCTATTTAAAAATCCCCTTCAGGTTCATTTACAGCACAAACCCTGAAAACTCCATCTCCATCACCGGGTATGCCGGTTTTTATCTTGGCTTCCTGGCCGGGTACAAGCAAACCATGACGTTCGCCGGCACGAACACCTTTGGCGGGATGGCAGAAACAGACGTGCTGAAAGGCAAAACTGCAACTATTACAACGGGCTCCGGGTCCAATAGTTACGATCTTACGGCCAGGCCTTTCAAAACAGTGGATTTCGGGCTCACTCTTGGGGCCGGGGCGCAGAAACGACTTTCGGAGAATTTATTCCTCTTCGTGATGCTCAACTACCAGATGGGTTTCGTCGACGTCAAGAACAAGTCGGCCCAGGTGAAACTTTCAGCATCCGATATCCGGGATATCTATCGTTCAACCGATCCCAACACGTCGGTGAATCACCGGAATGCCGCATTCGGACTCACCATCGGGGTGAAGAAGTGTTTTTAAGGAGGTGATGCGGCTGGTCAGGGTTTCCTGATGTAATCGATGGTGGCCTGAGGCGAAGTCATCATGGGCAGGGTGAGCCACTCCTTGTATTTTTCGCACATTGCTTTTTCTTTCGTCGGATCGGCGGCAGCTGTCTTCATGTCGGTGAAATAGTTTTTCATCGATTCGATCATAGTGCGGTCGCCGGTTTCGCCGTGACCCGGTACCACCATAGCAACGCCGGGCAGGCTGAGCATCCGGTCGAGGTCGCCGATCCATTTGTCGACGCTTGCGCCGCTCACCCGCTTTAAAAACGGATTTACCTTATTGAAGATCAGGTCGCCCGTGAAAAGCACCTTGTGGTTTTTCAGCAGCACCACCATGTCGTTCATGGTGTGACCCTGACCCATATTGTACAGGCACACCGTTTCATTCCCGAGGTTCAGCACCAGGCTGTCCTTTACAAACCGGTTGGGCAAGTTTTCGGAGCCCATGTCGCCGAGCAGGAATTTCTGGTCGTAGGCGCCGATATAGATATCGCACCCCTTATAGAATTTGTTGCCATTCACATGGTCGCTGTGATAATGGGTGTTGACGGCGATGATCTTCCGGCTGCCTGCCTTTGATTTGGCAAGGTTATAGAGCGTTTCGGCGGCGCCGCTCATCTTGGTGTCGATCACCACCACGGCGCTGTCGGCGACCAGCAACCCGCTGTTTCCGCCGCCGCCCCTGATAATGGTAAGGTCCTTATCGACAACCAGGGTTGATTCGTGGAACATAAAGCCGTACATGGGGTAAAAGATAACGGCACCCGTTCCGGCGATCACAATCAGGATGATCACCATGATGATCAGGATTTTTTTCCATTTCATAGCTGAAGGGATTTACGTTTTTTAGACGATAACTTTTACAAACTGGTTGTTCAGCCGACTTTCCTCGGCGGCAAAGCCCATCAGGTGGCTTTCGATCGACTGGTCGATGGTGGAGGTGAGCCGTTTGGGATCCTGATTGGCGATGGCCTGCACGAAATCGCGCATCAGGAGCCAGTCGCCGCCGCCATGGCCGCTGTTTTTAAAATATTCCACGTCCTCGGTTTTCGGCACCAGTTTCACGCTCTTTTCCGTGCGGAAGTCGTAAACGGTCATCTCTTCCATATCCCCGACGATGTCGCCCATCGACCCCATCACGCGGGTGCGGCGGCCGCCGTAAGAGGTGAAGGCTTCCATGGAGAAGTTTGCGGTGATGTTGCCGGCGAACCGGATGGAAGTGATATAGTGGTCGGGCTGGTCGTTCTCCATCCGGTAAACGCAGCGGCCGTAGTTGGTGGTACGCAGGTTTTCGAGAATGGCGTCGCCCTGTTTTTCCTTTTCATCGGGAAGGTCGAAAACGTAGAGCCATCCGCGCTCGCGGTAATAGATCCGCATGGCGGAATAGGGGCACGTTGCCTCCACGGCGCACCCGTTCATGCACCGGTCGGTGCTGCCTGCGGGGGCATTTTCCTTGCGGAACCACTTCAGGTCGCCCATGGCCGCGATACTTTCGCAATTTTTGCCGATCATCCAGCGCAGGATGTCGAGGTCGTGGCAGCTCTTCGCCAGGATGATGGGGGTGGTTGCCTTTGAATCGTGCCAGTTGCCGCGCACATATGAGTGCGACATATGGATATGAAAGATCGGTTCCATGTGCTGGAAGCTGATGACCTCCCCGATGGCCCCTTCTTCGATGAGCTGTTTCATTTTGAGGAAGTAGGGCGAATAGCGGAGCACGTGGCATACCGCCACGATGCGGCCGGTTTTGCGGGTCATGGCAAGGATGTCACGGCATTGCTGCGCCGTTTGCGCCATCGGTTTTTCAAGCAGCACGTCGTAGCCCATCTCCATGGCTTTCATGCAGGGCTCGTAATGTAGGTTGTCGGGCATGGTGATGATGATCACGTCGGCGAACTTTGGCCGTTTGAAAACATCCTCCCAGGTTTTAAAGCGGTTGGCATCGGCGATCTTGTGATGTTTCGTATAACGCTCGTTCCGGATTGGAATCGGTTCGGCCACCCCCACGATGCTGATCTGGGCAGGAAAGGCGGCAGCATAGTCGCCGTAAACATTGCCCCTGTTCCCGGCCCCGCAGGTGATGGCGGTGATGGGCCGGTTCAGCGGGTTGTCAACGGGCTTATATACATCCCCGTAGTTCAGGTCGTATTCATACACATTTTCACCGGTCTGTGAAAATCCTTTCATGCCGATGGTGGCGGCACCAATGGTTAAACCGAGGGTCTTGATCGCCTGCCGGCGGGTAATGAGCCTTGCCATAAAATATTATTTGGATACGAAGTTATTAAGAATTTCCGGCAATACAGTATACTGAAATCACGTTTATAAAAATAAAAGCCGTTCTTATGAAGCACAAATTTGCCTTTCTGCTCACAGGAGCCATTGCACTTGTTTTCACCCTGTTTTTTTACCGCCAGTCGGCGGGCATCAACCTCCTTCTTTTTGAGTTGATCCTGATTCCCCTGATGATATGGCAATCAGGGATAAAACCAACCAGGGGCAACGGGCTGGTCATCACGGCCGGCGTAGCGGTCACGGCCATTTTTGCCTTCATCCATGCCTCCGATTTTGTGATCATCATGAATGTGATTGCCCTTTTTCTTTGGACCGGCTGGTTGTTGCTGCCTGCGGGCAGGTCGCTCGTATCCTTTGCCGGGCTTGCTTTCGGAAACCTGCTGCTGGCGCCGGGAAATGCCATTGGCATGCTTGTCAGCGGCAACGGCAATCATCAGCGAACCATGCACCGCGTAAGGCAAACGGTCTACTTCGTCATTCCCCTGTTCCTCATCCTGTTTTTCCTGGCAGTCTACCGGTCGTCGAATCCATGGTTCGAATCGATCACCGACAACATCTTCAGTTTTTTTGACCGGTGGCTGAACCTGATATTGAACTACATTGATGTTCCGCTGGCCGGCGTACTGTTTGTCGGATTTTGCATCGGCATCCTGTTTGTATTCCGGTACCGGAAAGAGGTCATTCCCGCCTGGGACGAACATTCACCAGAAATCATGCACCGTGAGCGGCAGAAGAAAAGAATGCGGTCGTTCAGCACCCTTGCCCTGAAAAGCGAATATCGCGCCGGGGTGTTCCTGCTGGTGGTGCTGAACCTGCTGATCCTCGTGCAGAATCTCCTTGACATTTGGTTTGTATGGTTTAATTTTGAATGGAACGGACAGTATCTCATGCAGTTTATCCATGAAGGCACCTGGCTGCTGATCTTCTCCATCCTGATCTCCATCTGCATCATCCTGTGGTTATACCGTGGGAACCAGAATTTTATTCCCGGGAACAAATTCCTCAGGCTGTTAAGTTACGCCTGGCTGATCCAGAACATGGTGCTGGCGGTTTCGGTGGCAGTGCGCAACGGCTGGTACATCTGTTATTTCGCCCTGGCCTACAAGCGCATCGGCGTGGCCCTGTTTCTCATCATGACCCTTATCGGGCTGTTCACGGTGGTGATCAAGGTAAAGGAGCGAAAGACCCTGTTTTATCTCCTGCGCGTCAATTTCCTGGCCGCGTTCATTCTGCTCGCGGCGGCCTCCTGCGTGAACTGGGACCCGCTGATCGCGCGCTATAATTTCGCCGGGTACCAGCGGTCGTTTGTCCACCTCGACTGGCTATGCACCCTTTCGGACAAGGCCCTGCCGATGCTCGACAAATCCCCCGCCGAACTTGACCGGATCAGGCAGGTGCAGGATAAGAACTTCTCCTTTGAATACAGGTACATGTCGCCGGCCGAATATGCTGAAAAGATCAGGGAACGCAGGAAGGAGTTTTTCAGCCGGTGGGAGAGCCGCGGATGGCTTTCGTTCAACCTGGCCGACTGGCAGGCGTACCGCTATTTTCACACGCAGGATCAGAAGAAACAGTAACTATCCCGGTTGGCCATGGTTTCATGATCGCTGTTCCGGGGGATGACAAAATTTAGCGCACCATTTCCGGGTCATCATCATTTTAATATCTTTGCAGGCATTGTATGCTTCGGCTGTTTGAGTTTGAATGAAAACTCAAACGCCCGGTGTAAACCTGATAAACGTTTGTTATGGCCTACGATGAATTTCTTACCGAGCGCATCCGGCATAAGTTCAGGGAGCTAGGGGTTGCGTTTGAGGATAAAAAAATGATGGGAGGCATCTGTTTTCTGGTGAATGACAAGATGTGCGCCGGTGTAATCAAAGACAAGATGATGGCCCGCATTGATCCCGGAAAAACGGAGGAAGCCTATTCAAAACCGGGGTGCCGGGAGATGGATTTCACGCACCGGCCGATGAAGGGTTTTATTTTTGTCGACCCGGAGGGGCTTGATAAGGACCAGGACCTGGAATATTTCATCCGGCTGGCGCTGGAGTACAACCCGATGGCAAATTCAAGCAAGAAAAAAGCCAAATAGATTCCCGCACAGAACCTGATGAACCCGGAAAAGCCCAGTTTCATTTTGCGTCCGTTCACCATGGACGATGTTGACAGCCTTGTGAGGCATGCCAACAACAAAAACATTGCCTGCAACCTGGTTGATGCGTTCCCGCATCCTTACACCCGGGAGGATGGCATTGCCTTCATCACCTCCCTCCACCCCGTCAGGGTGGGGGACCCCGTCAGGGTGGGGGACCCTGTCAGGGTGGAGGACCCTGTCGGGGTGGGGGACCCTGTCAGGGTGTTCGCTATTGTTATTGACGGCCTTGCCTGCGGATCAATAGGGATTTTCCAGCAGGCTGACGTGCATCGGAAAAACGCAGAAATAGGCTATTGGCTTGGGGAAGAATTCTGGGGACGGGGAATTGTGACTGAAGCAGTTAAACAGATCCTGGAATTTGGTTTTACCAATTTAGACATTATCCGCATCTATGCCCGGACGTTTTCATCCAACAAAGCGTCACACCGTGTTCTCGAGAAAGCCGGCATGAAACCCGAAGCCAGGTTCGAAAAATCGATCTTCAAGGAAGGCCGGTACATCGATGAGCTGATATATTCTGTCAAAAAGGGGTAATCTTCCGGCAGATACCAGTACAATAATCTTACCCAGTCGGAGAAGAATATTGTCTCGATTGGGAATCGGTGGCAGACCCTGTCAGGGTGGCAGACCCCGTCAGGGTGGGGGACCCTGTCAGGGTGGGGGACCCCGTCAGGGTGGGGGACCCCGTCAGGGTGGGGGACCCCGTCAGGGTGGGGGACCCCGTCAGGGTGGAGGACCCCGTCAGGGTGGAAATTATTCATTACCTTTGCGTATAGTTAAACCAAACCGACCCCCATGAAAATCCTGCTGACCGGCGCCACCGGGTACATCGCCAAGCGACTCCTCCCGGTATTACTCGAAAACGGGCACGAAGTGGTTTGCTGCGTCAGGGATACGAACAGGTTTGATGCAACCCGCTTCAAGAACGAAAACCTGAGCGTGGTCGAAGTCGATTTCCTGAGAACGGACGAAATAGAACGCATCCCGGCCGACATCGACGTGGCCTTCTACCTGATCCATTCCATGTCGACGAAACGGGGAAAGTTTGAAGAACTGGAGGCGGCTTCCGCCTTCAATTTTAAAAAACGGATGCAGCAGACCAGGGTCAGGCAGGTTGTTTACCTGAGCGGGATCGTCAACGAAAAAGAACTCTCAAAACACCTCTCCTCCAGGAAAAATGTAGAGGAGATTCTCTCCTCCTCAACTTACGCATTGACAACGCTCAGGGCAGGGATCATCGTGGGATCAGGCAGCGCCTCCTTCGAAATTATCCGCGACCTGGTCGAGAAAATGCCGGTGATGATCGCCCCCCGCTGGCTCAATACCCGGTGCCAGCCCATCGCCATCCGCAATGTGATACAGTTTCTGTCGGGCGTCATGCTGAAGCCCGAAACCTTCAACCGGAGTTTTGACATTGGCGGGCCTGAAATCCTTACCTACAAGGAGATGTTGTTGCGTTTTGCCAAAATCAGGGGATTGCCCAGGTGGATCGGCATCCTTCCGATCATGACGCCAAGGCTTTCTTCCTACTGGCTCTTCTTCGTTACCTCGATCTCCTATTCCCTGGCCTGCCACCTGGTAAACAGCATGAAGGTGGAGGTGGTGTGCCACGACAATGAACTCGAACAGATGCTGGGCATCGTCCCCATCACCTACGACAAATCCATCGAGCTTGCGTTCGATAAAATTGAACAGCACCAGGTACTCTCAAGTTGGAAAGATGCCCTTACCAGCCAGCCGCTCTCGAAAGGGTTGTCGCAATTCATCGAAGTGCCGGTTTACGGATGCTACAAGGATATCAAAACCCGGAAGGTGGCCGATACCGCAAGAGCTTTGGAGAAAATCTGGTCCATCGGCGGTGAAAACGGCTGGTATTTTGCCGACCTGCTCTGGAACATCCGGGGCTTCATCGACAGGATCGTGGGCGGGGTGGGCATCCGCCGGGGCAGAACCAGCCCCGGAGAGATCACGGCCGGCGATGCACTCGACTTCTGGCGCGTCATCCTGGCCGACAAGGAAGAAAAGCGGTTCCTGCTCTATGCAGAAATGAAAATGCCGGGAGAGGGATGGCTCGAGTTCAGCATCGACAAGGCCAACATCCTGCATCAAACCGCCACTTTCAGGCCTTATGGCATTTGGGGCAGACTTTACTGGTATTTCTTCCTGCCCTTTCACGGGCTTATTTTCCGGGGGATGATACACAATATTGCCGAATAATGAATATTGATTAACGAATGATGAATATCGAATAATGAATATTGATTAACGAATTTTGAAGTGTGAATTTTGAAGACTTCCGGCATAAATCGTAAATCGTAAATCGTAAATCGTAAATCGTAAATCGTAAATATTCCACCCCTAACCCCAACAACCATGGTAACCTATATCGCCCTGCTCCGCGGCATCAATGTAAGCGGACATAACATGATCAAAATGGATGAGCTGAAGGGGGTGCTGGGCGAACTTGATTTTACCGGCATCCGGACCTATATCCAGAGCGGGAATATTGTTTTCGGCAGCAACAGCGACGATCCTGCCGCGCTGGCTGCCGGTATTGCAGGAAAAATCAGGGAACGCTTCGGATTTGAAGTGCCGGTGGTGATCCGTACCCTGCAGGAACTGGATGTGATCAGTAAAAGCAATCCATTCCTCCGGGATGGAAACCTTGACGCCGGTAAAATGCATGTTACCTTTCTGTCAGAACTGCCTGACCCTGGACGCACCGAAAAAATAATGGAATATAATTTTCCGCCCGACGAATTTGCCATAAACGGAAAAGAAATCTATCTTTATTGCCCCGATGGATACGGCCGCACCAAACTCACCCCGCAGTTCTTCGAAAGCAAATTAAAGGTATCAACCACAACACGAAACTGGAAAACCATTTTAACCCTCCTCACCACCTAACCATGCTCCCACGTCCTTCGTCCCACGTCCCACGTCAAACTTAAAATAAAAAGGTAACATGCAAACTATCCTGGGCTCCGGCGGAGCAATCGGCATTGAACTAGCCAAAGCGCTGGTAAATTATACAAAAGAGATCCGGCTGGTAAGTCGGAACCCGAAAAAAGTCAACGACACAGACACACTCCATCCGGCCAACCTCACCAGCCGGGATGAGATCTTCGCTGCAGTGAAAGGCTCGGAGGTCGTTTATCTTACCATCGGGCTCGAGTACAAGGCCAAAGTATGGCAGGCCGTTTGGCCCCCGCTCATGCAAAACGTCATCGACGCGTGTATCGAAAACAAGAGCAAACTCGTGTTTTTCGACAATGTCTATATGATCGGTGGGGACCACGTCAAACACATCACCGAAGATTCACCCATCAGCCCGGTAAGTAAAAAAGGGGAGGTGAGGGCGCAGCTCGACAGGCTCATCCTCGACCATGTTGAAAAGGGAACCCTCACCGCCCTCATTGCCCGCTCGGCCGATTTTTACGGTCCGGTAAAAACGCAGAGCATGCTTATCGAAATGGTCTATAAGAACCTGCTTAAAAACAAGAAAGCCAACTGGATATGCAACGCGAAGGTGAAACATTCGTTCACCTACACCCCCGATGCCGGGAAAGCCACCGCCCTGCTGGGAAATACGCCCGACGCATACAACCAGGTCTGGAATCTTCCTACCGGCGGAGGAAACCTGTCGGCGGCAGACTGGATTGCCCTCTTCGCGAAGGAGATGGGCAAAAGTGCCAAATACATGGTCCTGCCCGGGTTTATGATCAGCATCCTCGGACTGTTTATCCCGGTGATGCGTGAATTCCCCGAGATGCTGTACCAGTATGACCGCGACTATGTTTTTGACAGCGCCAAATTTGAAAAACGGTTCGGAATTAAGCCGACAGCGCCCGCCGACGGGGTTAAGGAGACTGTTGAAATGCTTAACAGTCAGCAAGTTTAACCTGAAAATGAAGAAGCAAATCTTCATCATACTGGCGCTATTCCCTGCGCTTTTTTTGTCGGCTGGGACGGTTGAAAAAACATTCTGCTTCAACACCTACAAGGTCGAATCGGATGGAGACTGGCAAACCTTGAGTTTCGGGAACACGCTCCTTGCCGGAGTCCCCGGGGAGCCATTGCTGCCCTGGCAGAATGTGGTACTGATGCTTCCTCCCGGGGAGGCAGCCACCTCGGTTCAGATCGTTTACGGGGATGAAGCGGTTATTCCCGTACAATTGCTTATCAGGCCCAAACAACGCGTACGCCCGATCTCGGACGGCAAACCCGGGGAATTTCTGCAGAACAAACAGGTTTATCAGCAGCATGGGATCTATTCCACGCCCCCGCATGGCCCGCTTGTAACACAGTATATGAATGGTTATGCATTTGCCATTTCCTCTTTTACCCCGGTAAAATATAACCCGGGCATGCGTCAGGTTTCATGGTTCAGGAAGGTGACCGTCAGGATTCAGACACAGCCTGATCAACAATCACAGGATGCCCTGGCCCGGTTACCCATCACGGGAAGGGCCCCCGACAGGGTGAGGTCCTTTGCCATGAACCCGGAGATGGCCGCGTTGTATCCTCAGAGGAAATCGCCGCAGACCAGCTACAAGTACCTTATTGTATGCCCGGCCAGCTTTAAGAACGAGTTCCAGCCGCTTACAGGAATGTACGCGGCGAAGGGCATCTCCTCCAGGGTCGTTACGGTCGACAGCATCTCGGCAACCACAACTGGCTGGGACCTCAACGAAAAGATCCGGAATTTCATCATAAGCCAGTACCAGCAATCCGGCATCGAATATGTACTCCTGGCGGGGAATCCGCCCCTGGTTCCGGCACGGGGGTTCTACTGCCATGTACATTCGGGCGGTTCCCTCTATGAAGATTCCAATATCCCTGCCGATCTTTACTTTTCGGGCCTTGACGGCAACTACGACCTGAACGGGAATCATGTCTACGCTGAAGAGGCTGACAACCCCGATTTACTGCCCGATGTCGCAGTGGGCCGGTTTACCGTGAATGATACAGCCCAGCTCCACCGGTTGATCCACAAAACTGTTTCCTACCAAACCAACCCGGTGCTGGGCGAAATGAACAAGCCTTTGCTGGCAGGGGAGTATTTATGGTCGGCGCCGCTGACCTTCGGCGGCAGCTACCTGAGCCTGCTTAACAACAACCACAGTGATAACGGGTATTTTACGCACGGGATTCCATCGACAGGGAATACCATTGAAAAACTTTACGACACCCTGGTCTCCCCGCCTTTGAACGTGTGGTCGTGGAGTACATCAGCCCTGCTGGCCTGTTTTAACCAGGGGAAGTCATTCATTCACCACCTGGGACATTCCAATTCCACCTACATGATGCGGCTTTCGATGTCGCAGATCACCAACGCGAACTTCGCCGCGGTCAATGGCATCACCCATAACTACGAACTTTTGTACACCCAGGGTTGCGATTGCGGCGCGTTTGATGAAAGCGGAGGGTGCATTGCCGCAAAAGCCGTTTCGATCGATAATTTTCTTGCGGCTTGTATTGCCAATTCGCGGTACGGCTGGTTTGACGAGGGTACCACCGAAGGCCCCTCCGAACACCTGGAACGGGAATTCGTAAGCGCCGTTTATAACGACACCCTGCCCGAGAAACACATCGGTACGGCCCATATGATCTCGAAGATCAAAACAGCATCCTGGGTCGGCCTTCCGGGGGAGTTCGAACCCGGCGCACAGCGTTGGTGCCATTACGACTGCAACCTTTTTGGCGATCCGGCCATGGAAATATGGACTGCCGAACCCACCCTGTTCTCAAACGCCTCCTGGACCGGCGGCGCCGATTCAAACTGGAACAATCCCGGCAACTGGAGCCCGGCAGTGGTTCCGACAACCCTGTATGACCTGACCATTTCCCCGGGGCCGAATCACCCGGTCATAACTACCGTGAATGCCACCTTCTGCCATAACCTCACCATCCAGGGTTCTGGCAACCTTACCATAAACCCCGGCAAATCGATGGTCGTTTACGGAAGTGTTACCCTGGCTCCCTGATTCAGGACCCGCCATAAATCTTTTGGCTTGACATCCGCCTATCTTTGTAGTAATTTCGACCTCTCCAAAACCCCTTAACACTCCCTATGCCCCTCGTCCCACGTCTCGCGTCCTTCGTCCTTCGTAAAACCCTAAACGATGCCTGAAACCCCCGAACAACTTGACCATATCCTCCAGCGGCTGGAGTCACTGGCAAAAAAGCAGGAATCGATTCAACAGGAAATCGGTTCGTTGCGGGCAGAAATAAGCAATCTCTATTCCTCGCCCGGTTTTACAGAAGAAGTTCCTGCATCAGTTCCAGATGCAAAAATTATCATTATCCCGCCGGTGGTTGAGGTAATCCCTGCCGGGAAATCCGCTTCTGGCTTTCAAACCCCGGTCACGAAATCATGGGAGGCTCCGGCAGATGAACAGCCCCGGTCGGTTCCTGGAGCCCCCGCTGCCGGAAACCGGGTTCCTCTGAAATCGAACCTTGAAAAATTCATCGGCGAAAACCTGATCAACAAGATCGGGATCGCCATTACCGTGATCGGCGTGGGCATCGGGGTGAAGTATGCCATCGATCATGAACTGATCAGCCCGTGGACCAGGATCATCCTGGGGTATCTGTTCGGACTGGTGCTGTTCGGACTGGCTTTCCGGCTGAAAAAGGAGTATGCCAATTTCAGCGCGGTGCTGCTGAGCGGCTCCATGTCCATCATGTATTTTATCACTTTTGCCGCCTTCGACTTTTACAGCCTGATACCTGCCATGCTGACGTTCGCCCTGATGGTAATGTTTACCGTTTTCACCGTAGCGGCAGCCCTGAGCTACGACAAGCAGGTGATTGCCCATATCGGGTTGGTCGGGGCTTATGCGGTCCCGTTTCTGCTGGATGATGGTTCGGGCAGGGTAGCCGCCTTCTTCACCTACATGGCGGTGATCAACACCGGCATTCTTGTCCTGTCGTTCCGGAAATACTGGAAACCGCTCTACTATTCTTCCTTCATACTTACGTGGCTCATTTTTTACTCCTGGTACGAGACAAAGTACCTGTCAACGGAACATTTCGGACTGGCGCTCCTCTTCACCACGGTTTTCTTCACCACCTTTTACCTGATCTTTCTTGCCTACAAGTTGCTGAAAGATGAAAAGTCGGAAGCCGGGGATGTATTGCTGCTCCTGATAAATTCCGCCATTTTTTATGCCCTTGGATACAGCATCCTGGAGGGAGATAAACAGGGATCGGCGTTTCTGGGCCTGTTCACCCTGATCAATGCTGCGATCCATTTCGCGGCAGCCCTCCTGATCCGGTGGAAAAACCACAGCGACCGCAACCTGCTGTACTATACTGCCGGGCTGGCCCTCGTGTTTTTCTCCATTGCCATACCGGTGCAGTGGGATGGCCGCTGGGTGACGCTGCTCTGGTCGGGAGAAGTTGCCGCCCTGTTCTGGATCGGGCGTACCAAAAATGCCATGGTTTATGAACTGCTTTCATATCCGCTGATGCTGTTCGTGTTTATCAGCCTTGTTGACGACTGGACTACAGTTTATAACGGTTATCTCACGCAGGATCCGGCCACAAGGATCTTCCCGGTTTTCAACATCAACCTGCTGACCTCCCTGTTTTTCGCCTCCTCCTTTGGATTTATCAACTTTGTCAACAATCAAAAAAAATTCATTTCACCGCTTCTTCAGGAAAAAGCGTTGCTGAACGTGATGAACTTCGTAATGCCGGCTATCCTGGTCATAGCGCTCTACTTTGCATTCATGATGGAAATATCAACCTTCTGGGAGCAACTTTACCAGGATTCCAGGGTCATTGTGAATCAGGGCGGGACCATTCCCGAAACATACTGGAATGAAGATCTTCTGAAATACGGCAGGATTTCGGGCATCTGCTATTCACTGCTCTTTTTCTTCCTTCTTTCCATGATGAATATCCGGTGGCTGAAGAGCAGCCTGCCTGGCAACATCAACCTTGTTCTGAATACGGTTTGCCTGGGCATATTCCTCACCCTGGGATTATACACCATAGGGGAACTGCGCGAAAGCTACCTGGGGCAGGCGCTTTCAGGAATGTATTACCGGGGCGGCTTCAACATCGGGATCCGGTACATTTCATTCGTGTTTGCCGGCCTGATCGTGTTTTCCATTTCCAGGTATATCCGTAGCGGCCTCATCAGGATAGATTTCAGGAGGGAGTTTGACCTGCTCCTTCACCTGACCCTGCTGACGGTTGCCGGCAATGAACTCATCAACTGGATGGACCTCTATCAGCCGGGACAATCCTACAAACTAGGGTTAAGCATCCTTTTCGGGCTTTATGCCCTGCTCCTTGTCGTACTGGGCATCAGCAGGAAAAAGGTCCACCTGCGGATCGCCGCCATTGTGCTGTTCGGGGCAACGCTTGTCAAACTCATCTTTTATGATATCTCCGATCTCAACACCATTTCAAAAACCATCGTGTTCGTCTCCCTGGGGGTGCTGCTGCTGATCAGCTCCTTCCTCTACACAAAATACAGGAAACTGATCTTTGACGACGATGATGAAAAGCGCGACGGCGAACCGCATCAGGGATGAGGACGGGAGCCGGAGCCCTGCACCGGTTACATTGTAATTTACTGTCTGTAAAAATATTAGTAAATTTGTAACAAATAAAACATAAAAACCGAACCCATGAAAAATCTCAGGTATATCGCCCTTTTTACCATAACCTTACTCCTTACGGGGTTTTCCACACTCCTGCCGGCGCAAAACTATCCTTTTGAACTGTCCAGGCTGCCTTACGCGTACACTGCCCTTGAGCCTGTCATCGATGCACAGACCATGGAGATCCATTATTCGAAGCACCATGCCACGTATGTAAAAAACCTCAACCTCGCGGTGAAAGGAACCGAATATGAGAAATACACGCTGGAAGAACTCCTGCTTTACGCCGGTGAAACCGGCGATGCCGTGCGCAACAGCGCCGGAGGGCATTACAACCATTCGCTCTACTGGAATACCCTTTCGTTAAACAACCCGTTTGATGCCCTGAGCGACGTGGGGAAAGCGGTTATTGCCACATTCGGCTCGGCCGACAGTCTAAAGAAGCTGCTGACCAAAGCAGGCGCCACCCGTTTTGGTTCAGGTTGGGCCTGGCTTTATGTCACCACGGATAAGAAACTTGCCGTGTGTTCCTCTCCCAACCAGGACAATCCTATCATGGATGTCTCTCCCGAACGCGGGATTCCAATCCTGGCCATCGATGTTTGGGAACATGCCTATTACCTGAAGTATCAGAACAAACGGGGAGATTACCTTTCGGCCATTGTCAACACGATCAACTGGGCCGCGGTAAATAAGAACTACACCGATGCCCTCGCAAACCCCCTGCTGAAAGATATTGAAAAGGATACGTGGACGGGGCTGAATGAATTTCACGAAGTGATGTCGCAGACCTTCCATCCCTCGCAGGATGGCGACCTGAATCCCATCCGCGAACGGTCGGGCGAGTTGTTGGCCAGGGCTAAAGATCTGCAAAGCGGAAAGATCCCGGCCTCATTCAATACGGCTGAAATAAAAAATTCGATCGCCAGCCTGGTCAAAGAGGCAGGAGTTTTAAATCAACTGGTTATTAAGAAAGCCGACGATAAAACCATCACCAAAAAGCTTGGCGAGCTTCATGAAATCTTCCATTCGATAAAGTAAAGCCTTACAAACCATCCTCTTGTGGCTGCTGCCTTCCCGGCCTTCTGTGCGTTTCCCCGGATGAAAATCCGGGAATTAAAAAGATAAAAACAGGGAGTTGCCAGGTTTATTTATTTAAATAAAGCAGATCATCAGCATGATATTAAACCTTTTTATATCTTTGTCATCCTGGGAAAAGTTGTCATATTGACCATCAAATCCCAAAACCGGAAACTATGAGTAGTTTTTCAATTTTCATTGTAGAGGATGACAGATTTTATGGACAATATCTGAAGCAATACCTCTCGTCGAACCCTGACTATGACATCAAGCTTTTTTTGACCGGGAAGGAATTTATGGGCGAACTGCATAAAAAGCCCGACCTGGTCACCCTTGATTATGATCTGCCGGATATAAACGGCGCTGTGATTCTTAAAAAGATACGGCAAACGAGTCCCGACACGAAGGTGATCATCGTTTCCGGCCAGAAGGATATTTCAACGGCCCTTGATTTGCTGAAAGACGGTGCAAATGATTATATCGTAAAGGAACAGGATTCGAGATCCCGTTTGTGGAATGTGATCCTGCGCATACGCGAAAACCAGGTGCTGAAAAGCCAGGTTGAGCAACTGCAGGAAGAGGTGGGCAGGAAATATGACTTCGAAAAGGCCATCATCGGCAACAGCCAGGCGATCAAGACCATCTATGCCCTGATTGAACGGGCCAGCAAGACCAACATCAATGTTTCAATAACCGGGGCAACAGGTACCGGCAAGGAGATGGTGGCGAAGGCGATCCACTATAATTCACCCCGGCGCAAGAAACCTTTTGTGGCTGTAAATATGTCGGCTATCCCGAAAGAGTTGCTCGAAAGCGAGTTGTTCGGGTATGAAAAAGGTGCGTTTACCGGCGCTGACACGAGGAAAATTGGCCGGTTTGAAGTCGCCAGCGAGGGAACCCTGTTTCTTGATGAAATCGGCGATATGGATATTGCGCTGCAGGCCAAACTGTTGCGTGTGATCCAGGAAAGGGAACTGGTGAGGATCGGGGGAAAGGAGACCATTCCCCTCGACCTGAGGCTCATTGTTGCCACGCACCGTGATCTGAAGGAGGAAGTGGCGCTCGGCAACTTCAGGCAGGATCTCTATTTTCGCCTCCTGGGCCTTCCCATTCACCTTCCCCCGCTTCGTGAAAGGAACAATGATATCATGATCCTGGCAAAACACTTTGCCGAAATGTTCTGCAAGGAGAATAAAATGCCGCTTGTCAGCTTTTCCAGCGAAGCAAGTGAAAAACTGCTCCGTTACTCCTATCCCGGCAATATCAGGGAACTTAAAGCCATCATCGACCTGGCCGTGGTTATGTCGAACGGCAAGGTGCTGCTTACTGAGGATATCATCTATTCCCAGACAGCACAACCCAATGATTTTCTTAACTCGGGCGAAATGACCCTGGCCCAGTATGACCGGATGATCATCCGGTCGTACCTCGATAAATACCAGGATAACGTTGCCCTGGTGGCTAAAAAGCTGGACATCGGGAAGTCGACCCTGTACCGGTTGAAACAAAACGACGAGATCTGACGAAACTGATCATCGCGGCAATCATTGCCATAAAAGTTAATGGATTGAAACACAGCTGAAACCATGACAAGTAAACCGGAAAAATTATTTGACCTGCAGGAACTCCGTACCATTGCGGCCGGGGATAAGGGTTTTTTCAGTGAAATGATCAGGCTTTTCATTTCACAAAATGAAGCCGCCCTGCTGGATATCAGGACCCAGGTTGCCAAAAATGAGTTTTCATTGATCAAGGGAATCCTTCATAAGATGAAACCTTCGATCATGGTCATGGGTGTAAATTCTGCGACGGAAATAATCAAGCAAGTGGAACAGCTTGAACTGCCTGCCATGAAGGAACCCGGATTCGCCGAACTGTTAAAACAACTTGAAACGATCCTGCAGGAGGTGAATGACCAGTTGCGGAAAATGTGAGAAATTTTTCCCATTCATGGAGTATTTCATTTGTAAGTATTAGAGACACTTGTTTGTTAAACAGAAGAATGTCAACGATTTAAATCTAAATTTTGCATGGTGGCATGAATTTTGATATTTCAGGTCAAAATCGAAGCCATGAAAACACTTAAACTGTTTTTCCTCTTCTCTGCCATCGCGATGGTCCTGGCGTCGGGGTGCAAAAAAAGTGAACTGACCACCCCGGTAAGCCTTCCCAAAACCCTGAAAGAGTTAAAAGCCGCCGATTCGTTCAACTGGACTACGGGAATGGCTGTAGAACTTCAGATAACCGGTTTGCCCACCCTGGTACCTGTAAAATCTACCCTCACTGTAAACCTTGCCAACGGAACCACCTTGTTCAGCAAGCTGCACCAGATGGACGAAAACGCCATCATCAACCTCACCGTACCTACAACGGAAAAAGAGCTTACCCTGCGATATGGCTCTGTAACTTACCTGGTTGCGATCACAAACAACAAGGCATTTTTCTCCTTTATCCCTGTCGTAACGGATTAAAATCATCTTAAAATCAAATCAGATGAAAAAGCTATTCTTATTATCAGTACTGATTACCCTGGTCTCTTTTTCTGAAAGCATGGCCCAGGTAACATTAAACTGCGAATCGGGGAATCGTGCCATTGAACAGGGAAACTGCTGGGGATTCGCCCAGGCCACCTATACCGGGACTCCCGGCGTTCCGATTACCGGCAGCTGGTCGTTGCAAAGCGGCAGCATTCCCGGCAACTCACCGGATGCCTCGTGGCTTAAGACCCCATGGATGCTGGTATCGTCGGGCAACATCACCTTCAATGCGAGGCTTGGAGGGTTAACCGGCACGACACGGGGAATCGAGCTTTTTTATATCCCGTACGACGGGAACAATCCTCCTGCATACGAGGGGACCCCCGTTTCGTTTTATTCTTACAACTGGCCAGCGCCCGGGATCATCACGCCGGTTATGGCATTTGTCGTGCCGGTTCCGGGTGCGATCGCCAATTCAGCGGCAGTGTACAAAATCAGGGTGAGTTTTACAGGTGAGGGCGGGCTGGCTCCCATTATTTCCGACGATTTTGTTTTTCCCGGCCTCTACTGGTCCGATCCGGCAAACGGCTGCATCCCGCAGGCTCCTGTTCAGGATTCAGACGGCGACGGCGTTGCCAATACGGATGATGCTTATCCCAACGATCCGAACAAGGCATACAACAGCTACTTCCCCTCGGCAACCCAGGCAGGAACGCTTGCCTTTGAAGACCTCTGGCCGGCAAAAGGCGATTATGATTTCAATGATGTGGTGGTTGACTATAAATTGCAAACGGTTACCAACGCAGCGAACAACGTCGTGGAGGTGAATGGCGCTTTTACCCTCCGTGCAACCGGCGGTTGTTTTAACGACGGGTTTGGATTCCAGATTGATGGAATTACGCCGGATAAAATATGCAGTGTGAACGGAAACTCGATAAGTCACGTCACAATTTATTCCATTGGCCCCAACGGTTTGGAAACCGGGCAAACCTATGCAACATGCATCGTGTTTGATGATTCTCACCGCGTCCTTGGATTATGCCAGGGGAATACCGAGAAAGGCGCCGCCTTTTCCCCGTACGTCACACTGAATGTTCGCCTGGTGTTCATTAACAATGGGATTCCTGCACCCGGGGGCGTTGTTGCCGGGTCACAGCTTACACCCGCGGTGTTTAATTTCTTCATTGTAGGAGAAACCCTTACGGGACAGGTTATTGGAAATGTACAACCCACCTTTCAGGACCGTGGCAAAGAAATTCACCTGGCCGGCCGCGTTCCCACCAGTCGTGCGAATACAGCCCTGTTTGGTACCCGCGATGATGATACGAGGCCCGGCGAAGGGAAATATTATAAAACGGCAAACAATCTTCCCTGGGGCGTCAATATCCTTCAGGGATTTGATTACCCGATTGAAAAAACGCCCGTGAACGAAGCCTACCTGCATTTCATAGAATGGGCTGCCAGTTCAGGCACTGCTTATCCCGACTGGTATTCAAATGCCCCGGGTAACCGCGACCCTTCAAAGATTTACTAACAGTTTCCTTTTCATTTTTCATGGCCGGTTCCCTCGCAGGAGGGTCCGGCCTTTTTTTCAGATGAATCGGAAGGGTCAGATTCGATTTTCAATCGAACCGGCTGTAAGGGATTTGCATCAGTAAGAAAATAATATTAACTTTGTTCAGGTTTGCCGGGACATATCATTTAAAGATGACTGGTTTCAATTTTATTTAAACGCTGGCAATCAGATAAAAAGGATCGTTAACAATTAAAATCTGTTCATATGTCAAAATCGAAAGACGCAAAAAAGGACGTTAAAAAGGCGCCTGCAAAATCACCAAAGGAAAAACGGCAGGAAAAAATAGAGAAAAAGGCAAAAAAGGGTTAGGCAACTGCTCACCGTTTTTCAGCCGGGGCTTTGTAAAGCCCGAAATGACTTATTTCAGACACATCCCGCGAGGAGGTGATCCTCAGCCTCACTTTGTCTGTCTTTACGGGTTCGAACCGTAGCAACCGTTTATAGCCGATGGTTGTTCCGCGGGCGATCTCCTTCCAGCCATTGCCGTTAAAGGATTCCAGGATAAATGATTCAACGCGCTGTCCATGGCGGAAGTCCTCCTGCAACATGGCCCGGTCAAACAAAACCGGCGCGGGGAACCTGACCAGCATCGAGGAGTCATTTTTAAATACAGCCGCATTTTTTGCCAGGTTGTTGCTGAAGGTGGCATCAAGCAAAGACTTCATTTTTTTTAAGGCAGCCACATCGTTTTCATGGATGAGCCCCCGCCTGTCGGGAGGCAAATTGAGCAGCAATACCGAATTCCGCCCGACGGAACTGTACCAGATATCGGTCAGGGTTTCGGCGCTCTTCACCAGGCTGTCCTCGCCGGGGTGGTAGAACCATCCCGGGCGGATGGAGACATCGACCTCGGAAGGATACCAGATCAGGGCGCCGGCCTGCGCTATTTTTTCCCGGCTGCCGAGGTCCTGTTCCATCATGTCGCCTATCGGGAAAAAGACCCCTTCTTTCATAACCTTTTCGGCAGAGGTGAGAGCAATATCCTTCAGGGCGGATGCCGGGGCGGGTACGACACTCCATTCCGTTTCACGGCCGTAGCCCGATTCAGTGCCAACCCACCGCACGTCGGGCCCGGTAACGGCGATCACAGCCTGCGGCTGCAGCATTCGGGCCACCCTGTAATAGCTCAGCCAGTCGTACACCTGGCGTTTGCCATTTGGACCTTCCCCGCACGCGCCATCGAACCATACCTCATCAACAGGCCCATACAGGGTAAGCAGTTCCGTGAGCTGGTTCCTGAAATGTTCGTTGTATGCCTCGGTGCCGTACAGGGGCGAATTCATATCCCAGGGAGAGAGGTAAATCCCGAGTTTCATGCCGTGTTTTTTACAGGCTGCCGCCACTTCGCCCACAACATCTCCCTTCCCGCCTTTCCAGGGTGAATTTTTGACGGAATAGTCTGTGAACCTGCTGGGCCAGAGGCAAAAGCCATCGTGGTGTTTGGCGACGATGATCAGGAGTTTTGCCCCGGCCATTTTTGCCGTTTTCACCCACTGTTCAGCGTCGAGCGCCGTCGGGTTGAACAGGGATGGCGGTGTTCCCTTCTCGCCCCATTCCCGGTTGGTGAAGGTGTTCATCCCGAAATGGATGAACACGGTAAATTCCAGCTCCTGCCAACTGATTTGCCGCGCAGAGGGTATGATATGGGCTGCCTTTTTCAGGATGACCGGCAGGCTGTCGCCCGGATTGATCCGCACCGCGTTGCCGGTTGGGGATTCCTGGGCTTGCGCACCCAGGGCAAGCAGCATTCCCAGGATAAGTGTGCTGAGGTGTTTCATCGTACAAAGTTATTCTTTATTTTTAGGTGTTAAAAGAGTGGAACCCCTACGGGGTTCGGGGGTATTTATTATTTTTGGAAAAGGAGTGGAACCCCTACGGGGTTCGGGGGGAAACAATATTCTTTGTGAAGGATATAACGGTAATTAAAAAAATTACTTACCTTTGTCAAGATTAATTCTAAATAATGGATAAGATCTTCATCCCGTCAGACTATATCCCGGTGCTTGTCCAATCGCTGGTAGCACTGGGTTTTGTGGCGGTCACCATGTTCGCAACCCATTTTATCGGGGGAAAACGCAAGAAATTCCATACCATCCGCAAAGATCAGAATTTTGAATGCGGCATCGAGGTGAAGGGAAATGCGCGATTCCCGTTCTCCGTCAAGTATTTCCTGATCGCGATCCTGTTTGTGCTCTTCGATGTGGAGATTATCTTCTTCTATCCATGGGCCATCAATTTCAAGGACTTTGGGTGGGACGGCTTCTGGGAAATGCTGCTGTTCCTCGGGTTCCTGCTTTTCGGATTTTATTACATCATCAGCAAGGGTGCGTTAAACTGGGAAGATTAACAGGTTTCAGTTATAAAATGGATACCAACATAAAGACATACAGCAAAGCCGATCCCCCCGACGGATACACCGCCCCGGGGATCTTTGCCACCACATTCGACAAGGTGATCGGCCTGGCGCGGAAAAATTCGATCTGGCCATTGCCTTTTGCCACTTCCTGTTGCGGCATTGAATTCATGGCCACGATGGGGGCCCATTACGACCTGGGCCGGTTCGGCGCCGAGCGGCTGAGTTTCAGCCCGAGGCAAGCCGACCTGCTGATGGTGATGGGAACCATTGCAAAAAAGATGGCGCCGGTCATCCAGCAGGTGTACATCCAGATGGCCGAACCCCGCTGGGTGCTGGCTGTGGGCGCCTGTGCCTCGAGCGGAGGCATATTCGACACCTACAGCGTGCTTCAGGGCATCGACCGCGTGGTGCCGGTCGACGTTTACGTGCCCGGATGCCCGCCACGGCCCGAACAGATCATCGACGGCTTCATGAAAATACAGGAACTCGTGGGAAACGAGTCGCTCAGGCGGAGGTATTCGGAGGAGTATAAGGAGTTGCTTTCGGGGTATGGAATATTGGTTTAAGGTAGCGAGGTAGTGAAATGGTGAAATTGAGAAAATGATGGAGAATGCGTTGATAGTTGACAAATTATACAAGGCGTTTGGGCGGGATATCCTGAAAATGGATACCGATGCCGACATTCTTTCCGTTACGGTGGCGCACCCGGTGATCCATGAGGTGATCCGTTTTCTGAAGGAGGATGGTGATCTTGAATTCAACATGCTGACCGATCTCTGCGGCATTCATTATCCCGACCGGGGATTGCCCCTTGGGGTGGTATACCACCTGCACAACCTTCCTGAAAACAAGCGTATTCGCATTAAAACATTTGTTACGCTTGCCGATCCTTCCGTTTCAACGGTTACCGATCTTTTTTCATCAGCCAACTGGATGGAGCGCGAAACCTACGATTTTTACGGAATCCTCTTCACCGGCCATCCCAACCTGAAACGCATACTGAATGTTGAATACATGGATTTTTTCCCCCTGCGGAAAGAATACCCGCTGGAAGATCCGACAAGGGAAGACAAGGACGACCGCTTTTTCGGCCGAAATACTCAATAACCAAAAAATACCTGTAATGCAATTTTCATTATTTCGCTACCTCGCTACCTCGCTACCTCGCTACCTCACTATTTTGCCATTTTACAATTTTACAATTTTGCCATCTGCTAATGGAATTTGAGGAAAAACAATATACGACCCTGAATCTTGGCCCCACCCATCCGGCCACGCACGGAATTTTCCAAAACGTGCTGACCATGGACGGAGAGCAGATCGTCGCTGCCGAGCAAACCATCGGCTACATCCACCGTGCGTTTGAAAAAATTGCCGAACACCGTCCCTTTTACCAGATCACCCCGCTCACCGATCGCCTCAACTACTGTTCTTCGCCCATCAACAACCTCGGCTGGCACATGACCGTCGAAAAGCTCCTTGGGGTTAAGACATCGAAACGCATTGATTACCTGAGGATTATTATAATGGAGCTGGCGCGCATCACCGACCACCTGGTGTGCAACAGCGTGATCGGCGTCGACAGCGGCGCCCTCACCGGCTTTATCTATGTTTTCCAGGAACGGGAACGCGTATATGAAATTTACGAGGAGGTTTCGGGTGCCCGGCTTACCACCAACATGGGCCGTATTGGCGGATTTGAACGCGACCTCTCGATCAGGGCAGTGAAGAAGATCAGGGAATTCCTCGATCACCTGCCGAAAGTGCTGCACGAATTTGAGAAGCTGCTCATGCGCAACCGCATATTCATGGACCGCACCATCGGTGTCGGCCCCATCTCCGCCGAAAGGGCCGTAAACTATGGGTTTACCGGCCCGAACCTGCGAGCTGCCGGGGTCGATTACGACGTGCGCGTGATGACACCTTACAGCAGTTATGAAGATTATGAGTTTATCATTCCCGTTGGCACCCAGGGAGATACTTACGACCGGTTTTGTGTACGCCAACAGGAGATCTGGGAAAGTGTGAAACTGGTTCGCCAGGCCCTGGAAAACCTTCCGGAGGGCCCGTTCCATATGGATGTGCCCGAATTTTACCTTCCGCCGAAACAGGAAGTCTACTCGAAGATGGAAGCCCTTATCTGGCATTTTAAGATTGTCATGGGCGAAATTGAGGTCCCGGTTGGCGAAGTCTATCATTCGGTGGAAGGCGGCAACGGCGAACTGGGATTTTTCCTTGTCAGCGACGGTGGCAGAACCCCCTTCAGGCTGCATTTCCGCAGGCCCGGTTTTATCTATTACCAGGCCTACCCGGAAATGATCCGTGGCGGGGTGCTGTCGGACGCCATCCTGACGATGAGCAGCATGAATGTCATTGCAGGGGAATTGGACGCTTAATGTTGAATCGGTACATCATGGAACAGGGAAATATAGTAAATCATAAGCTTTTCGTCAAAGAAGGCAAGACGGTTGCTTTTTCGCCCGAAGTGCTCGGGAAGATACAGCAACTGATCCTCCGCTACCCGGAAGGTCAGCAGAAATCGGCCTTACTGCCCATCCTGCATATTGCGCAGGAGGAGCTGGGCGGATACCTTTCAGTCGATGTTATGGATTATGTTGCCGGGCTGCTCGGCATCCAGCCGATCGAAGTGTATGAGGTGGCTACCTTTTATTCAATGTTTTATCTCGACAAAATGGGACACTATGTGATAGAAGTCTGCCGGACCGGCCCCTGTGCCATTTCGGGAGGGGAAATGATCATGGAGCATCTGCGGCATTCGCTGGGGATCAGTCCGGGTGAAACCACCCCCGACGGATTGTTCACGTTAAAGGAGGTGGAGTGCCTGGGTTCCTGCGGCACAGGCCCGGTGATGCAGGTCAATACAGGATACTACGAACATCTCACCCCGGGAAGGGTCGATAAGATACTGGATGACCTCAGGGAAAATGCTAACAAGGATAAACCGGACGATTCGACATGGGTGGAAAAATTCTGCTAGCCGGCATAGAAATTCCGGGGATCCGGGGATTCGACGTTTACCGCGCCAACGGGGGCTATGCTGCCGTGGAAAAAGCGTTGCGGGAGATGACGCCGGCCCAGGTGAATGCCGAAGTAACCAGGTCGGGATTGCGCGGCAGGGGAGGAGCCGGGTTTCCCACCGGCTTGAAATGGAGTTTCCTCGACCGGAAATCAGACAAGCCGCGTTACCTAATCTGCAATGCCGATGAGAGCGAACCGGGCACCTTCAAAGACCGTTACCTGATGCACCATCTGCCGCACAGGCTCATCGAAGGACTGATCATTTCAAGTTTTGCACTCGGGGTGAAAACGTGTTACATTTACATCCGCGGAGAATTTAAATACCTTGTCGGTGTGCTCGAAAAAGCCATTGCTGAAGCGCACCATCACGGGTACCTGGGCGAACACATCCTGAAAACCGATTTCTCGCTGAACATCTACGTTCACCCGGGTGCCGGAGCCTACATCTGCGGGGAAGAGACCGCATTGCTCGAATCGCTCGAGGGAAAACGGGGAAATCCCCGCATCAAACCTCCATTTCCGGCATTCAAAGGGCTTTATGGCTGCCCGACGGTGGTTAATAACGTGGAAACCCTGGCCACGGTCGGCCCCATCATCGGCATGGGCGGCGAAGAATATTCAAAGCTGGGCAAGGGCAAGAGCACCGGAACCAAGCTGATCTCGGCGTGTGGCAACATAAACAACCCGGGGGTGTATGAAATTGAACTGGGGCTCCCGGTCGAGGATTTTATCTACGCGCCCGAATATTGCAACGGGATCGCCAACGATAAGTACCTGAAAGCGGTGATCCCCGGCGGTTCCTCCGTGCCGATCCTGCCTGCCGACCTGATCCTCAGCACCGCCAAGGGGGAAAAACGTTTGATGAGTTACGAATCGTTGTCGGAAGGAGACTTTTTAACCGGCACCATGCTTGGCTCCGGCGGGTTCATCGTTTTTGACGAAGATGCCTGCATCGTGCGCAATACGTGGAACCTGGCCCATTTTTACCGGCACGAATCTTGCGGACAGTGTTCGCCCTGCCGTGAAGGCACGGGATGGATGGAAAAAGTGTTGTACAAAATCGAGCATGGACAAGGTAAAATGTCGGATATCGATCTCCTTGTCAGGATTTCAAAGAACATCGAGGGAAATACGATATGCCCGCTCGGCGATGCGGCGGCCTGGCCCGTGGCCAGCGCCATCCGCCATTTCCGGCATGAATTTGAAGAACATGTGCTGCATCCCGCGGAGGTTCTGGAAAAGGAACGCCGCCTGTCGGCCAGTTTTGCAGTTTGAAATTTGCATCGTGAATTATGTTTAAAGTAACCATAGATAATCAACAGGTTGACGTCGAGGAAGGCACGACCATTCTGCAGGCGGCGCGTATGATCGGGGGAAAAGTTGTTCCGCCGGCCATGTGCTACTATTCCAAGCTCAGGGGATCGGGCGGGAAATGCCGGACCTGTCTGGTGAAAGTAGCACAGTCATCGGCCAAAGACCCGCGCCCGATGCCCAAGCTGGTGGCTTCCTGCAGCACACCGGTACAGGATGGCATGGTGGTGCAGAATCTCACCTCTCCCGAGGTCGTCGAAGCCCGGAAAGCCATAGTTGAATTTCTGCTGCTCAACCACCCGCTCGATTGCCCGGTGTGCGACCAGGCCGGCGAGTGTGACCTCCAGGACCTGAGTTTTCGCTATGGCATGGAAGAAACCGGGTCGGAAGAGGATCGCCGTGAATTTCCCGTGACCGACATCGGGGATAAGATCAAACTCCACATGAACCGCTGCATCCTTTGCTACCGGTGTGTTTACACAGCCGACCAGCTGACTGACAAGCGGCTTCACGGGGTACTTTACCGCGGGGATGTTTCGGAGATTGGAACTTTCATACAACAGGCGGTGACAAACAATTTTTCGGGGAATATGATCGATGTTTGCCCGGTTGGAGCGCTCACCGACAAAACCTTCAGGTTTAAGAGCCGCGTATGGTTTCTCAACCCGATGAATGCCCACCGCGATTGCCCGAGTTGTTCGGGAAATGTGACTGCCTGGATGTTCGGAAACGAGATCTACCGCGTCACAGGGCGGAAAAACCAGTATGGCGAACTGGAAGAATTTATCTGCAACGAATGCCGGTTTGAAAAGAAAGACCCCGGTGACTGGGTGATCGAAGGACCGCGGCATATTAAGCGGCAATCGGTCATTTCTGCAAATCATTATGAACGGATGAAGAAACAGTCTGTCATTAAACCTATTGAGGGAATCATGGAGGATCCGGAATAACGCCGGGATCAAAGATATAAACCAAAACCGCGTTTTGAACTGTTAAACATGGCCATCTTTATTCTGTATAAATTTCTTCTTGCCAGCATCATCCTGGTCCTCAGTTTGCTGGTAGCGATGTATTCCACCCTCATTGAACGGAAGGTGGCCGGGTGGTTCCAGGACCGCCATGGTCCGAACCGGGCGGGCCCGTGGGGATTGCTACAGCCCCTGGCCGACGGGGTCAAGCTCTTTTTCAAGGAGGAGTTTATGCCCAATTCTGCCGATAAATTTCTCTATATCCTGGGACCTTCGCTCACCATGTTCATCGCCCTGCTCACCAGCGCGGTGATCCCCTGGGGTCCCGACCTGGTGATCAACGGCCAGGCCTTTCCCCTGCAGATGGCCGATATCAACATCGGGATCCTTTACATCTTTGCCATTGTCTCCATCGGGGTGTACGGCATCATGATCGGCGGATGGGCCTCCAACAACAAGTACGCCCTGCTGGGGGCCGTGCGGGCTTCGTCGCAGATGATCAGCTACGAACTTGCCATGAGCCTGTCGATCATCACCATCGTGATGATGACCGGGTCGCTCAGCATGCGCGACATCGTGGCACAGCAGCAGGGATTCCATTGGAACATCTTTTACCAGCCCCTCGGATTTCTGATCTTCCTGATCTGCGCCTTTGCCGAAACCAACCGCTCCCCGTTCGATCTGCCCGAATGCGAAACCGAACTGGTGGGAGGATACCATACCGAGTACAGCAGCATGAAACTTGGGTTCTACCTCTTTGCCGAGTATATCAACATGTTCATCTCGGGAGCCGTGATGGCCACCCTGTTCCTGGGCGGGTATCATTTCCCGTTCATCGACAAGCTCGGACTGTCGCCCAACGTCTTTGCCTTTGTCAGCTTCATGGTGCTTTTTTCAAAGATCACCTTCTTCGGCTTCATCTACATGTGGATCCGCTGGACGCTGCCGCGATTCCGGTATGACCAGCTGATGAGGCTCGGCTGGAAATCGCTGATACCGCTGGCTATATTGAACGTGGTGATCACCGGGGTTGTGATATTGCTGAACAAATAAAAACAAGATATATCCATACTATTCTGACCTTTGCCCATTGAATTAACCTGAAGATGACGAACCTGACCAGCCGATCGAAGATAGTTTCCAACAAAAAGATGACTTTTTGGGAGCGGATTTATCTGCCTGCCATCCTGGGCGGGTTGCGGATCACCTTTGGTCATCTCTTTCGGAAAAAGACGACGGTGCAGTACCCCGAGGTGCAGCGGGAATTCTCCGACATATACCGCGGAAAACATGTGCTGAAAAGAGATGACGAAGGCCGCGAACGCTGCACGGCGTGCGGGTTGTGTGCTGTGGCCTGCCCGGCCGAAGCCATCACCATGGTGGCCGCCGAGCGGAAACCGGGCGAAGAAAACCTCTACCGCGAGGAAAAATACGCGGTTGTTTACGAGATCAACATGCTCCGCTGCATCTTCTGCGGCGACTGCGAGGAGGCATGCCCGAAGGAAGCCATTTTCCTTACAAAGGAGATCGTGCACTCGGAATACCACCGCGATGAGCTGATCTATGGAAAAGACGTGCTGGTTGAGCCGATGGACCCGGCAAAGCGGATCGATGTTTCAAAACGGCAAACGCCGGAAGTTTTGGCATTCAAGCAGAATAAGAAATTTAAACACAACAGGTAAAAATAATTAATAATTAATAATTATTAATTAAAAATCAGAAGGTTAGGTTATAAAAGACGGAATATGTTCACAGAGTATATTTTTTATTTTCTCAGTATTATGGCGCTGTTTTCGGCGGTGATGGTGCTGGTGTCGAAGAAGCCGATCCATTCGGTCCTTTTCCTGACACTGACCTTTTTCGCCATCGCGGGGCATTATGTGCTGCTGAACGCGCAGTTCCTGGCGGTGGTCCATGTGATCGTGTATGCAGGGGCCATTATGGTGCTTTTCCTGTTTACTGTGATGCTGCTGAACCTCAACAACGACGAGCGGTCACCGAAACCCGTGTGGGTCAAGATCATGGCCATAGCTGCGGGAGGGATGCTGATGCTCACGCTGATCGGCGTTTTCCGCGGGTATGACATCAAGTCGGCCCACGATCCACTTACCACGCAGATTGGTCTTGTCAAGGAACTTGGCAGGATACTTTACCATGAATACTTAATCCCGTTTGAATTGTCGTCGGTTTTGTTTTTGACGGCCATGGTTGGGGCGGTTTTGCTGGGGAAGAAAGAGCAGATTTACAAATGAACATTCAATATTCAGTATTCAATATTCGATATTCAAAATTTCCAATATAATGATGATCCTCAGCACCATTCCAATCGATTATTACCTCGTATTCTGCTCGATCCTGTTCTGCATCGGGGTCATCGGGGTGCTGATCAAACGCAACGCCCTGCTGATCCTCATGTCGGTGGAGCTGATGATCAATTCGATAAACCTGCTGCTTGCAGCATTTTCGGCTTATATGAACGATCCGGCGGGCCAGATTTTCGTCTTTTTCATCATGGTGGTGGCTGCCGCGGAGGTTGCCATCGGGCTCGCGATCGTGGTGCTTATTTACAGGACTACCCATTCGATTGATATTGATGTGTTGAATAAGTTGAAGTGGTAATAAGAAGTAGCGAGGTAGCGAGGTAGCGAAAATGCGAAAATGAGAAATATTGTTAAATCTTGGTTTCTGAAAATAGTATAATGAATACGATTGTTGCACTGATACCAGTTTTTCCTTTGTTGGGATTCCTTATTTCCGGAGTCGGCTACCGGCATGTGCCTAAAAAGGTGACCACCTTCCTGGCCCCGGGAATGATTTTGATCTCATTTATTTTTTCTTTCATCGTTTTTCTCACTTTCGCTACCTCGCATTTTCGCTACCTCGCTACCTCGCTACCTCACCATTTATTTTCCTGGATCCGCATCGGTCCCCTCGACATTCCCTTTTCCTTTCTCATCGACCCACTCTCCTGCCTGATGCTGCTTATCGTCACGGGCGTGGGGTTTGTCATCCATGTTTATTCGGTCGGGTATATGAAGGATGACCCTGGATTCAACCGGTTCTTTTCCTACATGAACCTCTTTGTCTTTTCGATGCTGCTGCTGGTGATGGGTGCAAATTACCCGATCATGTTCATCGGTTGGGAAGGGGTGGGGTTGTGTTCGTACCTGCTCATCGGGTTCTGGTTCAAAAACCACGATTACAACAACGCGGCAAAAAAGGCCTTTATCATGAACCGCATCGGCGACCTTGGGTTCCTGATGGGGATGTTCCTGATCTTTACCACCTTCCACAGCCTCAATTACCAGGACGTTTTTGCACAGGCCAAAGGGATGGCTTTCGGAAATCCAAACCTGGTTGCAATTACCCTCCTCCTGTTTGTTGGCGCTGCCGGGAAAAGCGCCCAGATCCCGCTCTACACGTGGCTGCCTGATGCCATGGCCGGACCAACGCCGGTTTCAGCACTCATCCATGCCGCAACCATGGTCACGGCCGGGGTTTACATGGTGGCGCGTTCAAACATCCTGTACGTATTGTCGCCGGCAACCATGGCCATCATGGGAATGACCGGGCTGGCAACGGCGCTGCTCGCCGCCTCCATCGCCATTTTTCAGAATGACATCAAAAAGATCCTGGCCTACTCCACCATCAGCCAGCTGGGATACATGTTTGTGGGACTCAGCGTCGGGGCATTTACCGGGGCTGTGTTCCACCTCACCACGCACGCCTTTTTCAAAGCCCTGCTCTTCCTAGGTGCCGGCAGCGTTATCCACGCGATGGGCGGGGAGCAGGATATCAGGAAAATGGGCGGGCTGAAACATGCCATGCCTAAAACCTACTGGACATTCCTGATCGCGACCATTGCCATTGCCGGGATTCCGCCATTCTCGGGTTTCTTCTCGAAAGATGAAATCCTGGGAAAAGCTTTTGAATTCAGTTCTCTTGTATGGCTCCTGGCGGTGATCGGCTCCCTGATGACGGCATTTTACATGTTCCGCGTGCTTTTTCTGACCTTTTTCAGGGAGTTCAGGGGAACTGATATGCAAAAACACCACCTCCATGAATCTCCTGCAGTGATGACGATTCCACTTATAATCCTGGCAGTTTTGGCGGCAGTTGGCGGATTTATCAATATTCCGGCGATCTTTGGCGGGAATGCCGGGCTTTCACAGTTCCTGGCCCCGGTTTTCGCCGATGCCCGCGCCGTCATGGAACATGAAGCGCCGCTCGCCCCGGGCACCGAATGGCTGCTGATGGGCATCACCCTGGCCGGGGTGCTTGCCATGTCGGCATGGGCATATCACCGTTATATCATAAAACAGCTCGGACTGCTCCCCGACGATGCCCCACGATCGTTCGCGGTGCGCCTGGTTTCCCATAAATATTACATCGATGAACTTTACGAAGCTGTCATCATAAAACCAACCATGTGGCTCTCGAAGATGTTGCATGAAGTCGTAGAACTCCGCTTCATCGACCGCATCGTTGACGGGGTGGGCAACATGGTCGTATGGACCGGCAACACCGTACGGTACATTCAAACCGGGAACGTTGGTTTTTACATGTTTATAATGATTTTAGGGATCATCCTGATCCTGTTCTTTAACATCCTGATCTGACCGATGCTGACACAAATACTCATACTGTTGCCCCTGGCGCTTTCGCTGATCACCCTGCTGCTTAAGAAGGAGAGGACCATCAGGTATTTCGTTCTCGCCGGCACGCTGGTCGAATTCGGGATCGCCGTTGCCGCTTTTATCCAATATAAAACAATGTGCCATTGCCAGCTGCAGGTTACCGCCGGGTGGATCTCCTCGCTGGGAATCAGCCTGAAGTTCGGGATGGATGGCATCGGCCTGCTGCTTGTGCTGCTCACCACCTTCCTTCTGCCCATCATCGTCCTCTCCTCCTTTAGCCATTCCTACAACCGGCCTGCAGCATTCTACAGTCTGGTCCTTTTCATGGAGATGGCGCTGGTAGGGGTTTTTACCGCCTTTGACGGGATGATGTTCTACATCTTCTGGGAGATGGCGCTGCTCCCCGCCTACTTTATTAGCGCCGTATGGGGCGGGAAAGACCGGATCAGGATCACCTTCAAATTTTTCATCTACACCTTCACGGGAAGCCTCTTCATGCTGGTGGCCCTGATCTATCTCTACTTCAGGACACCCCTGCCTCATGCCTTTGATTTCCAGTCGCTTTACGCTGTTACACTCACACCGGCGGAACAATCGTGGATTTTCCTCGCCTTTTTCGTGGCCTTTGCCATTAAGATACCAATCTTCCCGTTCCACACCTGGCAACCCGACACCTATGCCCAGACACCGGCTTCCGGCACGATGCTGCTCGCAGGCATCATGCTTAAAATGGGTCTTTTCGGTATGATCCGCTGGATGATACCGATTTGTCCGCACGCAGTGCAACAATGGGGACCGGCGGCCATGACCCTCGCGGTAACGGGCGTTGTTTACGGGTCACTCATCGCCATCATGCAGAAGGACATGAAGCGTCTGGTTGCCTATTCCTCCATCGCGCACGTGGGGCTGATCGCCGCCGGCGTGTTTGCCCTTACCATCCATGCCATGCAGGGCGCCGTGATCCAGATGATCTCCCACGGGATCAACATCGTGGGGCTCTTCATCGTGATCGACCTTATTGAAAAACGCACAAAAACCCGCAACATCGCCGACCTGGGCGGGATTGCCCTGAAAGCGCCGCGGCTTGCCGTGTTTTTTATGATCATGCTGCTTGGAAGTATTGCACTACCGCTCACCAATGGCTTTATCGGCGAGTTCCTGCTGCTCCTGGGGATTTTCGAGCGCTACATGGCATTCTCTGCCATCGCCGGCCTTACCATCATCCTGAGCGCCGTATACATGCTCAGGATGTACCAGCGCACTATGCTTGGAACTACAAACGAAATCACTGAGCAGGTGACCGACCTCACCTGGACCGAGATGGCGCCGCTGATCCCGCTGGTCATCATGGTTTTCTGGATCGGCCTCTTTCCCGGTCTATTCCTCGACACCACCCTTCCCGACGTACTGACGATAATGAGCTATATCCGGTGAAAAACCGAATCCAAAATCATGGAAAAACCCTGAATAACCATTCGTAATTTTTAATTTTTAATTATTAATTGGTCCCCCCCCTTCAATGACAACAATAATCTCCCTAATTATCCTCGGCATCCTGGTCCTTTTCCTGGGCATCCTGAAGAAGCAATCGTGGCTGCTGCCGGTGATCCTCACAGGGCTGATCGCTGCCATGGCGCTTACCGTCATGGATTGGAATTCAGTACGATCTTTCAACAACGGGATGCTGATCGTCGATCACGTTTCGGTGGCGTTCAGTGTCGTACTTATATTTTCGGCTTTCCTGATATTTTCGCTGGCGGCCCAATACTACCGGGGCGTACAGCGCCCGCTTGACGATATTTACGGGGTGATGATCTTTGCCCTGGTAGGGGCGGTGATGATGACCTCCTACGGCAACCTCATCATGTTGTTCCTGGGGATCGAAACCCTGTCGATTGCACTTTACGTGCTGGCCGGCAGTCACAAGGAGGCGATCACCTCTAACGAAGCCACGCTGAAATATTTTTTACTCGGTTCATTCCTTTCGGGGTTCCTCCTGTTCGGCATTGCGCTGATCTATGGTTCAACCGGCTCTTTCGACCTGCATCAGATTTCCCTGTATGTTGCCTCGTGTTCGGGAATCTATCCCACCATGTTCCTGGCCGGGCTCTTTTTGCTGATCATCGGGCTGGCATTCAAGATTGCCATCGTACCCTTCCATTTCTGGGCTCCCGACGTTTATGAAGGCACGCCCACCCTGCTCACGGCCTTCATGGCAACCGTGGTAAAGACAGCGTCCATCGTAGCCATGTTCCGCTTTTTCACCCTTACCTTCAACGGTATTCATGGCGTTTGGGAAACCACGATCTGGATATTGGCGGCAGTCACTATTTTACTCGGGAACCTTACCGGCGTATACCAGCCTAACCTGAAACGGATGCTGGCCTACTCAAGCATCAGCCATTCGGGATACATGATGCTGGCGGTGGTGGCCTTCAGCCCGATGTCGAACAATGCATTGCTTTTTTACACCTTGTCCTATTCCATTGCAACCATCATGGCCTTTGGCATCCTTATCCTGGTTCGGGAAGCCCATGGTAATGATTTTTTCACCTCCATGAACGGTATGGCAAAAACCAACCCGCTGGAGGCCTTTTGTCTCACCGTTGCCATGTTGTCGCTGGCCGGGATCCCGCCGCTGGCCGGGTTCATGGCCAAATACTATCTCTTTACCACGGCGCTTGAAAAAGGGCTGGTGTGGCTGGTCATCATCGCCATTGCCGGGTCGGCGATCAGTGTTGCCTATTATTTCAGGCCCATCATCGCCATGTACCTGCGCGAACCGAACGGGATACCCCTGAAAGTGGAAATGCCCTACAAGATACACCTGGTCTTTATGACCCTGCTGGTGATCCTTATAGGCCTGGTGCCGGTGTTTTTGGTGGGTATACTTTAGGGGAAATGCAGGAATGCAGGAATGCAGGCAATGCAAACAATAAAGTTTTCAGAAATTTGAAAACGAATAAAATTGCGGCAGGGTCAAATTTTCACCTGTCCACCCGTCCACCTGTCCACCCGTCCACCTGTCCACCTGTCCACCTGTCCACCCGTCCACTTGTCCACTAAAGAAACTTCCTGATATCCGCCGCGTGTTCTTTCTCCTCTTCAATGATCTGCTGCACCAGGCGCCGGGAGTCGCTGTGGGTGTATTTGAGCAGTTCAGTGTAGAATGCTACGCTGTCGTTTTCAAACTTATAGGCAACTTCAAGCGCTTCACGGGGGGTTTTGAGGCTCAGTGCCAGATTTTTTCCTGAATCCGGTTTTCCGAAGATGTTCGTTCCCGCCAGGTGGTTGATGTACTCGGTGGCATCTTCAGTGCCGAAATCGAAAGATTCATTATCAAACTTTTCAGCCAGCTTCTGGAAGATGGAGATATGAAGGATCTCTTTTTCTGCAAGATCATAGAACAACCCTTTGATGTCGGTGCTTTCTTCGATCATTTCAGCAGCGGTTGTGTAAAACTCATTGCCGTTCTCTTCAATTCTGACGGCAATTTCAACGATTTCTTGTCCAGAATAATACATAATGGTGTGGTTTGTTGCGCAAAAGTAGTAAAAATAGGTTGAAGCAATAAGCATATTCCGCGTTATCTTTGAAAAGAAAGTCTGCAATTGGGTCTTCGCTGTTTGTTGAATCACAATAAAAAAAATGGCTGAACAACCTAACAATCTGGAATATTGCTATATTTGCGATGATATTTACAAATCCTCCATTAACCCCTTTACACATGAAAAAAACTTTACTCACCTTCGGAGCAATTCTTGCTTTTTTAGTGACTTTTTCTCAGGCAGTTCAGCGAAACCAGGTTGTCCTGGAGATCGGCACCGGTACCGGATGCCAATATTGCCCGGGAGCTGCCATGGGCGCCCATGACCTGCTCACAAACGGTTGCCAGGTAGCCGTAATCGAATACCACAGTTATAATTCCGGCGATCCGTTTAACACACCGGAAGCCGCTGCCAGGACAGGCTATTACGGGATTTCCGGTTACCCGACTGCTTTTTTTGATGGCACCCTCAGTTACGTAGGCGGGAGTTATTCGGCCAGCATGTATCCTCAATATCTGCCACTTTATAACCAGCGGTATGCTGTACTGTCGCCTCTCACCATCGACATCACCGGCAGCAACGTCGGGAACCTGTACAACATCACCTTGACCATCACGAAAGTAGCCGCAATCACCAGCACCAACCTGAAGGCACAGCTGGTGTTAACTGAATCGAACATCCCCTATTCATGGGAAGGTCAAACGGAGATCAATAATTGTGAACGCCTGATGGTTCCTGACCAGAACGGGACCGCCATCAACTTTGCCTCGGGTAATACCGTCGTACTCAATCTTTCATTCACCAAGAATGCGAGCTGGGTTACCAACAATTGTGAACTGATTGCTTTTGTGCAGGACGCAACCACGAAAGAGTGTTTAAATGGTGCCAAGAAGATGCTCAACGCACTCTATCTCCCGCTGCCCACCAACTTCACGGCAACACCCACCACGGGTTGTGCTCCGCTTACGGTGAACTATACCGACCAGTCGACCGGCGCCACAAGCTGGAGCTGGGTATTTCCCGGCGGAACTCCTGGCACTTCGACCCTGCAGAACCCGGTGATTGTATATAACACGGTCGGCACCTTCGATGCCACGCTGAATGCCTATAACCTTGGAGGCAATGCAGCCGGTTCCATGACAAAAACAGCCTTTATCACTACCACCTCCAGTCCCAATGCCCCTACAACACCACAGGGAACAGCAGCTTTATGTGTCAATCCGTCGAATCAAACCTACACCACAACCGGTGCCGCCAATACCACCGGCTTTGTATGGGATCTTACACCGGCCAGTGCAGGCGTGGTCACCAACAACGGAGCCAGCTGCGTCATCGACTGGGACAATGCCTTTATCGGGGTCGCCCAGCTTAAAGTGAGGGGAACCAATACCTGCGGAAGCGGCGCGTGGACTCCTTCCCTTAATATCACCATCAGTGCCCTTCCGGTGCAGGCTGCAACACCGACAGGATCCACCAACCTCTGCATGAACCCCGGTTATGTTGATTATACCACCACCGGCGCTACCAATGCCACGGCTTACGCATGGGAACTTTTACCGGCCGCTGCAGGCGGAATTTTCACAAACGGAACTACGGCAACCATCAGTTGGAGCCCGATCTTTGTCGGCACAGCCACGCTTAAGGTAAAGGGACTCAACGGTGCCTGCGACGGCGCGTGGTCGGTGCCTCTGAGCATTACTGTAGCTGCTGGCCCCCAGTCCTATACCGTTACTGGCGGAGGAACTTTCTGTGCAACCGGTGGTACCGGTATGCCGGTTGGTCTTGCCGGTTCTGAAACGGGAATGATCTATACACTTTACCTTAACAGTACGACCACTGGCATCGTGGTTCCCGGTAGTGGCTCAGCCATCACCTTCGGAAACCAGCTTTCAGGCGGAGATTACACAGTAAAAGCCAGCCCTGTTTCAGGCACCTGCACCAACTTCATGACCGGTTCTGCCGTTGTTGTGGTTGATCCCCAGGCTCCCAACACACCGGGGATGCCCGTTGGTCCTGCACAGGTCTTTTCAGGTACCACCCCAACGTCTGATTACACGACTTCGGGAGGCACCTATGCAGCATCTTACTCCTGGGAAGTTACCCCGGCTGCCGCTGGTTCCATTAGCGGAACCACCACCACGGGAACAGCCACCTGGAATCCTGTATTCACCGGGACTGCTTCTGTCAAGGTTAGAGGGATTAACACCTGCGGTGCCGGTTCATATACCAGCGATTACACCGTGGCTGTGGCTTCATGGCATGTTGGGATCAATGAAAAGGGAAATAACAGCCTGGTTTCTGTTTTCCCGAACCCTGCCCACGGCATGCTGACCCTGATCCCGGTACGTACCATGAATGCCGATATCATGATTTACAACGCCCTTGGTTCGGAGATCCTTTCAAAATCAAATGTAATGCTCAATGGCAATTACAAGATGGATATTTCATCGCTTCCGGCTGGTTTATATTTCATTCGTGTCAGCAGTCAGGAAACACAGCAGACCGTGAAACTGGTTGTGGAATAACTTTCTGCGACAGCAATCCAAAATTGATGAATGGCGCCCGGGCAAAAGTCCGGGCGTTTTTTTTGGTACCTTTGCACACTTTTTGCCACCACCCCGTCAGGGTCCACCACCCCGTCAGGGTCCACCACCCTGACAGGGTCCACCACCCTGACAGGGTCCACCACCCTGACGGGGTCCACCACCCTGACGGGGTCCACCACCCTGACGGGGTCAAATATAGTTATATGG
>CAIWMX010000010.1 GCA_903913885.1 uncultured Bacteroidales bacterium | reverse complement strand
GGATTGATTTGGTTACTGCGTCAAAGATGGCTAGCCGTTCAAACGTAAACACCACTGCTTGTAATCATTGCGAGCAGTGGAAAAGCTTCTGGTAAGCTCCACATTCCAAACACCGGCGCACAGAATCACCTACACTGAATCAAGAAGGTGAAAACGGTGGGATAAAGTACTTTTTTTCGTATCATCTCAAAAAATGGGGGTAAAACGAAAAAGGACAGAAGCCTATTAATTTTTCGCATAGGCTGTTAAAATTTAATAATCATGTTAGATAACCTTGATCTGAATGCCATACAAGACGAAAACGCCCGGGAATTGATCAGGCAGTTGTTGAACCTGGTGGAAAAATTAACGGAAGACGTGCGAGATTTACAGGTCGAGAACCAGCGATTGAGAGATGAAGTGAATCGACTGAAGGGGGAACAAGGAAAACCCAAGATCAAAGGGAATACGCCAAAACCACCACCGACCGATCACTCCTCGGAAAACGAAAGGCATAAATCGCGCCAACGGCATAAGAAGAATAAGAACGCTAAAATCCAGATCGACCGGGAACAAGTAGTTGATGTGGATCCCTCGGTTTTACCAAAGGATGCCAAATTCAAGGGATATGAAGATGTGGTGGTGCAGGACATCTTGCTGCGAACAGATAACATTCTATTCCACAAACGAAAATACTATGCCGCCTCGACCCGGAAGACCTATTTGGCCGAACTACCGAGAGGATATGAGGGTCAGTTTGGGCCAGGGATCAAAGCCCTGATCTTAGCCTTTTACTTTGGCATAGGAACCAGTGAACCCAAGATACAGGAATTCTTTGATAATGTGGGCATACAGATTTCAGCAGGAGAAATATCGAACCTGCTGATCAAAAAGCAAGAGAGCTTCCATGCGGAAAATGATTCTGTTTATGAAGCGGGATTGAAGAGCAGTCCCTGGCAACAGACCGATGACACATTGACCCGAGTCAATGGACAAAATCAACATTGCCACGTGGTGTGTAATCCAGTCTACACCAGCTACCATACCCGAGCGAGTAAGGAACGGCTGAGTGTGTTGGATGTACTCAACAATGGACGCAAACGCCTGTTTCGGTTGAACGAGGAAACGATCTTATACCTGAGAAGCATCCCCTGGTCGAGAGCAGCTTTGAGAAAAATACAGAGTTGGAAAAGCGAACAGGATTGGGAAGAGGTGGCATTTCTGGAACGACTGGCAGAAGGTTTACCCAAATTGAGCAAACAACAACGAAAGATATTTCTCGATGCAGCAGCGGTTGCAGCATATCATGCGCAAAAGGATTATCCAGTGGTGCGCGCATTAGTTTGTGATGATGCGCCTCAGTTCAACTGGTTGGGCCGGGAGATGATGTTGTGCTGGGTACATGACGGCAGACACTACAAGAAGTTGATGCCTGTGATTGCTTTGCATCGCGAATTACTGGATGATTTTCTGAAACAATTCTGGGAGTATTACCACCAGCTGTTGGACTACTGCCAACAACCTACAGTGGAAGAACATCTGCGATTAGAGACTCAATTTGATAACTTATTCTCAAACCACACTGGATATGACGCACTGGATCAAAGGATTGCCAAAACCAAAGCCAAGAAGGATAGTTTGCTACTGGCATTGCAATATCCTGAACTGCCGCTTCATAACAATGCTTCGGAACTGGGAGTACGGCAGCGAGTACGAAAACGGGATGTCAGTTTCGGGCCGCGTACTGAGGATGGGGTGAAGTCCTGGGATACTTTTGGGACATTGGCGGAAACAGCTAAAAAGCTAGGCGTTAGTTTCTACCACTATCTTGTTGACCGTATTTCCGGCACTAACCAAATTCAACCTTTAGCTGACTTGGTTTCTTCACGGGCTCATGAACTCAATTTGGGATGGTCCTTCCCTTTACCTTAGCTCTACCCCGTTTTATTGAGATGATACTTTTCTTTGTAGTTGTTATTGCCTTGGGGCTTGGCATTTATCTCATTCGCCATCAATCAAAGGAAAAACAGCGCATTGATTGGTCGCCGTTTATCATTGGTTTCCTGGCACTTATTCCGGCAGGAATTCCTTTTTATGTCACCTCT
>CAIWMX010000009.1 GCA_903913885.1 uncultured Bacteroidales bacterium | reverse complement strand
GTTGGTTTTTTTCGAGGTCCAATCGGTGACCCCTATATTATACCTCTAAGTTAATAAAACCTCCGAAACTATTACTATGTCAAAGAACGATTTTTATCTTATTTTTGTTAACTAAACGACATTGATTCTTAATTTCTAATTCACCGCTTTCGGTCTTGTTGTTCGGCAAACATAAACTTTCTATATTTGTAAAAAAATGTGAATGTCTTCACAAAAACCATCCATTCCAAAAGGAACACGCGACTTCTCGCCTGCCGAAATGGTGAGGCGCAACTTTATTTTTGATGTTATCCGGAATGTTTTCCAGGTATTCGGATATCAGCCCATCGAAACTCCGGCCATGGAGAACCTGTCAACCCTCATGGGCAAATATGGGGAAGAGGGCGACAAACTGCTGTTTAAAATCCTGAACTCGGGCAACTACCTTGACGGACTTCCTGAAGCAGAATCAGGTATGCGGGATGCCGGATCGAGGCTCGTTCACCTGACCAGACATATTGCTGAAAAGGGCCTCCGCTATGACCTTACTGTCCCTTTTGCGCGGTTTGTCGTTCAACACCAGAACGACCTGGTTTTTCCGTTTAAACGTTACCAGATACAACCCGTTTGGCGTGCCGACCGTCCCCAGAAAGGCCGCTACCGTGAATTTTTCCAGTGCGATGTGGATGTTATCGGGAGCAACTCATTGCTGAATGAGGTTGAACTTGGTCAAATCATCGATACGGTTTTTTCAAGACTGGGTATCAACGTGCTCATCCGCCTGAACAACCGCAAAGTCCTGGCAGGAATTGCCGAAGCCATCGGGGCGCCCGACAAACTAACCGACATCACCGTTGCGATGGACAAACTGGATAAAACCGGGATGGACAAGGTGGTTGACGAACTGATCGAACGGGGCATTACCTATGAATCTGTTGAGAAACTTCAGCCCATCCTTACCCTCGAAGGGAAAATAAAGGAGAAATTTGACACGCTCACCAGTTTTTTTGCCAATTCAACGATCGGACAAAAAGGGATTGAAGAAATGCGCATCGTTCTGCAACACCTCAAGGATCTTGACCTTAAAAACAAATTTGATTTCGATATCACCCTTGCCCGCGGTCTCAGTTACTATACAGGCACCATCATTGAAGTCAAGGCGCTCGATGCAGCCATGGGCAGCATTTGCGGAGGAGGCAGGTACGATGATTTAACCGGGATATTCGGACTGCCAGGCATGTCGGGCGTGGGCATTTCCTTCGGTGCCGACCGCATCTGTGATGTTATGAGTGAATTAAAACTCTTTCCCGAAACCCTCCAGGCGGTATCCAGGGTCCTGTTTGTAAATTTCGGGACTGAAGAAGAAAAATATTGCCTGAAACAACTTGCAGATCTCCGCAAGGCAGGCATACCTGCAGAACTCTATCCCGATCCCTCCAAACTGAAAAAACAGATGGAGTATGCCAACCGGAAGAACATCCCCTTTGTGATCCTTGTCGGCAAAGATGAAATGGAGCAAGGGCAGATGGCCCTTAAAGACATGCGTTCGGGCGAACAAAAAATATGTACGCCCGGCGAGGTTAAACAAATATTGTCATGGTAAAGAAAAATGTGAAGCGCACATGGTCCACAGCCATTCTTAGTGCACGCAGCATGATTATCGGAGCAGAGTAAGCTGGCAATGCAGAATGCATGAATGCAGGAATGCAGGAAAACAGTGATCTCCGGTAATTTTTAGTTTTTAATTTTTAATTTCTATTGAGCTATGACATTAATTATAAAAGGCGCTGGCCTTACAATTGAAGACGTGGTCAGGGTTGCCCGCCACAATGAAAAAGTAGAACTTGATCCCAAAGCAGTTGAACGTATACATATATGCAGGGCGATGCTTGAGCGGAAAATTCAGGCCCACGAAATCATGTATGGTGTAAATACCGGTATCGGCGAATTTTCTGAAATGGTGCTAAACGACGACCAGGTCAAGGAATTCCAGAAATACCTGATATACAACCATGCCGCCGGTATTGGCGACCCAATGCCCATCGACTGGGTACGCGGCGCCATGCTCGGACGTATTAACGTGCATGCCCATGGCAATTCCGGTTCCCGTCTTGAGATCACCCAAACGCTTGTCGACATGCTGAACAAGGGTGTAACGCCCATGGTTTGTCAGAAGGGATCGGTGGGTGCATGCGGCGACCTTGCCCCCATGTCGCAGATTGCCTTGTTGATGATGGGCGAAGGACAGGCTTATTACCAGGGAACCCTGATGCCGGGTAAAGATGCGCTCGACGCTGCCGGCATACCTGTTCCGGGACTGCAGGCACGCGACGGACTTGCCACCATTAATGGATCCAATGTGCTTACGGCCATGAGCGCCCTTTACCTTTTTGATGCCAATAACTGGCTGAAACAGGCTGAAATCGCAGCTTCCATGTCGCTCGAAGCCATGAAGGCAAACATGCGCCCCTACAGTCCGAAACTCCATGAAATCCGTGGATTTAAAGGAGCTGTGCGTAGCGCTGCAGCCATTCTTAAATGTGTTACCGGGGGTGATCTCGTGGAAGGAAAGGTGAAATGCAAGGTCCAGGATGCTTATTCCATGCGTTCCACACCCCAGGTCATCGGCGCCGCTCATGATGCGCTGGCCTATGCAAGGTCGCAGGTGGAGATTGAACTGAACGGCGTGGGCGATAACCCGATATTCTTCCCCGAAGAAAATCTTCAGCTCTCGGGAGCCAATTTCCAGGGTTCGCCCGTTTCTGTACCAATGGATATGGCTGGTTATGTGATCACCATGGTCAGCGTTATGAGCGAACGCCGGATGAACCGGTTGAACAACCCCGCCCTGAGCGTTGGGCTGCCTGCTTTCCTGACCAAGGGAGCCGGCATGTTCAGCGGTCTCATGTTAAGCCAGTACACTGCCGATATGCAGATCGTTGAACAACGAATTCTCTCAGCGCCTGCATCAATCCAGTCGATTCCGGCCGCAGCCGACCAGGAAGACTTCGTTTCCATGGGCATGAACACGGCCCTGAAAAACTTCCAGATTCTCGACAACGCTTACGGCATTCTTGGAATTGAACTGATGGCTGCCGCCCAGGCCCTGGATTTCAGGGAATATAAATTCGGGGCAGGCGTCTCAAAAGCCAGGGAGGTCATCAGGAAATATGTTGACTTCCTCGAAGTGGACAGACCGCTCTATCCTGATCACAACGCCATGAAAGCGCTCGTGAAATCATGCGAAATACTCACGGAAGTTGAGAATACTTTAGGAACACTTGAATAGAATGGAAAATGTTCACGCGGATTTGCGCAGATTTACGCAGATATAATCGCAGATTTTTGCGGAATAAGCCTCCTGTTGGTATAATTCTGCGTGAATCTGCGAATAAAAATCCGCTCAAATCTGCGTGAACATTTTCACTTGTTGTTACGAACACCCCTGCTAAGCACACCCAATCATTAACCCATAAAAAAACCGTCGTATGGAAATCACCGATTCTATCCCGTTCTGGCCGTTTATCCTGGCCCTGATCATCCCCATCCTCATCTTTGCACTCACAACTGCCGTGGTCGAGATCGCAGGAGCCTGGTATATGTTCGAAAAGGCCGGTGAACCCGGCTGGGCAGCAATTATTCCTGTTTACAATTTACTTATTGGTATTAAAATTGCCGGAAAACCCTGGTGGTATATCCTGTTGATGATGATCCCCGTTGTGAATCTGGTGATTCTTATTATCACCCTGGACGGGTTATCAAAAAGCTTCGGCAAAAGCTCAGGTTTTACTGTCGGTTTATTTTTCCTGCGATGGATATTTATCCCTATCCTGGGATTCGGCAAAGCAGTTTATGTTGGAGACAAATCTAATTTTGGCGCATAAATAATGGAAGACACAACACAGGAGCAGCTGCCCGAAGCACAGCCCAAACGCCCCAACATGCTCACCATACTCTGTATTCTCACCTTCATCTGGAGCGGGCTGTATCTGTTTTCCAACCTGGTCATTGCCGGGTTTTATGATGTTTTCCTTCAGATTGCCCCGGAAATCAGCGAAAAGTTCAAATTGCCCGGTATCGATCAGTTGCTTGCACCCGGCCCGGTTTTTTTTATTGTGTCGGCCGTGTTGTTTGCCGGTTCAATTGCGGGGGCTATCCTTATGATGCGCCAAAAGAAAGCAGGGTTTCACATCTATACAATCTTTCAGATCCTGCTCATCCTTGCAACCATGTATTTCATGCACCTGCCCGCACCGGGGCTTTTCGACCTTGTGTTTTCAGGGCTTTTCATCTATCTGTACAGCATGAACCTCAAATTTATGACCTGACATGAACAAGGAGGCCGTGAATATTGATGTTGCCGGGGATGTGAAGGCCAGGACACGACCTGTTTTGCTAACTGTGTTGTGCCTGTTCGCCTTTGTTTATTTTGCGTTGCTTTCAATGCTCTTTTTCACATGTATCTTCTACTCGGGGACCATCACGCGCGTGCGAAACCTCTATGTTCCTGAAAATGCCTATTCCCACAACCATTTGCTTGTCCTTTTCTCTTCAGGATTCCTCTTCAACCTGCTGGCATTCGGAGGTGCCCTTTTCATTTGGTCTGGTAAAAGGACCGGTTTCTGGCTGCTGGCGCCTTCCTGTCTTATAATTTCTGCCTGGCAGGCACTTCAGCCGCAAATCAGCACCGGTACAACCATGGTAAATATCTTCCTGCTGCTCCTTTTTGGCCTTTTTTTCAGAAAACTGAACTAACCAGTTTGACTGACAATACCTTAGCCCGAGATTGCCTTGTTATGTTTTCCCCCTGACGACCCCGGCCGGTGTGAATTAACAAACATTGTTAAATTATTATTAAATTTTTGTTAAAATCTTGTTTGTTACATAAAAACTATTTCTTAAACTTGCAGTTGAAATAAACCTCTTTGAAGAAAAACCTCCATATATATACCATTCAGTTGGCTCATATCACGCCATACTCCCGAATGAATTTAAATAGATCACTGATAATTAATACATTTACTAACTAAAATCAAACTGTATGAGAAAATTTACTATTTTCCTTGCCCTTATGCTTTTCATAGGGTTGCAAGTTGCCAGCGCCCAGCGTACGATTACGGGCAAGGTAACAAGTTCTGATGATGGTGCCGGAATTCCGGGTGCCACCGTCATGGTCAAAGGCACCGCTGTCGGGACCATTACTGATGTTGACGGGAAATACTCCCTGAGTGTGCCCAAGGATAAGGATGTGCTGCTGTTCTCTTACGTCGGGATGGTATCGCAGGAGCTCAAACTTGGCGCTGACAATGTTGCCAACGTTGTTTTAGCTGCCAGTGTACGGGAACTTGAAGGCGTTGTTGTTACCGCACTTGGTATTCCCAGGGAGAAGAAGTCACTCGGCTATGCTACCCAGGAAGTAAGCGGGAGCGATCTCAACAAAGTGCAGACCGATAACTTTGTCAACTCCCTTTCGGGCAGGGTTGCCGGTGTTCAGGTAAGGGCAACCACCAACATGGGTGGTTCAACCAACATCACTTTAAGAGGTACCAAATCCCTGACCGGTGACAACCAGGCGATGTTTGTTATTGACGGGGTTCCCGTGAACAACAGTGTCACGAACTCGACCAACCAGCAACAGGCCGGCCAGGGTTATGACTATGGCAATGATGCTTCCGACATCAACCCCGACGATATTGAAACCATCAACGTTTTGAAAGGCTCGGCCGCTACTGCTCTGTACGGTTCGCGCGCTGCCAATGGTGTGATCATGATCACCACCAAAAAAGGTGCCGGATCAACCGCATCAGGAAAAAAAAGCGTGGGTGTCACCCTGAATTCAGGCGTTACAGTTGGTTTTGTTGACAAATCGACCTTCCCCGAATACCAGCAGGAATACGGCGGTGGCTACGGTCACTATTATGATGGCCCCGGCAGCAACTGGTATATGCGTTATATCAACACCGATGGTTCCATCACCATAAACCCGGTTGATGCCAATAGTAAGCTTACCAAATGGGTTACTACTTCGGAAGATGCCTCCTATGGTGCAAGATTCGATGGTTCACCTACTTACCAGTGGACAGCCGTTGACCCGCAGTCACCCGGTTACCTTAAAGCTACCCCCTGGCTTCCCGCCGCCAATGGCCCAGTTACCTTCTTTGAGAACCCGGTGACCTTCACCAATTCGGTTGCCCTGGATAACGCCTCCAGCCTTGGCAGTTACAGGTTGGCTTATACCAACTACAAACAGAACGGTCTCATGCCGAACAGCCAGATGATCAAGAACAATGTTTCGTTGAACGGAACATGGAACGTGAACAGCAAACTGACTGTTACAGGATTTGGCAACTATTCGCTCAACAATACCACAGGCCGTAACTCAACCGGTTACAATGACAACATTCTCACATCCATGCGTCAGTGGATGGAAACCAACGTTGACATGAAAGACCTGAAGAACATGTATAACCTGACCGGGCGTAACGCCACTTGGAACTATGCCGACCCGTCGGATGCACAGCCTATTTTCTGGGACAACTATTACTGGACCCGTTATGAGAACTATGAAACTGATAAAAGAAACCGTTTTATTGGGAATCTCAGTGCAAATTATAAAATCACCGACTGGTTAAGCCTTTTTGGACGTTTTTCAGTTGATACCTATACGGAATTGCAGGAAGAAAGAAGAGCCATCGGTAGCATTGCAGCCACGTTTGGTATCGGAACCACCGGAGCCGACGGCAGCGGTGGCAGAAGCGACCAGAGTTCAGGCTATCTCAGAAGGGATATCCGTTACAGCGAATACAACTATGACGCTATGGCCAATTTCAACAAGGATCTTTCCAAATCCTTCAACCTGAAAGCCGTTCTCGGTATGAACATCAGACGGACCAATTATGACCGTTTGATCTCCTCCACCAGCGGTGGTCTCCGGATTTCCGATCTTTACTCGCTGGCAAATAGTGTAGGCCCGCTGCCCCTTCCCAAGGAACTTGCTTCCAAGGTTGGTGTAAATGGTATCTATGCCAGCGCTTCCCTCGGTTATAAAAACTTTTTATACCTCGACGCTACCCTCAGGAACGATCACGCTTCAACATTGCCTTCGGCCAACAGCAGCTACTATTACCCGTCAGTTGCCGGAAGCTTTGTTTTCTCAAACGTTATGCCTGATGCCAAATGGCTCTCTTTTGGAAAAGTTCGTTTAAATTACGCCAAAGTAGGAAACAGTGCAACTTTCGATCAGCTGGTCAACAACTACGTTATCAATACTCCGTTCTATGTTCTTTCAACCACCGTACCCACGACTAAGAAAGACCCGGATCTGAAACCTGAACTTACCACGAGTATTGAAGGTGGTCTTGAAATGTACTTCCTTGGCAAAAGACTTGGATTTGACCTGGCGTTGTATAAAACCAACACCGTTAACCAGATTCTGCCCCTCCCCGTTTCCTCTGCAACCGGATTCTACTACGAAGTGATCAATGCCGGCGAGATCCAGAACCAGGGGGTTGAATTAGCTCTCCACGCAACTCCCTGCAAAAACAAAAACTTCAAATGGGATGTGACTGTAAACTGGGCAATGAACAGGAACAAGGTTATCGCTCTGAAAGAAGGCATTAACACCCTCCAACTGGGATCATTCCAGGGCGGTGTTACCCTCAATGCCATGGTGGGACAACCTTACGGCGTTCTTTACGGAACTGACTATGTTTATAACAGCGGACAAAAAGTCGTGAAATCCAACGGTGCATACCAGATGACAACCAAATCAGACAATGTGATCGGAAACATGAATCCCGACTGGACCGGCGGCGTTCTGAACAACCTGACCTACAAGAACTGGTCGTTTGCCTTCCTGTTCGACGTACAAAAAGGCGGCGATATTTTCTCTCTGGATATGTATTACGGACTTGCAACAGGTATCTACAAGGAAACAGCCTACACCAACGACCTTGGCAACCCTGTAAGAGATCTTATCGTTTGGGCCGACCCTGCAGACCATTCCAAAGGTTATGCTTCAACGAGCGGTGGTTTCATCAACCCTGGCGTTCAGGTAAGTGCTACCGGAGTTGTTACCCCGAATACAACCAGATTAGCCGCGTCCAACTACGGTGCTTTTGGTTACGTAAGACTTCCCAATAAAGCGTTTGTTTACGATGCAAGCTATATCAAATTACGCCAGGTTTCATTATCCTATGCGTTGCCTTCCTCCCTGCTGAAAAAATGTTTCATTACCGGTGTAACATTTACCGCTGTGGCATCCAACGTTTGGATCCTGTTCAAGAACTTACCATACGCAGATCCTGAATCAGGACTCGGCGCGGGTAACCTGCAAGGGTACACTACAGGTTCATTGCCTACGACCCGTGATTTTAGCTTTAACGTAAAACTCACCTTCTAAATTAAAAAATCATGAAAAAGATATTATCAATTTTCCTGGTGATCCTGGTGTTTTCGTCCTGCACGAAACTGGAGAATCTGAATAAGAACATCAAGGATCCGACCAGTGTACCCGGTGAATCGCTGTTTACCGCAGCCCAGAAGCGTCTGTTCGACCAGATGACCACCCCCAACGTGAACCTGAATATCTGGAGAATGTTTGTTCAGCAATGGACAGAAACAACCTATACGGATGAAAGCAATTACGACATCATCACCAGGCCGATTCCCGCAAGCCACTGGAACCAGCTGTACGTAAGCGTGCTGAAAAACCTCGACGAATCTGCCAAAGTAATTAAAGCCTCAGGCAATAAACCTGGCGATAATGCGGCCGTTCTGGAGAACAAACTGGCCATCATTGAGGTAATGAATGTTTATACTTACAGCATCCTCGTTGAATCATTTGGCAATGTTCCTTATACCCAAGCATTAACAGACGGTGTTCTTTTACCGAAGTATGATGATGGTCTTACTGTTTACAAAGACCTGATAGCCCGCCTGAATGCTGCCATCGGAAAAATGAATCCAAGTTACGGCAGCCTTGATGCATCCGACAACATGTATGGCGGCGATGTAAGCAAGTGGCTGAAATTTGCCAATTCCCTGAAATTAAGGATGGGCATGCTCCTTTCAGATGTTGAACCTGCCCTGGCCAAAGCAACCGTTGAAGCAGCCGCTCCCGGTGCGCTTACTTCCAACGCTGATAATGCCAGACTTATCTACCTGACTTCCCAGCCCAATGATAACCCGATTTATGAAAACCTGGTTGCCAGTGGCCGTCATGACTTTGTTGGCGCTGATACCTATATCAATAAAATGAATGACCTCAACGACCCGAGGTTGCCATTTTATTTTACCCAGGTTGACACTTCCTCTGTCGTTGGAACAACTAAACTAGCCTATGTTGGCGGTGTTTATGGCGCTTCAAACGATTACACCCAGTATTCACACGTTTCCGATCCCATCCAGGCCCCGACGTTCGAGGCACTCATTTTCGATGCTGAAGAAACCGAATTCTTACTGGCCGAAGGTGCTGCAAGAGGATTCACTGTTGGCGGAACTGCTGCTGACCATTACAACCTCGCCATCACCCGCTCAATAGAGTATTGGGGCGGTACCCCGGCTGAGATTTCAGCATACCTGGGACAGACTAAAGTTGCCTATGCCACAGCAACAGGCACCTGGAAACAGAAGATCGGTGAACAGAAATGGCTCGGTTTGTACAATCGCGGCTTCGAAGCCTGGACTTCCTGGAGATTGTTGGATTTCCCGGTCCTGGTTGCCCCTGCTGATGCCAAAACAGACATCCCTGTTCGTCTTACCTTCCCGGTGGTTGAACAAACCCTCAATGGAGCCAACTATACCGCTGCAGCTGCAGCCATTGGCGGAGATGCTGTTACTACTAAACTGTTCTGGGATAAGAATTAATTCCGGAAATCAATCTTGAACTTTGCTTAAAAAAGAAAGCCACCCAAAAGGTGGCTTCTTTTTTTTTTAGACCTCATTGATCCAGCACCGGCGGCGGATATTTACCCGGGCATCATAGTTTTTCCATATGGTGATGGCACGAAAGTTCTCCTCCAACTGGGGATGCGTACGGGCAAGTTTAATGCCTGCATCAATGTAGGCCTTGTTCAACTCGTGATAAACAAGCGCCAACACTCCTTTGCCCTGGTAATCAGGCCTTACGCCGATCAGGTACATATGAATGGTGTCGTTCCATTTCATGGCCCGTAAGATGTGCAGGAAACCAAAGGGAAACAACCGTCCCTTCGCCTTTTGCAGCGCTTTTGCAAGGCATGGCATGGTTATCCCGAATCCCACAACGTCATCCTGGTTGTCAATTATCAGTGAAACAAACTCCGGACGGATAAAACCGAAATATTGTTGCGTATAACTGTCCATCTGTCTTTTGGTAAGCTCGGTGAACCCGTAAAGATCATAAAAAGCCTTGTTATACATAGCAAACATCTTTGCGGCATACGGTCTTATCTCACTTGCTTTTCGCGGTTTTAAAAGATGCAACTTGTATTTTTCAAGTACAATCCTGGTCATGCGCTCAACCTTGTCGGGAATTGAATCGGGAATAGTGATCTCAAACTGGATCCAGTCGCTTGCCTTGCGGAAACCGAGCTTCTCCATGTGATCCACATAATAGGGATAATTGTAAATCGCCGACAGGCTGGAAATCTGGTCATATCCCTCTGTCAGCATCCCTTCTGGGTCCATGTCGGTAAATCCCAGGGGGCCGTGAATGCTGGTCATCCCCTTTGATCGCCCCCACTCTTTTACCGTTTCAATTAAAATCCGGGAAACATCCGCATCGTCGATAAAATCGATCCATCCGAAACGAACCAGTTTTTCGTTCCAGCGTTCAGATTCCTTATGATTAATGATACCCGCAATTCTGCCAACCGGTTTGTTGTCGCGGTAAGCAATCCAGTATTCGGCTTCGCAATATTCAAAAGCAGGATTTTTGTCCTTTCTGAGCGTATTCAGTTCATCGAAAATCATGGGGGGCACCCAGAATTCATTCCCCTTGTATAGTTGAAAAGGAAAATCTATGAACCTGTTCAGATCGCGGCGTGTTGAAACCTTTCTAATCTCCAGTTCACTCATATTAAAGCCATCCTTCCTTTTTATACCAGGCCAGCGTTTCAGTTACGCCCCGTTCAAGGTCATATTCGGCGGTAAATCCGAAATCAAGTTGCAGGGGTTCTGTTTCACACCGCCAGTTGGTGCTGCTCAGAACATTGTATTTGTCGGTATTCAGGGTAGGAGTCCTTCCCCACAATCCTGCCAGCCGCTCGCCAACCGTAGCAATGGTTTTGACAACCGGCAGCGGAACGGTAAACCTGATCGTTTTCCTTCCCAGCACTTTCTTGGTGATCTGAGCGAAAATTTCAGACGGGTATTCCCTGCCATCGGCAACAAAATAGGCCTTGCGGGTATGTGGTGCTGACAGAGCAATAAATATAAACCTCACCAGATCGCGTACGTAAATGAAGGTCAGGATTTGTTTCTTAAAGCCGATGTATGGCTCCATCCCCCGGTTTATGGTTTGGAAAAACACGAAGTAATCTTTTTCCTTCGGGCCATAGACCCCCGTAGGCCTGACAATAAGCCAGGGAAAGTTCTCAAGAGAGGTAATGTACCGCTCAGCCTCCAGTTTGCTTTTACCGTAGAGTTCTATGGGTTTGGGTTCATCTGCAAGACGGACAGGCAGACCGGAATCCGGATTGCCGGGTCCAAAGGCGGCCAGGCTGCTGACGAAGAGAAATTTCTCAGGCACCATCCCGGTCTGAATCAGCGCTTCAATAAAATGAACCGTGTTCTGGCAGTTGACCCTGTAAAAATCCTCTTTTTTCCTGGCTTTTGTCAGCCCGGCATTATGAATGATATACTGGAAGGAGATGTTGTTGTTCCGGCACGATTCAAGGGTTTCCGTGACCTTTTCAGTAGTGGAAAAATCGAATTCCACGAAACAGATACGCGGGTCCTGCAGATATTTCCGGGAACTTGAACTGCGGATACCTGCATAAACCTGGAATCCCATTTCAAGCCCCTTCTCCACGAGAAAACTGCCAATAAACCCGCTGGCACCGGTAATCAGGATGTTTCCCATTATTCGCTACCTCGCTTTTTCGCTACTTCGCTACCTCGCCATTTCGCAATTTCGCTACCTCGCTACCTGGCTACCTTTAAAAATGCTTGATCCAGCATCTCCGCGTCAAATGCTGCCTGCCATTGAAATTCTTCCAAATGGTCAGGGCTTTGGCGTTGTCTTCAAGTTGCGGACTTGTAACGGCCTTTGTAATTCCATATTTGATATAGGCGCGATGCATTTCATTATAATAGAGCGCATTCACCCCTTTTCCATGATAATCGGGACGCACCCCGTTCAGGTACATGTCGATGACATCGTTCTTTTTTATGGCCCGGAGAATATTGAGAAAACCAAATGGGAACAGCTTCCCGTTGCATTTGCGCAACGCTTTGGTGAGGGAGGGCATGGAAACGCCAAAGCCTACCACGTCATCCTCCTTATCAACAACAAACGTCACAAATTCTGGCCGCACAAATCCGAAATAAGATTTGACATACATGTCCATCTGCTTCTGAGACAGTGCCGTGTAGCCGTAAAGATCACTAAAGGCTGCATTCAGGGTAAGGAACATCTTGGGAGCATATGGCAGCAGATCCTTTGCCTTTTTTGCCTGGACGATTTTCAGTTTATACTTCTCCTGTACAAGCAACGACATCCGCTCAACCTTGTCGGGGATAGATGGAGGTATCTCAAACTCATACTGCACCCAGTCGGCTGCTTTTCCAAAGCCAAGCCGTTCCATGTGCTGAACATAATAGGGAAAATTGTAGATGGAGGTAAGGGTTGACTGTTCATCAAATCCCTTGATCAGCATCCCCTCATAATCCATGTCGGAAAACCCGAGCGGCCCATGAATGCCGTTCATTCCCTTTGCACGTCCCCAATCTTCCACTGTTTCGACCAGCAGGCGCGATACTTCAGGGTCGTCGATAAACTCGATCCAGCCAAAACGCACCAGTTTCTCGTTCCAGCGTTCATTGGCTTTATGATTGATGATCCCGGCTATCCTGCCAACGATTTCATCACCACGGTACGCCAGCCAGTACCCCGCGTCACAGAAGTCAAAAGCAGGGTTTTTAGCCCTGCTCAAGGTATTCATTTCGTCCATCCTGATGGGCGGGCACCAGAACTGGTTGCCTTTATAATGCTTGTACTGAAAATTGATGAACCGCTTGAGATCCCTTTTTGTGCTGATTTCTGCTATCCGAATCGGGCTGGTATTTGTCATCAGGTTTATTTTGATAGGATATGGAGTTTCTTCCCCAGTTTTTCAAATTTTTCCAGGGCAATATCAACCTGATCCCTGGTATGGGTTGCCATGAGAGAAAAGCGAATCAGTGTGTCATCCTTGCTTACTGCCGGAGAAACCACCGGGTTAACAAAAATGCCTTCATCCAGCAACATGCGGGTAATAGTAAGGGTTTTGAGATTATCCCTTATGTACAGCGGGATAATGGGCGTGACCGTATTCCCGATGTCGAACCCGAGTCTCCTGAAATTATCAATGGCATAATGGGTGACATCCCATAGGTGTTCGATGCGTTCGGGCTCGCTTTTGATGATCTCAAGGGCTGCAAGCACTGCTGCAGCCGAAGCGGGGGTTGCCGAAGCGCTGAAAATAAGCGTGCGGGAATGATGTTTGATATAATTGATCGTTTCTGCATCGCTGGCAATAAATCCGCCAAGGGCTGCAAGAGATTTTGAAAAAGTGCCCATGATCAGGTCAACTTTGTCGGTAAGGCCGAAGTGACTGGCTGTTCCTGAACCGTTTTTGCCTAAAACGCCAATGGAGTGGGCATCATCCACCATGACGGTCGCTTCATATTTTTCTGAGAGCCTGACGATTTCCGCGAGGTTGGCAATGTCGCCGTCCATGCTGAAAACCCCGTCGACCACGATCAGTTTGATCCGGCTTGGTTCACACCGCTTAAGGATGGATTCGAGGGAATGCATGTCGTTATGGCGGAATTTAAGCACCTTGGCAAACGACAAACGGGTGGCTTCGATGATGGATGCATGATCCAGTTCATCGATCAGTATATAATCGTTGCGTCCGGTTACTGTCGGAATCACCCCCAGGTTGACCTGGAAACCGGTGCTGTAAACCAGGGCAGCCTGTTTACCGACAAATTCAGCAAGTTTTGTTTCAAGTTCAATATGGATGTCGAGGGTGCCGTTCAGAAAACGGGAGCCGGCACAGCCGGTACCATATTTTTCGGTTGCCTTTATGGCAGCTTCTTTGATTTTCGGGTGATTCGTCAAACCAAGGTAGCTGTTTGAACCAAACATAAGCACCTTTTTCCCATTCATGGTCACCACGGTATCCTGGTCCGATTCTATCATCCGGAAGAATGGATAGATCCCCATCTTTTCAACTTTCTGTGGCTCGGTATAATGGGCTAATTTTCGCTGTAAAAACCTCATTTTTGTATGTTTCTGTAAAATTAAAGCGGGCAAAGGTACGAAATTATTTACATATTTTTAGTTGCAAAATCTCGTCCTGCCTTCAACGCATTTAAATTCAGGTCTATCACCTTGTCACCTTTCTTGCGGAAGGTAAACCTGATGGCATCCTCAATTTTCTCATAAGCCATGCCCAGGAACGGCGAGGCGGCGCCAAGGATGACGATATTGGCGGCTTTTGTAGAGCCTGCCTCTTTTGCCAGGCCGTCAGCATCCAGGGCAATGTGATGAGGAACCTTTCCAATTTCCTCCATGATCAGAACGGGATCAGGATAATTGGGGATATTGTTGAAAGGTTTGGTATTTGTAATGACCCAACCTTCAGATGAGAGGTATGGGAGATAACGGAGTGCTTCGAGCGGCTCGATTGAAATGATCATGTCGGCCTGCCCGAACGGAATCAGATCGGAGGCTATTTCATTGTGCGAAATACGAAGATTCGACATCACGTCGCCTCCCCGCTGGCTCATGCCGTGCACCTCCGATTGTTTTAAGTACATGCCTTGTCCGAGTGCGGCGTATCCTATGATGGCAGCTATGGAAATGATTCCCTGACCACCAACACCTGCCAGAATAATATCTTTCTTCATCAGATAGTAATTTACTTGTTCCTGAATTTTTCCCTGATCCGTTTATCAATGGCCACGATGCATTCCCTGCGGGGAATGATCACGGAGACGCCCTTATAGGCTAGTTCTTCCTTCATAATGGCCACATTCTCGTCATGGTACTTCTTCAGTGGTTTTAAAATCCGGATATGGGCCTCCTCCACGCCAAGTCCCCTGCATATATCTTCAATCTTTCCAAATGCCTGGGAGTCCTGTCCGCCAGTCATAGCCGTGGTCCCATTATCAAGGATCATCACAGTGATAGGTGACTTGTCGTTTACAGCATCCAGCAGGCCGGTCATCCCCGAATGGGTGAAGGTGGAGTCACCAATCACGGCTACAGATGGAATCAGGCCGGCATCGGCTGCTCCTTTGGCCATGGTGATAGAGGCTCCCATATCGACGCATGAATTGATGGCTTCATAGGGTTTCAGTGCACCCAGGGTATAACATCCGATATCGGAAAATACCCGGCCATTGGATAAATTACTGAGCGTTTCACTCAAGGCATAATAGGAGTCGATATGCGGGCATCCGCTGCATAGCGAGGGAGGCCGTCCTACAACGAGTTCAGGAACTGGCAAGCCATAGGTGTCGGGTTTTCCAAGTGCCACGGCCACGAGATTGGGGTTTAGTTCGCCATCGCGGGGAAGGGTTCCGTCGAGCCTGCCATGAACCTTGATTCCGCGTCCGAGGTACCCTTTTAACAACTCTTCCACCATCGGCGCACCTTCTTCAATCACCAGGATTTCATCACATTCATCGGCCATTTTTTCAACGAGGGTGCGTGGCAGAGGATACTGCCCGATTTTGAGTACCGGGTGCGGTACTACGCGGTCAGGGTAATTTTCGAGGAGATAATTATAGGCGATGCCGCACACGATGATCCCCTTCGATTTATCGGCTCCGTCGATGTACTTGTTGAAGGGTGACAAATCCGATTCCGCGACAAATGCACTATGGTCCTTTAGCAGGTTCTTGTACCGTTTCCTGGCAAGGTTCGGGAGCAATACGAACTGCCGCAGATCGGTCGGCATTTTCAGGTCATTTTGTTTCCTGACGTCCTTACGCCTTTCCACACCCGAACGTGAATGTGCAAGACGTGTAGTGATACGCATCAGGACAGGTATCTTAAATTTCTCGGAGAAATCGAATCCATAGCAAACCATGTCATAGGCTTCCTGCTGGTGGCTGGGTTCAAGGATCGGCACCAGGGCGAACCTCCCGAAGAAGCGTGAATCCTGTTCGTTCTGTGAAGAGTGCATCGATGGGTCGTCGGCAGAAACGACAATAATCCCCCCGTTGGCCCCTGTTATGGCTGAATTGATAAACGGGTCGGCTGCAACATTCAACCCTACATGTTTCATGCATACCATGGTGCGCTTCCCGGCATACGACATCCCTAAAGCCGACTCCATGGCCGTTTTTTCATTGGCCGACCAGCTTGAATGAATATGGTTCTCATGCGCAAAGGTTGAGTTCTGTATAAATTCAGTAATTTCAGTGGAAGGAGTCCCCGGGTAAGCATAAATGCCGGAGAGGCCTGAGTCAAGGGCTCCCTGTGCAATTGCTTCGTCTCCCAATAACAATAGCTTCTGCATAGCGTAGTTTCAGTGGTAGTTGAATTTGGACAAAAATAAGCATATTTTCCTAATCTCCTATATATCAGGCAAGCTGATTTTACTTTTTTTACTCGATCAAATTGACTAATTTTGTTGGTTCAAATCAATTCTATCAACCTGCCCCATGAAGCTATACAATGTTGTCCCGGTATATTTTCTACTCGTCATTGCCTTCTTGCTCCTGCACGATGAAACCTTCGCCCAGAACGGCTCCATCCGCGGATTTGTATATGAGCAGGAAACCGGGGAACCCGTGCTGTTCACCAACGTTTATCTTTATAAAACCTCCATTGGCGCGCCCACCGATGCCAATGGTTATTTTGCCATCACAAAGATCCCGCCGGGCCAGTATTTCCTGATGGTCACCTATGTCGGCTTTGATACACTGAAAATGCCCATCACCATCAAGGCCAATGAACTGGTGAGCAAGAAGCTTTATCTTACCAAATCCACGGTTCAGCTTGAAGAGATCAACATTTCAGCCGCCCGGCAGGATAAGATCAGGGAGACCCAGACAAGCATCATCAAGATCACCCCGAAAGAAATCCAGTCTATCCCTACCATTGGCGGGCAGCCTGACCTGGCCCAATACCTGCAGATCCTTCCGGGGGTTATCTTTTCGGGCGACCAGGGCGGACAGTTATATATCCGCGGCGGCCCCCCCATACAAAACAAGGTGCTTTACGACGGGATGATCATCTATAACCCGTTCCACTCCATCGGGCTCTTCTCTGTTTTTGATGTGGATATCCTTAAAAACGTGGATGTTTATACCGGCGGATTCGGCGCAGAATATGGAGGCAGGCTCTCTTCGGTAATGGATGTGACCACCCGCGACGGTAACAAAAACAGGCTGGCCGGCAAATTCGATGTGAGTACCTTTGGCGCCAAAGCCTTGCTCGAAGGGCCCATCCACAAACAAAAAAACGATGATGACGCCAGCGCGACCTTCCTGCTTTCGGTAAAAAATTCATATCTCCAGCAGTCAAGCAAGATATTTTACAGCTATATCGATAAAAACGGACTTCCTTACAACTACCTGGATATTTACGGCAAAATCGCCATCAATGCGCCAAATGGCAGCAAGGTGAATATTTTCGGGTTTGACTTCACCGACAAGGTTCACTATTCTGTTCTCAATGATTACAACTGGCAGGCTTACGGGGGAGGGCTTAATTTCCTGGCTATCCCGGGGAAAAGCCCGGTACTTATCGAAGGAAACTTCGCCTATTCCTACTATGACATCGTCATGGCGGTAACGAACCAGTCACCCAGGTCAAGCTCCATTGCCGGATTCAACGGGGGCCTGAATTTCACCTATTTCTTCGGCCGCGATGCCCTGAAATACGGACTTGAACTCTCGGGATACAAAACAACGCTTGAAATGGTCAACAGCGTTAACCGTAAAATCGGCGGCGACCCGCAGAATTCGACAGAGGCATCGCTTTTCATCAAGTACAAATGGATGCCGGGTCAGTTTATCATCGAACCGGGCCTCAGGCTGCAGTACTATGGCTCACTCTCTGAAGCATCGCTTGAGCCCAGGCTGGCCATCAAATATAATCTTGCCAAGAATTTCCGCCTGAAAATGGCCGGTGGCATGTATTCCCAGAACCTGCTGAGCACCACCTACGACAAGGATGTGGTCAACCTCTTTTACGGGTTCATCACCAGTCCGACCAACCTCCCGACCACCTTCGAAGGCAAAAAGATCAGCACCCATTACCAACGCTGTACACAGGGCGTTTTTGGCTTTGAATGGGACCTGCGTCAAAATCTTTCTGTTAACATCGAAGGATATTACAAGTACTATCCCCAGCTTTACAGCCTCAACCGGAATAAGTTATTCGACGACACGCCGGCAAATTCCGAAGTTCCCGATTATTTCAAGAAAGATTATGTTTATGAAACCGGGGATGCTGAAGGAGTTGACTTTTCGGTTAAATATGACTGGAAAAAGGTTCATTTCTGGATCACCTATTCCTTTGGATTCATCCACCGCAGCGATGGCGTTTCAACCTATGTCCCGCCTTACGACCGCAGGCATAACCTGAACGTAGTGTCGACCTTCAACTGGGGCAAGAAACTGGGCTGGGAATTCGATGTCAGGTATAATTTCGGTTCGGGCTTCCCATTCACGCAAACCCAGGGATTCTATGAACAGATCAATTTTGAGAACATGGGAACAAATTACACGACTGCCAACGGCAACCTGGGAATTCTCTACGGCGATTATGACAAGGGCAGGCTCCCATACTACAGCCGTCTCGACCTTAACCTGAAGAAAACCTTCTTCCTGGGCAAAACATCCAAACTCGAAATCAGCGCAAGCGTTACCAATGCCCTGAATCAGCAGAACATCTTCTATTTCGACCGCGTTTCATACACCCGGGTCGACCAGATGCCCCTGATGCCAAGTCTTGGCTTAAGCTTTGGTTTCTAATTCTTAAAAAACTGATGTTCTCATTTTCACTGATTTCCGGCATCACCTTCGACAATCTTGCCGACGACCTCCGGGAAATACTCGGTCGCAAGCCTTCACCAGCGCAATGCATCCCCGCCCTTAAACAGGTATTTTCCTTTATGGATTTCACTTCCCTGGAAGGGTCTGATACCCATGAAAAAATTAAGGCGCTATGTGAAAAAGCCATCTCCTTCGGCGAGAAAGGGCTGCCCTACCCCGCCGCCGTATGCATTTATCCACCGTTCATCTCCACGGCAATAAATGCGCTTCAGGGTACGCCCATTAAAGTTGCCACTACCGCGGCAGCCTTTCCACATGGCCAGATGCCCTTGCAGGTCAAACTCGAAGAGATCAGGTATGCCATGAATGAGGGCGCCGACGAAATCGATGTGGTTATTTCCAGGGGCACCTTTCTTGAGAAAGAGTACCACAGGATTTACCGCGAGCTGGATGCCATGCGCGATCTTACAAAAGGGAAACTGCTGAAGGTGATCCTTGAAACCGGGGAACTTGCCTCGTATGAGAATATTGCCAGGGCCAGCGAAATTGCCATCGAAGCCGGAGCTGATTTCATCAAAACAAGTACCGGTAAAATTTCACCGGCTGCAACAGAAGAAGCTGTTTATGTCATGCTCCGGGTCATCGGGGAACACTATCGTAAAACGGGTAAAAAAATCGGGATAAAACCTGCCGGCGGGATCTCTGACCCCGAAAAAGCGCTGAATTACCATTGGCTGGTCAGGGACATTCTTGGTGAAGCCTGGCTTACCCCCGACCTGTTTCGTATTGGTGCAAGCCGACTGGCCGACCGCATCGTTGAACATGTTCAATAATATAAGTGATATGAAAAAGATACACCTGGCCATTAACCTGTTCCTCGTGGCAATGGTCGCAGCTTTGGCAGGCTGTACCAAGGATTCGACAACCACCCCCGATACCCCGGTTGGGCGGGATTCCTATATCGGAAGCTGGAGCGTTAGCGAAAGCTATACGAAACTTACCTATGAGGTTACCATCCTCGCGGATCCAAATTCAAATGATGGCGTGCTGATTGCCGGCTTTGCAAATACGATGCCTTCGGGTCCCAGGGCAGGCGCTGTCGTATCGGGCAGCAAGATCACCCTCGACGCCAACCAGGTAATTGATGGCCTTAAACTTAACGGGGGCGGCACTTTATCGGGGACTAAAATCACCTGGGTATACACCATCGATGATGGCGCCAACCTGACCCATGCGGTGGCCGTCTACACAAAAAAATAGCTACTTGACGGGCGGGAAAAATTTCTGTCTCGCTTCCAGTTCCTGGATAACCTTGTCGTAAATCTTTGATAACACAGCGGGATTCTGCCGGTAGTATCGCAGGTTCTCATCAAAGCGCCGCTGGCTGATGTGGTACTTCTTAAAAATACCGCGGTAATAAGCTTCCTGTTTCACTTTTGAATCCTGGCCCTGGTCGCGCTCCATCATCAGGGCTGCTTCAGCCATATGCACATCAGCCAGGAGATGTACCATTTTCTCTGCAGAAAGAACGGAATCGGAAGGGATCGGGGCTTCCTCCGACGGCAGATCCTTCTTTTCACCGCACGACGTCACGAACAGGCAAATTGCCAGGAGCATCAAAAACCGTGAAGGAATGCTCATTTTTTGCCCTGCTGTTTTTCTGTGTTCAGTGCTTCCAGCACCATTCTTGTGATATCAAGGCTGTCGTTTGCGATCAGGATTTCGCCACCGGTCTTGTATCCCATGATATAATCAAACCTGTAATGGCTGTTGAACCGTCGCAGGAAGGTTGTTACACTGTCGATCAGGCGAAGGTTCATCGCCATCTCCTGGTCGGCCACCTGCTGGCTGTAATGCTGCTTCTTCTGGTCAAGTGCACTGCTGCGCTTCATCAGCTGCTCATAAATGACCTTGGCTTTGTCTTCGGCGATCGCGTTGGCCGCGACCTGCTTCTGGAATTCGGCACCCTCTTTTTCAAGCGCCGACTGCTCTGCAATCACCTCGGACTGTAGTTTTTTGCCTGTAGTTTCCAGATCCCTCTTTAAAACGTTGACATATTCGTAATGGGAATTCAAACTGTCGAGGTTGACGTATACGATGGAAGTGGCTTTTCCGGAGGCCTTTTGTACGTTAAGCGGAATGGGAACTTCATTAGACCTGCCTTTTCCAAGGAACAGCACGTATAAAACTATGAGTCCAACCAGTAAAACAAGGCCAAGCAGCGTATTGAAGTTAAAGACAAAAAAAGGCGGTTTCGACACGGGTAAGTTTGTCAAGGGTGCGGGTGATTGGTAAAGCATTTCCGTATCCTCATGAACCTGAGGCTTTTCAAAATTTTCTTCTTGCATATTTCGTTGTTTAATTTCCTAATTCAGACATGAATTTAATTCGCATCAACCTGATCTCTTCCTCCGTGAATTCATCTTCACCCAATTCTTTTAAAGCATCATTTATTGAATCGGATTCAGCTTTCCGGAAGTACTCAAAGATCTCTTCCTGGTGATAGGGATCCACGAATTCGTCGATGTAATAGTTAATATCGATTTTCGTACCCGATCCCACGATGCTTTCAATTTCGGTGAGGAGTTCGTCAAAACTGAGGTTCTTGGCGAGGGCGATATCCTCGAGGGCAACTTTGCGGTCGATGCTCTGGATAATGAATACTTTGATTCCCGATTTATTCACCACCGACTTGACCACCATGTCCATGGGGCGGATGATCTCGTTTTCCTCCACATAATCCTTAATCAGGTCAAGGAACGGTTTACCGTATTTGAGCGCTTTTCCTGATCCGACGCCGGTGATCTGGCGGAGTTCGTCCACCGTTACCGGGTACTGTATGGCCATATCTTCAAGCGACGGATCCTGGAAGATGACAAAGGGAGGAAGTTTCTCTTTCCTTGCAATCTCTTTTCTGAGGTCTTTCAGCAGGGCAAATAATGTTTTATCAGCGGTACTGCTTTTCGCACCGAGCGCTTCAAAAAGCTCCTCTTCTTCCGGATTTTCAAAGTCATGATCATCAACAAGCATGACCGAATGCGGGCTCTTAAGAAACTGGGTGCCTTCAGGGCTGATCTTCAGCAAGCCATAGTTTTCAATATCCTTGGTGAGCAACCGTTCGATCAGCGTTTGGCGGATGACGGCATTCCAGAATTTTTCGTCCCGTTCGGCTCCCTTGCCAAAAACATCGAGTTTATTGTGCTTGTAGGATTTGATGGTTGCCGCGCTTTTCCCGAGGATGATGTTGATGATGTGCTTGTTCTTGAATTGCTGTTTCACAGCTATTACAGTTTCCAGCACCAGCTTGACGTATTGTTTTCCTTCAAATTTTTTCTTTGGATGCATACAGTTGTCGCAGTTCTGACAATTATCTTCCGTGTATATCTCTCCGAAATAATGTAAAAGCTGTTTGCGACGGCATACCGAAGATTCACTGTATGAAACGGTCTCCATCAGCAGTTGCTTGGCTATTTCCTGTTCGGCAACGGCTTTGCCCTTGAGGAATTTTTCAAGTTTCTGGATATCATCATAACTGTAAAAAGCGATGCAATTGCCTTCACCGTCATCGCGTCCGCTCCGGCCGGTCTCCTGATAGTATCCCTCGAGGCTTTTGGGCATGTCGTAGTGAATTACAAACCGTACATCGGGTTTATCGATGCCCATCCCAAAAGCAATGGTCGCAACAATCACATCCACCTCTTCCATCAGGAATTTATCCTGGTTCTGACGGCGGGTCGATGCATCGAGCCCCGCATGGTAAGGCAACGCCTTGATCCCGTTTACGACGAAACTCTCGGCCATTTCCTCCACTTTTTTACGGCTCAGGCAATAGACGATGCCCGACTTACCGGCATGCCCCTTGATAAACTTTATAATATCCTTGGTTACATTTTTAGTCTTTGCCCGAACTTCATAATATAAATTCGGCCGGTTAAACGAGGATAGGAAGACCGAGGCATCCATCATGTTGAGATTCTTCTGAATATCCTGCTGCACCTTGGGCGTTGCGGTTGCCGTAAGGGCGATAACGGGTACTTTCTGCCCGATGGCATCAATGATTGGACGCAGGCGCCGGTATTCAGGCCTGAAATCATGGCCCCATTCCGAGATGCAATGCGCTTCATCGATGGCATAAAAGGAAATCTGGATATTCTGCAGAAACTCAATATTTTCCTCTTTCGTGATGGTTTCAGGAGCCACATAGAGCAACTTGGTTTTCCCGTCTACGATATCCTGTTTAACCTGGGTAATTTCCTGTTTGGTGAGTGAAGAATTCATGAAATGGGCCACATTGTTCTCCGTTCCGAAACTCCGGATGGAATCCACCTGGTTTTTCATCAAGGCAATAAGCGGTGAAACGATGATGGCTGTTCCCGGTTTCATAAGGGCAGGCAGCTGATAACACAGCGATTTTCCTCCACCTGTGGGCATGATTACAAAGGTATCGTTGTTGGCCAGCACACTCCGTATGATGGCCTCCTGGTTACCTTTAAAACTATCATAACCAAACACTTTCTTCAATACTTCAAATAGCTGGTGCTCGTCCTTGTTGGCCGCCATTTTTTAACGTTGATTTATTTTAGTACTTTTGTTCAGGGCAAGTTGATTGATATACTTTCACTGTGCCTATATACAAATGTAAGTATAAACGTGTGGAATAAACAAATATTTAAAAAAAAAATTGTGCATTGAAAAAAATGAAATCCTTAAAAACGATCGCAATCAACACAATCAGAGAGGAAGCGACTGCCATAGCAAATTTAGTAAATTTTGTTGATTCCGATTTTTTAACTTGTGTTGACCTTATCCTTCATGCAAAAGGAAGGGTAATTGTGACAGGAATCGGGAAAAGTGCCATTATCGGGCAAAAAATAGTTGCAACGTTTAACTCAACAGGCACCCCGGCAACATTCCTGCATGCTGCGGATGCCATTCACGGGGATCTTGGCACCATACAGAAAGACGATATCGTGCTGTGCCTTTCAAAAAGCGGTGAAACTCCCGAGATCAAGATCCTGATCCCCTTGCTGAAAGAATACGGCAGTTCCCTCATAGCCATCGTAGGAAATAAGGAGTCGTACCTCGCCAAACAGGCCGACCTGGTGATCGACACCACGGTTTCAAAAGAGGCATGCCCGAACAACCTTGCCCCGACTTCCAGCACCACCGCCCAACTCGTGATGGGCGACGCACTGGCTGTTTGTCTGCTTGAAGCCCGGGGCTTTACCTCCAGCGATTTCGCCCGGCTTCATCCCGGGGGTGCTATCGGGAAACAACTTTATCTTAAGGTCAGCGATATTTATTCGAACAACCAGGCGCCCAGGGTCAGCTTCGACGATGATATTAAAAAGGTCATCTACGAAATTTCCTCCAAACGTTTGGGTGCCACCGCCGTTATTAAAGAAGATAAACTGCTTGGCGTCATAACGGATGGCGACCTTCGCCGGATGCTTGAGAACAACTCCGACATCAGCAAACTCACCGCAGCCGACATCATGACCAAAAAACCACGGACCATCACTCCCGATACCCTCCTCGTAAATGCACTCAACCTGATGCGTCAGAACAATATCACACAACTGCTGGTCGTTGAAAAAAACTTATATAAAGGAGTCATTCATCTGCATGATATACTCAGAGAAGGAATCCTTTAGGATTTACGATTTACGATTTACGATTTACGATTTACGATTGATGATTGACGAACTGCGTATGTTGATGTTAAACCCGTGAGCAAACTTTCGTTCCGGAACCCGTTTAGTCTTACTAAAATCGTCAATCGTAAATCGTAAATCGTAATTCTTTTTTCGCCTGCATTTGCCAAACAAACTCTTGATGCGTGTAACTTTCGTTTTTTTGGTTTTCATCCTTCTCATTCCTGCATTGGGTTTTGCCCAGGTTACGAAGATCATGGGCACGGTACGCGACGGCAGTTCAAAAGAGGCGATTCCGTTTGTGAACGTAGTGATTCCCGCTACTACCATTGGCACTCTGACCGATTTTAACGGGAACTATTCGCTTGAATTCAGACAAAAAACCGATTCCATCTGCGCTTTCCTCATCGGGTACAACCGGAGCGCCAGGAAAATCCAGCACAACCAGTTTCAGACCATCGATTTTGAACTTGTCCCTCAAAATCTCAACCTCCCGGAAGTAACAATCACCTATCAGGGCAACCCTGCAGAGGTGCTGATGAAAAAAGTTTTCCAGAACAAGGAGAAGAATTCCCTGCAATCGTTCAATGCATACCAGTATGAAGCCTATACCAAAATCGAACTGGATGCCAACAACATCAGCGAACGGTTTAAAAACCGGAAGGTTTTCAAAAATTTCGACTTCATCTGGAATTATATGGATACTTCGACGCTGAACGGCAAGTCGTACCTGCCGGTTTTTATCACTGAAACCATGTCGGATATCTATTTCCGGAAATCACCCCGCTCGAGAAAAGAGATCATCACGGCATCGTCCATGTCGGGTTTCAAAAATTCCAGCGTTTCGCAATTTCTCGGGAATTTGTCGGAGCAGGTAGATATCTATAGGAACTTCATCCCCCTCTTTGAGAAAAATTTTGTCAGCCCGGTGGCTGATTTTGCCATCCAATATTACAAATTTTACCTCGTCGACAGTGCATTCATCGGCAACAGGTGGTGCTACCATATTATGTTCAAACCACGCCGCAAACAGGAGCTTACCTTCACCGGAAACCTTGTGATCAATGACACCTCGTTCGCGGTTACACACTTCAAAATGCGCATAGCGGAAGATGCCAACGTAAATTTCATCAACGATCTTGAGGTGGAACAGCAGTTCGAATGGACCGGGAACCAGTTCTGGATGATCACACTCGATAAACTGAACACCGACTTCAACATCCTGGATAATTCAAAAAACACACTTGGTTTTTATGGACAGCGCACGACGATCTATCGTAAGTTCCAGTTCGATATCCCTGAAAATAAAAGATTTTTCCGGTCGCCAGCCGATGTATTCATCGATCCCGACGCCACAGACAAACCTGCTGAGTTCTGGGAAAACAAGCGGCCTGAGAAGTTAAGTGAAAAGGAGAAGGGTATTTATGTTATGATCGATTCGGTAAAATCGATACCCATTTTTAAAACTTATACCGACATTATTTACGGCGTTTTTGCAGGATATCTGCGCTGGGGTAAATTCCAACTGGGCCCTTACTTCAATTTTTTCAGTTATAACGCCATTGAGGGTGCCCGTTTTCGCTATGGTATGCGAACAGCCAGTTCGTTCAGTAAAAAGATTCGATTTGAGGCCTTCCTGGCCTATGGAACGCTCGACCGGAAATTCAAATATGGGGGTGATGTCATTTACATGTTTAGCAAAAATCCGCGGCGCGACTTTGCTGCAAGCTATAAATACGATGTTGAACAACTCGGATCAAGCCCCACCGCCCTTTCAAGCGACAACCTGCTCTCATCGGTATTTTACCGCGGCCCGAACAACAAACTCACCTGGGCGCGCGATTATCGCCTGGAGTATGAACACGAATGGTATACCGGGTTAATCAACCGCATCCATTTCATCCACCGGGAACTCTTCCCGCTGGGAGCGACGGAGTTTATTGTCTTCCCGGGTAATCGTTCAAACCCGTTGTATATGAACTCCCTGTTTACTTCGGAAGTACAGTTCGATGTCAGGCTTGCCTTTCGCGAACGGTTCGTGAACGGAGAGTTTACAAGGGTCACCATCAGTTCGGTTTACCCCATCGTGCAGCTGAGCTATTCCTACGGTATTCCGAAAGTTTTCAAAAGTGATTATGAATATCATAAACTTGAACTGAATATCTCCGAATGGTTCAATTTTGCAACCATCGGATGGTCGAAATATCTTATTCATGCTGGAAAAATTTGGGGCACGCTTCCCTACCCGCTTTTAAACATCCACGATGGCAACCAGAGTTTTTTCTACGACGATCACTCGTCAAATCTGATGAATTACTATGAGTTTGTCAGCGATACCTGGATAAGTGCTTCCTATACACACCATTTCGGCGGATTACTGTTCAACAAAATCCCTTTGTTCAGAAAGCTGAAATGGCGGGAGGTGGGCCAGGTGCGGTGCGTTTACGGAACCCTTACCGAGCAAAACCGGCAATATTCACTCTTCCCCGGGAACCTCAGGTCATTTGCTGGTCAGCCATACTGGGAGGCAGGCGCCGGGATCGAAAACATCTTTAAAATCATCCGCGTTGATGCTATCTGGCGGATGAGCCACCTGCATGACGCCGGCAACCCGAATGTCGCCAAATTCGGATTATTCGTTTCGCTATTCTTTTCTTTCTAATTTTGCAACAGGGCAAAGGCCACTGAAAAAACTCACCGCATGATTCTCAGGACTGAAAAAATTGTAAAAAAATACCGGAAACGGACTGTGGTCAACGAAGTTTCCATCGAACTAAACCAGGGAGAAATTGTTGGTTTGCTTGGACCTAACGGCGCCGGGAAAACCACCTCGTTTTATATCATTGTGGGGCTGATCAAACCCTTTGCAGGAGAGGTTTTTCTCGATGATACCAATATAACCAAAGAGCCCATGTACAAACGGGCCAAACGCGGCATCAGCTACCTGCCCCAGGAGGCTTCCATTTTTCGTAACCTGAGCGTGGAAGACAACATCAAGGCCATCCTCGAATTCACCGGGCTCAGCAAGGATCTGCAGAAACATCGGCTTGAAACCCTGCTCGATGAATTCGGACTTCAGCATGTCAGAAAGAGTCATGGCATTACCTTGTCGGGCGGCGAACGAAGAAGGTGCGAAATTGCCCGTTCCCTGGCGGTCGATCCTAAATTTGTGCTCCTCGATGAACCGTTTGCCGGGATCGACCCGATTGCCGTTGAGGATATTCAGCAAATCGTCAGGAAGCTCAAGGAGAAAAATATCGGCGTGCTGATTACCGACCATAACGTTCACGAAACACTTTCAATCACCGACCGTTCCTATCTGCTGTTCGAAGGGTCGATCCTCCGTGCAGGTACCGGGCAGGAACTTGCCGATGATCCCTATGTTCGCAAGGTTTACCTGGGGCAGAATTTCGAATTGCGTTAATCTTTGGGTTCTGTTGTTCAGTCGGTGATGTAATTCTGAAAAAAGATCGATATCACCACATAGAGCATGATGATCATGGGGATGGCGCTGAGGAAAAACAGGATCAGCAGGATGACCGAACATATCAGCAACACATAGCGCAACTGGTTGCCCTGCCAGCCCAAAGATTTGAATTTCATTGAAAAAATACGAAAGTCTGAAATCAGCAGGTAGGAAAAGAAAACCACCAGGATGGTCAGGATACGGGTATTTGCGAAAAAGACTGCCATGAAATCAAGATGGATCAGGCTGAACAAGCCGGGCTGAACAAACAATACGAGGGGAACCGAAGCAAAGAAAATCGCGATGGCCGGAGTTGGCATACCGATGAAATTAACCTCCTGCCTGAGGTCAATGTTAAATTTCGCGAGCCGCAGCGCTGAACAGACCGGGATCAACATGGCCAGCCATGGTGTTATGTGCATGCGCTCCAGCGCATTGCAACTGCCGGCACAATCGTTCGACAAAAGCTGGTACATCATAATCCCGGGAGCCACGCCGAATGAAACCATATCGGCAAGCGAGTCGAGTTGCTTCCCCAATTCAGAATAGGCTTTCAGGATCCTGGCTGCATTTCCGTCGAGGAAATCAAACACGGCCGCTATGAATATAAACAAGGATGCACCGGGATAATTACCCCTGAACGTCAGCGTAAGAGAGATCAGCCCGCAGAGCAGATTCATGGTCGTAAGGGCATTCGGGATATACTGTTTGATTTTCATTTTCGTGTGTTTACTGCAAAATTACCTTTTTATTGCTACAAAATTAGATACAACGGAATGATTATCCTTAGGACGGAATTTTCTATTTTCGCATTGTTCACATATTCACAACACAAAATTCCCCATTATGAAATCCCCGATTAAAATTTTACTCTTGTTGTCGTGCAGTATCCTGCTGCTGGCAGGTAACCTGAAAGCCCAGTTCACGATATCAGGCGAATTCCGGCCCCGCCTTGAATACCGGGACGGATATAGTAAACTGCGAGATTCGAGTCAAACAGGTTATCCTACCATCCTGGGCCGGAACCGGCTGAACTTCGACTACAGGAACGATCAGTTTACCGCGAAATTCTCGTTGCAGCAAGCGTATGTTTTTGGGGAGAACAACTATTCTTCCGATACCATTACACGAAATACCGTTAACATGTATGAAGGATGGTTCCGCTACAGTTTCACAAAAAACTTCGCCATTAAAATCGGCCGAACCGAATTGATCTATGATGATGCGAGGTTGTTCGGAAACTCAAACTGGTCGCCCAAAGGAGCCACGCACGATGTTGGAATCCTTCAATGGGAAACCCCGGCAAAGGGCTACCGCGGCGACCTCGGGTTTGCCATCAACAACACAGCGCCGGCATCCGCCTTCCTGGCCACCTATCCCCTGAAGGGCTACAAATACATGGGATATCTGTATGAACAAAAGAAATTTTTTAAAGAAAAACTGGTGGTCAGCCTGCTGGCTGTCATGGATGTATTCCAGAAACCAAATTCTGTAACCACAACGAAAACGACCCGTAAAGACACACTTTGGGTCACCAACTCAAGTCACGACACCATCGGGAAGACCATCATCTCAACCACCTCCACTGCCTCCGCCACCACTACCTACCCCACCCAGTTGTACGGCAGGTTTACCGTAGGCGGAACTGCCGCATACACCTGGAAGAACCTCAAAATATTCCTTTCCGGATATTACCAGGCCGGCAAATTCAACGACGGAAGGACCATCAATGCCGGTTTGTTCGGTGGTTTTGCATCCTATAAAGTAGTAAAACCTCTCACCCTGCTGGTTGGTTACGACTGGATGAGCGGCAATGATTATTCGAACACGACAGGGTTGAAAACAAAATCGACCGCCTTCTCGACCTTGTATGGAACCAGCCATGGATTTTACGGGTACATGGATATGTTCTCAGCCCAGGTGACCAGCGGGAACAGTCCTGGACTGACTGACCTCTACGGCAGGGCCACGGTGCTTTTCAGCGAAAAAGCATCACTCGAGGCAACCTGGCGGATGCTGGGCATCGCCAAAGGGTATATCCCTGCCACCGTCAAAAAAACGGGAGATTTGCCCTATGCCCCGGTGACAAAGAGCCTGGGTTCTGAAATTGACCTGATGTTTGGCTACAAGCCCATCAGCAACCTTGAGATAAACGCGGCCTACTGCTTTTTCCTTCCGACCTCCACCATGGAAAAATTGAACGGACTGAAAACCGGTACCAGCAAATGGGCTCAGTATGCTTACATTATGCTGACCTACAAACCGACTTTCTTCAATTCGGACAAACACTGATGACCAACCGTTTTTTTCCTTTTCTTTGCAGGAAAACACGGTAATGTTCGACCCGGGCGAAATACGCATAGCTGATTATAATTACCCCCTGCCGGACAGCCGGATTGCCCAGTTTCCGCTGGCCAACCGCGATGCATCGAAACTGCTGGTATACCGGCAAGGGTTGCTGAGCCAGGATGTTTTCTCAAATATCGGCAGCCAGCTGCCTGCCAACAGCATGCTGGTTTTCAACGACACCAGGGTAATCAGGGCAAGGCTCATTTTCACCAAGTCAACCGGTGCGGTTGTTGAGATCTTCTGTCTTGAGCCCATCGCCCCTGTGGCGGATATTCAGACTGCGTTCCTGCAGAAATCGGCATCGACCTGGAAATGCCTGGTCGGGAACCTGAAACGGTGGAAAAGCGGTTTGCTGATTCATGAAATCCGGTACCAGGGAAACACATATCAGCTCGGTGCGAAATATGCCGGCCCCTATGGCGATGGCAGCCATGCAATTGAATTCACCTGGTCCCCGGCTGAAAAAACCTTCTCTGAAATCCTTGAACTGGCCGGGTTGATCCCTTTGCCTCCTTACATCCACAGGCCTCCCGAAAATGCTGATTCAGAGCGATACCAAACCATCTTTGCCGCACCTCAGGGCTCCGTTGCCGCTCCTACCGCAGGACTTCATTTCACAGAATCTGTCTTGCAAAAAATTGCGGCCAGGGGAATTATCTACGAAAATGTAACCCTGCATGTAGGTGTAGGAACGTTTAAACCTGTCATCGCGGAACGGATCGGCGGTCATGTGATGCACCATGAAAAAATCGTGGTTTCCAGGAAAACCATCGCCAGCCTGTTAAACCACCGGGAACGACCGGTGTTTGCAGTAGGTACAACCTCGGCAAGAACGCTGGAAAGCCTATACTGGCTCGGTGTAAAACTGGCCAGAGACGGAAACAACCACAACCCGGTGATTTTTCAATGGGATCCATACGAGATACACGAGGTTGACAAAATAAGCACTGAACAGGCGTTGGAAACCCTGTTAAGGTTCCTTGATGAAAACGGTATGGCGGAATATTCCGGAGAAACCCAGCTGATGATTGTTCCGGGCTACAGCTTTAAAGTGGTCGCAGGCCTGATTACCAATTTCCACATGCCGCAAAGCACCTTGCTCCTGCTGGTGGCAGCACTGGTTGGGGAAGCATGGAAAAGCGCTTATGAATACGCACTTTCAAATGATTTCCGGTTCTTGAGTTACGGGGATTCATCTCTGTTTTTCAAGCCCGGCTTGTGACAGGACCCAGCCGGAATATGGTTGTTTTCCTACACTCCACAATGTTTTTAAAACAGTCCTGTAATTACAATAGATTTGTATCTTTGCATTGATTTCCGACTTAAAAACACACATCATGACCTTAGGCATTTTATTGATATTCGGACTGGGCAACTCGGAGCTGTTGCTGGTTGCTTTGGTTGTCCTTCTTTTATTCGGCGGCAAGAAAATCCCTGAACTTATGAAAGGACTGGGCAAGGGCGTTAAAAGCTTCAAAGATGGTATGGATGGCTTTGAAGAAGAGCTGAAAAAACCGACCGAAAAAACTCCCCCGGTCGATCAGGCCGAGAAGAAAGTTTAAACAGGCAATCCCTGCTGTAACAGCCAATTGATTCCCAAATCCCGGGGAATCAATTGGCTGTTTATTTATGATCCCCTCCTCCTCTTGATAACTTTTTTATATTCAGACTGAATATAATTTTTGTTATTTTTTTCACAGGTATATAAATCGCAGAATATATATATCTATTTTTGTGCATACATAAAACGCACAAAAACCTCCCATATCATGCAAAGACTATTAATTCTTGGAGCCGGTACAGGTGGAACCATCATGGCTAATAAAATGAGGAAACTCCTGTCACGCGAAGAATGGGACATCACCATTGTAGATCAGCACAGGACGCATTACTATCAGCCCGGGTTCCTGTTTATCCCATTCGGAATGTACACAAGGCAGGATGTGGTCAAACCGAAGAACAGTTTTCTTCCTGCCGGGGTAAATCTTATTCTCCAGGAAATTGACCGGGTTGATGCCCCGAACAACCATGTGATTCTGAAAGACGGGATTTCGCTGAAGTATGATTTTCTGATCGTTGCCACGGGGACGCGGGTGGATCCGGATGAGACCCCGGGACTGAAAGGGCCATTGTGGCAGAAGAACATTTTCGATTTTTACACCATCGAAGGCGCTGTTGCCTTGGCTGAATTTTTTAAAACCTGGCAGGGAGGCGAACTGGTGCTAAACATCGCCGACGTTCCTATAAAATGCCCGGTAGCACCGCTCGAATTCGTCATGTTTGCCGACGCATTCTTTGTTGAGCGCGGATTTCGAAACAAAGTAAACATCTCCTATGTGACCCCGATGTCGGGCGCTTTCACAAAGCCACGCGCATCCAAAGTGCTGGGCTCGCTGCTGGAGGAGAAAAACATAAAAATCGTTCCCGATTTCTATCTTGAAAAAGTTGATAATGATAGGAAGGTTCTCGTTTCCTACGATGACCGGGAAATCCCGTTCGACTGTCTGGTTACGGTCCCGGTTCACAAGGGAGATATGATGATCGGCCGCAGCGGACTGGGAGATGAAATGGATTTCGCCAAGGCTCATAAGCACACCCTTCAGTCGGACTTTTATCCCAATATTTTTATCATCGGTGATGCAGGGAATTTCCCGACCTCCAAAGCCGGCTCGGTGGTTCATTTCCAGGCCGATGTTCTCACGGCCAACCTGATGTGTGCCATTGAAAACAGGCCTTTTACCGAGTCGTTCGACGGCCATGCCAATTGCTATATTGAAACCGGGTTTGGAAAAGGAGCGCTGATCGATTTCAATTACACCACCGAACCGCTTCCGGGTTCGTTCCCGTTTCCGGGTGTTGGTCCGTTTGGCCTGCTGAAGGAGACGCGCATGAACCATTACGGAAAATTGCTGTTTCGCTGGATTTACTGGCATATCCTGTTAAAAGGCAAAGAGATGCCGATCGATTCAAAAATGTCCATGGCAGGTAAAAAAATGTAAAGCACGGGGCTATGACAGAAAAAGATATACAGGAACAAATTTCCGAACTCAACCGTAAGATGGACCTGGTCCTTGAAAGTGTTGAGCAGCAGAAGAGAAATCGTGAGGAATTTGACGACCTTGTTGAAGACCTGAGCATTGTAGCCAGGGATGCTTTCAAAAACACCGTGGTGATGCTCGATAAATCACAGATTGATGTTGATAACAGCGATATCCCGATGCTGCTGATTAAAATCCTGCAGAATGTTGGCACTTTTCATGAAATGCTTGAAATGCTTGAGAGTGTACGTGACTTTATGAAGGATATTTCACCGGTTCTTCACCAGGTTGGCCTCGATGCGGTGAATAAAATGAACGAATTAGACCAGAAGGGATATTTTGATGAAATTGCCGGGATCATACGCAACCTCACCCAACCAGGCCTTCTTACATCGCTCAACCGCACCACCAAAGCCATTGCCTCAATCAGGATGGACGACAAACTCGATAATAAATCCCTGTTCGGTATTGTGAAACAGCTCAATTCTCCGGATGTAAGGAAATCGCTGTCATTTGCCCTCAGGCTGGTGGAGGCTGCGGGGAGGACGTAGGACGTAGGACGTGGGACGAAGGACGTGGGACGTGGGACGTGGGACGTGGGACGTGGGACGTGGGACGTGGTTTTTTTTAGATTTATTGAAAAATTAAGGTGGCTGTTATAGGTTAATTCTGAAATTAGGTTCAATTTTGTTTAGTGGAAAATTCAGTTAATCAATAAATCATTCTTTCAATCATTAAAACTATGGCACAGAAAATTTTTGCAGGGGTAACCGTCGATGTCAATGAAGAAGGTTATTTCACGAATCCTGCCCAATGGAGCAGGGAGATTGCAATGGAAGTTGCGAAGGAAGAGGGAATTATCCTGACTGACAAGCACCTGGCTGTTTTGGATTTCCTGCGTGAACGTTTTGGCAAAGGCGAAACCCTCACCATCCGTTCGGTCGGCAACTCCGGGATCATTGACATCAAGGGCTTTTATGGGTTATTTCCCGGAGCCCCGATGAAAAAAGCAGCAAAAATTGCCGGGATCCCCAAACCAGCATCATGCGTGTAGGTGTTTCTTAAACTTTAAAACTATTTGATATGGCAAATGAAGAATTTCCACTGAAAAAGGTGTGCATTATCTGTGCAAAAGGCACCATCGAAGATGTTTACGCAGCCCTGGTGATGGGCAATGGCGCGGTAATGGAAGGCATTGAGACAAAACTGTTCTTTACCTTTTTCGGGCTTGACGCGATTACAAAAAAGACAATGAACAGCCTCCATACCGGGGTTACCGGGAACCCGGCGATGCGTATGCCGGGTGGGCTGCCCTTTCCCACACTGCTCGGCGTGATCCCGGGAGTTGAAGCCGGGGTATCAGCCATGATGCGCGGCCAGATGGAAAAACTGGACATCCCGCCTGTGGCCGAATTCCTTGAAATGATCGAAGCGGGCGGTGGCGAAGTTTTTGCCTGCAAACTCGCGATGGATATGTTCAAACTGAAAAAGGAAGACCTTTGGGACGGGGTTAAGGAAGTGCTTACCGTAGGCCAGTTCTACGAAAAGTGCGGCGGCTTGCAGACCCAGATCATTTTCACCTGATCCGGTGTAGCTAACACCATGGCTTCCCTGTTCGTTTTCACGACGAATCAATTTGCTATTTCATTACTTTTGTGCGTGTCCTATACGGGATACCATCTCTGCAAAGACGGAGTTCCTTTTGCGGGGCTTTGGGAATATCATGAACCAGGCAAACCAGGAAGAATTTTATGACAACCGAACAATATTTTAATCAATTCAGGGAAAATACCATTGGCTTCGACTGCCAATTCAACACGCCCTACGGCCAAAAAAAAATGATCTATGCCGATTGGGTAGCCAGTGGCCGTCTGTACCGCCCGATCGAAGATGTGTTCATCAACCTGATCGGGCCTTTTGTTGGGAATACGCATACGGAGACCAGCGAAAACGGCCGGTTGATGACAGAAGCCTATCACCTGGCCCACAGCAGGATAAAAGCGCATGTAAATGCCGGGCCTAAAGACGTTATCATCACCACGGGATTTGGAATGACCGGCGCCATTGTTAAATTCCAGCGTATCCTGGGCATGAAACACTGCAGTGATCCCACCCATCAGCATCACCTCCACGAAGCCGAACGTCCGGTTGTATTTCTTACACACATGGAACACCATTCAAACCAGACTTCCTGGTATGAGACCAGCGCCGAGGTTGTGATCATCGAACCGGGCAACGATATGCTCGTTGACCTCAATCACCTGGAGAATGCATTAAAAAAATATGAGGACCGTAAGGTTAAAATCGGTTCATTTACCGCCTGCTCCAACGTAACAGGCATACGCACCCCGGTGCACCAGATGGCACGGCTGATGCACCAGTATGGCGGATATGCGTTCATCGACTACGCTGCCTCCGCCCCATACGACGATATGAACATGCATCCCGGCGATCCTTTGGAAAGCCTGGATGCTATCTACTTTTCACCGCACAAATTCCTGGGAGGCCCCGGTTCATCAGGCGTTCTTGTTTTCAACTCCACACTGTACAAATTAGAAGTGCCGGACCAGCCTGGCGGAGGGACGGTTGAATGGACCAACCGCTGGGGTGAATATAAGTTCATCGACGACATCGAAGTACGCGAAGATGGCGGCACTCCCGGTTTTTTACAAGCCATGCGCACGGCCCTTGCCCTCGGGTTGAAAAATAAAATGACCATTAATAAAATCCATCAGCGTGAAGAAGAACTGGTGGCAATCGCCTTCAGAGAACTTTCGCAGGTTCCCGGCTTGCACATCCTGGCTGATAAAGTCAGGAACCGGCTGGGGGTGGTCTCCTTTTACATTGATCTTATCCATTACAACCTGGTTGTAAAATTGCTCAGCGACCGGTTCGGCATCCAGGTCAGGGGCGGGTGCGCCTGTGCCGGCACATATGGCCATTACCTTCTGCACGTCAGCCATGAACAGTCGAAGTCGATCACCGATAAGATCAATGAAGGCGATTTGTCTGAGAAACCCGGATGGGTGCGGCTCTCCCTGCATCCGACCATGACGGACAGCGAACTATACTGCTTTACCGATGCCATTAGGGAAATTCAAAGACACCACGCTGAATGGGCTTCAGACTACAATTATAATAAGCATACCAACGAATTCAGCTATAAATTTGATGCCGGGAATCACATCAGGCCCGATTCGTGGTTTGACCTGGAATAATCGTGCGAAGTTAATCGACTTATATATATATTTGCATTCATCAATAACCAAATTTAAAACTTACGATTATGAAACAGAACATGGGACTAATTGACAAAGTGATCAGAATTGTTGTTGCGATAATCATGATTGTGGTTGGCTATTTTATTCGTGATTCGTACGGCATTCTGTCGATCATCCTTTTCATCTTTGCCGGGATTTTCATCCTGACCAGTTTTATCGGCTTCTGCCCGCTCTATCTGCCCTTTAAGATGAACACTGCTAAAAAGGAATAGTTTTAGGCACAACGGCATATCCCAAAAGGCGGGACCGGATTCGATTGATTCCGGTCCCACCTTTTTTATTATATTCAGGAACAAACTATTAAGGTACTATTGCAGGCAGAGTTTCCCGGGTCGCATTCCTGGAAAGGTATATTTACGGTCGTGGAATGTAAGTTAATGCTTACAGTTCTTATGTTTTTCTCTAAATTGCACCAGATTCTTATCATTGGCTACTTTAACTCATATTTGTGAGGTGAAATGAAACAGGAGATACTTAAATATCAAATTCTTACAATCCAACCCAGATGAAAAAACAACTATTCACGATTTTCCTTCTTTTAAGTTTGCTGGGTCCTCTTTTTGCAGGGCCGGTTGATATGGCCACTGCGCGGCGCGCCGGACTGAAGTTCTATTGCCAGCAGGTCAACAGGGTCAGGCCTTATCCTGCCGATTCGGTCATTTGCGTTCAAAGTTTTACGAAAACTTACGCCGGTACGCCTGTTTATTATGTGTTCAATCTCCGGCACGAAGGCTACGTTATCGTTTCAGCAGATAACATCGTGACCCCGGTGCTGGGATATTCGTTCACAGGTACTTATTCTCCTGAAAACCAGCCGCCGCAGTTCGTAAACTGGATGGAGGGTTATGCAAAACAGATTAACCGGGCCTCCGCGAATCATTATGCTGCCCCGCAGGTGGTAAACGATGCATGGCAGCGGCTGTTATCAGGTGTCCCGGTGAATAATGCACCGCTTTCACCATCAACGGATGTGGCACCTTTGCTCATATCGACCTGGGACCAAGGCTTCCCTTATAACATGTTGTGTCCGCTCGACGCCGGCGGATCGGGTGGCCGTGTTTGGGCCGGATGCGTGGCAACAGCTATGTCGCAGGTGATGTATTATTATCGCTGGCCCGAAACCGGGGTCGGACAGCACTGTTATTATCCTTCAGGCTACCCGCAGCAATGTGCAGATTTTGCTGCAACCACCTACAAGTGGAATGAAATGATGAATGTTCTCACTACGGCATGGAACGATACCGCCGGCGCCACTTTGCTTTGGCATGCCGGGATCAGCGTGAACATGATGTACGGCGCCGGCGGATCGGGCGCATACAGCGATGATGCAAGAAATGCCATGGTCAATACGTTCAAATATACCCCCAACAGTGTGCTTATTGAGAAAAGCAATTATTCCGACGCATCCTGGTCGCAGACGATCCGCGAAAACCTTGACCAGAAACGGCCCCTTTATTATGACGGGTATGGCACCGGGGGACATGCATTCAACCTCGACGGCTACCAGGGAACCGACTATTTTCATTTCAACTGGGGATGGAGCGGATCGTTTAACGGGTATTTCTACCTCACCAACCTGAATCCCGGGGGAGAGGATTTCACCCAGGGACAGGGCGCGATCGTTAATCTATACCCGGACACCCTGAGTTACACCTATCCTTCAGCCACCAACGGGCAGACACTGCTCACAGCGCTTGCCGGAACTTTTGAGGATGGAAGCGGCCCGGTGAAGAATTACCCGAACAACTGCAACCGTAGCTGGCTCATCGAACCACAATCGGCCAGCGACTCCATTGTGAGCATCACCATCACCTTCAACAAATTCAATACCGAGAGTGGCATTGATATCGTGAGGATCTACAAAGGCGGTTCAACCTCCGATTCACTGATCGGAACCTGGTCGGGTAGCGTACTTCCTCCCGCTATCGTCGTAAACAATTACAAGGCGCTGGTTACTTTCCAGACAAACGGCAGCGGTACAAACGAAGGATGGTTTGCTACCTATACCACCAAATCAGCCGATTGGTGCATGCCGGCTGAAACCTACACGGATCCGGCCCGAACAATAAAAGACGGAAGCGGTTCTCACAATTACCGGAACAGAACGATGTGCAAATGGATGATCACACCATCAATTCCAGGACCGGTCACCTTCTCTTTCAGCCAGTTCAGGACCGAGGCGGGATTCGACGTGGTTAAATTCTACGATATGGGTTCAGGGCAAAACCTTGCCACCTATTCGGGTGATTACGATGCATCGAACATGCCTGCACCGGTGACCAGCAACAGCGGTAAAATGATGATCGTTTTCATGACCAACTCAACCAACACCGATTCTGGCTGGGAAGGATCTTATTCAGTTGTTCAAACCGGTATACCGGCTCCTGTTCCTTCACAGAAAATCACGATCTTTCCCGTTCCCGCCCATGACGGGGTATCGGTTGAATTCGGCAGGGGACCCAGCCTCCCGGTTCGCCTGGAACTGATCAGCAGTACCGGGCAAATGGTACGTTTGGTTAACGATAACACCCCGGTCGCCGGAATTATTAATATGGACATTTCCGGAATTGCTCCCGGGATCTATTTCATGAAGATCACAACAGACCAGGAAACAACGACCAGGAAAGTGCTCATCAATTAGCCAGGCTCTCACCCTGACAAAAAAGGCTCCCTGCCGTCAATGCAGGGAGCCTTTTTTGCAAACCGGTGTAAACGGTTTGCACATATCCTGATCTCTAGTAAACCACCAGCTTGGTCCTTGAAACTCCCTCGCGGTTGCTAACAGACAAAAGATAGATGCCGGACTGTAACCCTGAGATATCAATGGTCAGAAGGTTTGCTGACACGTTCCTGACTTGAGCCTGCAAAATGTTCCCGGCAAGATCGCAGATGGAGGCTTCTGAAGAAAGGGCTGATGTTCTGACGTAAACAGTTCCGTGTGCAGGATTTGGATAGATCTGCAATTCCGAACCACCAATCTGCGCAATACCTACTGCAACATCCACGCTGTTGCAGCTGTCGGGCGATTCACCGATATCATAATGGGCAGAAACACAATAGGTGTAAACGCCGCTGGGGACACTCTGATCGAGGTAAGTAACCCCGGTGATCGGACTTGCGTTTATTTTCGTACCATTCCTCGAAAGATTATAACCCTGCAAGGTCATCGAACCGCTATTGTAATTTGGCGGCATCCAGGTGATGTTCACATTATGCCCGATGGCGGTAGCGGTGACATTCCGGGGCGGAGGCAACGGTTGCTGCAGTTTTCCGATAAACTTATAGGTTCCGTTCTCTGTTGTTGTTGCATTGACGCCGCCCGACCAGCCGCAATGGTTATTCACCCATGACATCTGGTAATAGGGAGCGCCTGTCGTGCCGATGAAATCAGTCCAGGTATGCCCGCCATCAAAGGAATAGGCGCATCCCAGGATGCTGGTGCTGCCAGAGCGCACCCAGGTATTCGGGGTTCCCGGCACATAGGAGAGATCACCAGCATAGTTTGACCCGGTAAATGTAAGCGGTGTCCATGTATTGCCACCGTCGGAAGACTCGCAAAGCGCTCCTGTTCCCGAACTTTCATCAATGAGCAGTCCGTGGCTGCCATCCCTGAACACCGGTTTTACAAACACGGCGCTCATACCGGGGGCTGCGGAAACTGTCCATGCAACGCCCTTATTCACCGATTTATAGGACCTTCCCTTGTTGGTTCCGAACCAGATGGTATCATGAACAGCAGAATAATATCCGACAACACCATACTCCCCGCTCACGGGAGCCGGGTTCCCGGCGCCCGGAATCAGGGTCCAGTTTGTGCCGCCGTCGGTGGTGGTGTAAATTTCAAATTTGCCGTTGATGGGATCGCCAATGGCAACGCCATCGGTGGTATTAAAGAAATGAACAACATCGGGGAATGACGCTGCATTGCTGAATGATGCACTGGCCTGCCTTGCCCAGGTAGCCCCACCGTCAGAGGTCATGTAAATCCCCATCGGCTTGGTGCCGGAGACCTTGAACATGGCAACATACGCTGTACTGGCATCCATGGCAAAAATCATGGCTGAAGCAAGACCTGTTGTGTTGGTGATCACGCCCGGAGTCCAGGTATTACCTCCATTGGTGGTTTTTGTGAAATCGGAGCAGGCAGCAGCCAGGTTGTTGGCATCTGCAGCAGTTCCCCATACAACATTGCTGTCTACAGCCGACATGTAAGTAACGGCACGGGAAGGCGCTGTGAAACCGCTAGCCTGTGAAATCCATTCCGCTACATTGACCAGTTCCTTATAATATACGGTATCCGTTGCATTATAGGCATAGGCTCTTACAGTATGCGACCCCAGATCGGCTGTGGAAGTGTTCCATGTATAGGTAATTGAATCGCCCGGGAAAGAGAATTTCTCCACACTGTCGATGAAGATCTTCATCATCGTAGCAGTTCCCCTAACAACGCTGGCTTTGATGTCAACGCTGTAGCCAACCCCGATTACAGCCTTGTTCACCGGGTGGGTAATCCGCACAATCAGGTTTGGATTGTAAGGCTTGATATGCAGTACAACGGAATTGTTCAGGTTGAAGGTGGTACCACCCGGGTTTAGGTTGCCGATCGCGTAATATCCGTTTGACGATCCCGACCATCCCCAGTTAAAATGGAACATGCCGTCGCTCATCCGGTAACCGTCGCATACCCATGCATGACCTTCCGTTGGATTCGATCCGCTGTAATAGATCGGCAGACCTGCATTCAGATCGGCCCGCAATAATGTTTTGAAATCCTCCACATTGGGATATGTGTCCTTGTATTTCATATCAATTTCGGGACTGTAGTTAAAGTAGTTTTGCAATGCGCCCGGCACGCTCTCGCTGAAAGCGCCTGAACCGCTTACCCCGTATTGCATCTCAACTGAAACGCCATTGTGATACATGAGCGTGGCGACGGCGGTATTGCTGCTGCCCACCGAATTGGGCATCGACGACCAGTTATAGGTTGTATTGCCGAAATTGGCCGATTGCGGTCCGTAAACCGGGTCGGTGTAGCTGTGCTGCCCAACCCCCTGCGGCGGGAAATTATGGTATTTCATGATCTGCGACATGGCTGTTGCAACACAGCCGGTCCATACGTGACCACATTGGGCGCCTGTGGCGACAGGGCACAGCGCATTGTAAAAGCACCCCTGGTCCCACAGGGTCGACAGCAGGGGTGTTACATCCTGGGTTTGCAAAGGTGATAACGCAAGGGCCTTCCCGCTCATGATCCCACTCCACTGCTTTGCGGTTTCAGTGTTATCGAGGTGATGGCTGATAATAAAACTGATCTGCCGGCTATAGTCATCAAGCCACTCTTTGGTGGCCGGGTTGTCGTTCACCAAGGGCATGTCATTTTCAAATGAATAACCCAATACAGGGATGGAAGCATCATCGGCAGCAACCAGCACGAAACCTCCCGATACAAACCGGAAGAGATAGATTGACGGCGCATTCTCCCAGTACCTGACAGTTTGTGTCAGCAACAAGGGATTTGTGACACCCATGGAATTATTAAGCCGGTAAAAACTGACAGCCACCTTTGCGGCATCCTGCTGTGGGACAAATTTAGCCCACACTGCCTGCGATAAAAGCGCCAGGCATAAAATCGTAAAGAGTTTTCTCATTTTGGCTAATTAAAATTAGGTCACGAATTTACATAATTTTATGAAACGTGGATAAGGGAAATTTTCATCCTGCCAGACGTTTCACGAACCATGACTGGCTATGTCAGGTTGAAGCCCAACGTGTTTCCGAAACCATGAAGGAGGGTTTGTTCCTTTTTACGGGAAGGATCTCAGATTTTGTATTGCAATCCAAGGATCAGGTTAAACTTCGATGCCATCTGAATCCCGTTAAGGTATTGATAAACAGGCATTCCATATTCAACCAGCAAGGTGAAATTTTTCAGGACCGGTTGTTTTACATGGAAATTCAACCCGGCATAAAGGTTGACGACTTTTCCCCCATAATTTTCAGTGACGGTAGTAGGGTCGCTGGTTGGAAAATAAGGGTCAGCCAGTTCCGGGTCCGAACCGGTAATATTACCGGTCAAGATGCCTTCGCCCCGCACGGATCCGCTTAGAAAAGGAAGGAATTTGTAGTTTGCCCAGGCAGTGATGTGGTATACGTTCCCCAACTTGTAGCCGATCGTGTTTTTATTAAGTTTAATATCTGCGCCAAGGTCGGCCCCGAGGGCAAGGAGGCCAAACTGGTGAATATAGGTGAGATCAGGCGCAAGGCCAAATGACCCTGTACCTGGCTGCATATCATATGGCATTTGGGCGTTATCGCCAAGCATGGTTTTACCTTTCGCCCTTATGGCCCCTGTGGGCAGGTTGAGCCCCAGGCTTGCAACCAGGCGGTTTGATCCCTTGTTCAGGAAACTGTATAAACCGTATATTTTTGTGTCGGTAAAGCCTGATGAAGTTGATTTCATACTGGTACTGCCTGAATCCATGTTCATATGGGGCATGCCTACCATGTCGGGCGGGATGTTCATGGTCATACTGAAAGTCTCAAAACCACCCATAACCATCAGGGTAATTTTGTCGGTAAGCCCGTACATGACCATGCCCATGTGCATCTGCATGGTCATGGTTTCAGGAGCCATCATGTACGCCAGGTCGGTTTTAAATTTATAAATGAAGTCATCGCTTACCCGGGTATCGCCCATGTAATTTCCCTTCATCGCCATATTCATGTAGGTATAGGAGACCATCCATTCGCCTTTGGGATGTATATGATCGGTCATCACACCTAAGGGTGTCTGGGTCCCGTCACCGCAAACGCATGTGACTACATGCGGCTTTTTGGGGGAACCTGCCTGCAATGAAGGATCGGTGCCATTTTCCTGTGCGCGGCCGGAAAAGGAGGTGAGAAATAAAAGTACCAGGTAAATAATGCCTGTTTGTTTCATGTGTCAGTATTTGTTTTTAAAAAGATGGATACTTCTTTGGCATTGAAAAAGGTGGATCCGGAACGCTGGTCCGGATCCACCTTTCAGGAAAAGTGAAAAATACTACTGTACCACCAGTCGCTGGGAAGTTACCTGGTCTTCAGTCTTCAGCTGAACAATGTAAACTCCTTTGGCATACCCGGTCAGGTTCATGTTTTTCACCAATGTAATTCCCGACGGCTGAACCTGTTCGGCATATTTTACCTGTCCCTCCATATTCGAAATGGTAAGGGTGCCTGCCTTATCAACCACTCCGGTGAAGGTGAAGGTAACACTTTCAGTTGCAGGATTCGGGCGGATGATGAGGTTAAGGTTTCCAGCCGACCGTTCGTCAATCCCGCTGCAAGGATCAAAAGTCACATGCCTGATGCTTGTAATGTTAGCACTGCAGGGAATGTTGGGTATCCCGATGAGTTTCAGGTCAACACTGCCGTTTGTCTTATCCCCGATGCCGAACGTGTAATCGGTGGTGAGTGACGATGAATTGCTGAAAGTTCCATCCCCTGAGGTTGCCCAGCCGATCATCCGGTAATTGCTTGCAGTTCCATGCAGGGTGATCTTAACCGAATTCTGGCAGACAAGGGTGTCGGGGCCAGCATTCACGGTGGGAGGCAGCACAGGAGATACCGAAGTGGTATCATGGCGTGTGGAGGATCCATCGCTCACTGCGCAGATGAATTTCGTGGGCACACTCGGTGCAGCTTTGGGACTTTTTGCTGTAGAAGTGAATCCCGGAGGCACCGAAGTCCATGAATAGGTATAAACCCCGCTTCCGCCATAGGGAACATCTTTAAGTTGAGTCGAATCGCCTGCACAGAACGAAGTCGGGAATGCTGAAGCTGTGGACGAAAAGATATTGGCAAAGGTAAATGATGCGATGCGGGTGCTCCAGGTGGCTGCCGAGGTGGTTGTATAATATTCGGTGGTAAACCAGAACGTGGTCGGTGATTTCGGATCAACGCTCATGCCGCTGTAATCGCCCCATCTTCCATTGGTTGCCCCTGAGTTGTTTCCGGCTGTTTGTGATCCGCCGCCATCCATCATGGTTTTTTCAGTAACGGTCATTTGCCCGAGCGGATCGTTCTTAAATCTCCCGGTATAGTGGATCCCCGGGTACATGGTGGCGCTTGAAATCGTGAAACCCATGGCAATGGTACCGGCTGTGTCGATGGCCATACTGGCCATCCAGCGGGAGTTATTGTCGGCAGGGGCATAGGTGGACTGCTGGTAAATGGACCAGCCTGTGCCCGGGTTTCTGAGTTCGTACCAGCGAACGCCGGCAATGCTGCTTCCTGCGTTAACGGAATGGTTTACAACCATGGCTGCATAACCGTTGAATTTACGATACTGCAAACGGTACATGAGGCGGTCGCCCAGGTTATCCAGCTTGCGGGTGGTCCCGAGTTGCGGGATACCCTGTGTCAGGGAGGTAAATGCTGTCACAGGCAGTTGGATGCTGTTACCGAAGCTTGAATTTGCGGGTGTGTTCCAGTCGACATGAAACTCATAAATGCCGAGGTATTGTGATCCGGAGGTCCTGTTGATATAAGTAAAATAATCAGGCGTTCCAACGGGGGGGAAGGCACCGTCACAATCAGAAGGCAGAAAAGCGAATGGTGTATTTCCGGAGAGGGTGAATGAGATCCTGGCTGCAGTAGGCGACCCGGCAAGCATGGCAGTGCGGTCGTAAGCGTACGCGCCAATTCCGGCGAATCCACCAGAAGCGAGGAACCGGTTAGCCGACATGTAATAACCATCAGGCCAAATTCCGAATTTGGGATAGTCGGGCATCTCGGTAAATGAATATTGGTAGCGATACCATGACCCGGTTGGATCGGGGGTTTGGGAAATGGCAATCATCTGGTAAAACGGACCATTTGGATAGTTCGGGAGGGAAAATTGCGAAAATAGCCAGCGGTCGGCGTTTTCATCGTAAACCACTACAGCGTCACCATCATTTGAATTGTTGGTCAAACCGGTAAAAATCGAACTGTTTGGTTTGGGTCCGAGTACTTTGCCACCGGTTTTATTATAGATTGCATACGACAGGTTTACGACCTGGAAATAATGGTTGGGGCCAACTTCACCATAGGTATCGGGAGGTACCGCGCCGTTTACATTGCCAACACCATCAAAATTCGCGATGGTCGTGTCGGGTTGATAATATCCGAACCGATTTTGCACAATGGCGTCAAATGCATTGGGGATGCCGCTTTTCGGTGCAGACCCGGGGTTAAAATCAAGGTGATTTTTAACAACGCCATCTTTCCATGAACAATCATATGCTTCAGGTGCAAGGTTTACCAAATCGCGGAGCGGGGGTGAGATATCAAAATAGACCGGCAGGTCAACGACCGGTTTGGGTGCTTCCTGTTGGGAAAAAGCTAAATTCATTCCCAGGAGCAGGAATGAAATCAAAGAGATTGTTTTTTTCATTGTGTGGTCGGTTTTTCTTAATGGATTAAAAATGGGGAAATTAATTCAAAAAGTACGTGATCGCATACCTTAAAAATTCTTGTTCAAAATTAGATAATATTATTTTAGGTTGAGCCTGATTGAAGAAATATCCGGACAGGAAGTTTTTGTCGCCCGGTTCTGCTGCTACCTATATAAAAAATGCATCAACATGAACAATGCTTTGCATTTCCATATTAATGCATTACCAGGCAGAATAAGAGAACAGGGTTAGTCTACTTTGATTTTTTTTCTTTCTTCTCCTTCTTCTCCTTCTTTTCCTTGCTTTTCTTGCAAGTGCACCTGTCCCTGGTAAGTGTCTTCAGCAACTCGATCTCCTTTTCGTGAAGCTCGATTAAATGGTCAACCTTCTTTTCAAGCATATTGGTATCAGGGATGAATTGCTTGTCGCAGGTATTGGTTTCAATATCCTTCAGTACCTTGAGCATCTGTTCAAGGATGATTTCTCGTTCAGCCATAGTATATTTATTTATTCAAATGTACGTAATTAAATCCGTTGGTTAAACTATATAATGAAAAATTTTTATCTCTACCTTTGCTCCTTATAAATGAAACGGGATGAAGGAAACAGATATCACGGAACAGCACGAAGGCAGGGAGATGACCTTCTGGGAGCATCTTGACGAATTACGGGGTGCATTATGGCGTATCGTCATCGCCATCCTGGTAACATCGATCGCGGCCTTTGCATTCAAAGAGGTGCTGTTCGACGATATCATTCTTGCTCCGAAGTCGAAAACATTTATAACCTACCGCGCATTCTGCAAACTTGGAGAATGGCTTTCCATGCCATCGCTGTGCGTTGATCCATCGCATTTTCAGCTTATCAACATCAGCCTGGCCGGGCAATTTACCGCGCACATGAACATCTCCATGATCGTCGGGCTGATCGTCGCCCTGCCCTATGCGCTTTGGGAGTTATGGCGGTTTATCAAGCCGGGGCTGTCAGACAGGGAGATCAGGAATTCACGCGGAATCGTTGCAATCGTCACCCTGTTATTCCTTACCGGCGTTTGCTTCAGTTATTTTGTAGCAGCCCCGCTGATGATCAACTTCCTGGGAGGATACACGGTAAGCGATGCAGTAATAAACCAGATTGCCCTCACATCATATGTCAGTTCAATCACCATGATGACCCTGCTCATGGGCCTGCTGTTCGAGCTGCCCATGCTCATCCTATTTCTAACTAAAATAGGGATCATTACGCCGAAACATCTCCGGAAATACCGGAAACACACGATCGTAGGCATTCTGATCGTTGCAGGCGTAATCACCCCGAGCCCGGATATATTCAGCCAGGTCATCGTGGCAGTTCCCCTCTACGCACTGTTTGAGCTGAGCCTTGCCATGTCGGCCCGTATCTACCGGAAAAAACAGGAACTCATAGTGGAATAACGATTTGCGTGGCTTGTAACCTTTTCGGGGAGGCGCCGTCTAACTCACGAAATCACCAAAACACCAATCTCATGGAATCTAAACGTCTTTATCGCAGTCTCACTGATCGCAAGTTCGCCGGTGTTGCCGGTGGACTGGGCGAGTACTTCTTGATGGATCCCCTGCTCCTTCGCCTGGCATTTGTTATTCTTGCCCTGGCCGGTGGCGGCGGGGTACTTATATATGTCGTCCTCTGGATCGTCACGCCCGAAAACCCGGTAAGGGTTCAGCCGGCTATGAACCAGCCAAAACAGGATTCGCAACAGCAGGCATCAGAACCATCAGTTAACCCCGACGGATCTGAAAAAACCGACTTTACTTTTTCTACAGCGCCACCTCCCCCGGTCCCGCAAACCAAAGAACGGAAAAGGGGAAGTCTGATCGGGGGCCTGGTGCTGATCACCCTTGGAGCCTTGTTCCTTGCTGATGAACTGATACCCCAGGTCAATTTCGGTGACCTCTGGCCGGTCATTTTGATTGTCGTTGGCGTCGGGCTGCTCATCAATGCCCTCACCGGCAAAAAACGCAATATTAACCAATACTAATACTCCGGAAAATGAAATATCGTCATGTATTTTGGGCCTTCATCCTGATCGCAATCGGGATCTTATTCATGCTCAACAATTTCGGGGTACTGGAATTTGGCGTCCGCACCCTGCTGAACCTCTGGCCGCTCATCCTGATCCTCTGGGGCATTTCAATCCTGCCTATTAAAGATGGAATTAAAATCGTTTCACTGGTCGCTGTACTCGCCGTCACTGTTATTTTCTTCAACAGGATCTCGGAAAAATCATCCTGGATGCGTTTTCACAACTTCAAAGGATTTTCAAGCCGTGACTGGGATGACGACGAAGATAGCACAGCGACATACAACTATCAACCGCAGAATTTGAGCGTTCCTTTCGATTCGCTGGTAAATAAGGGAGAGTTGCACCTGGACGCCGCTGCAGGCAATTTCCACCTGGAAGGTGTGACTTCCGACTTCCTGTCGTTCAGCAAATCAGGAGATATTGGGAATTACTCGCTGACCACCAGCAATGAAGAGGGCAGGAAAAAAATCAACCTGTCGATGGAGAAATCGGGGATCAGGCATTCGGTAAAGACAAACGACGTTGAAATAAAACTGAGCGATAAGCCATCATGGAATCTCAAATTTGAAATAGGTGCCGCTGAGATCAACATGGATTTGCGCGATTACAAAATCGATACAACCACCATTGACGCCGGGGCATCTTCGATCAATATCAAGATCGGCAATAAAAGCCCGGTGACCTATATGACCTTCAACGCCGGAGCCTCCTCGATCAAGGTGGAGATCCCTAAAGAATCGGCCTGCCAGGTGAAATCTGAATCCTTCATGATCAGCAAGGAGTTCGAGGGGTTTACCAAAAAAGGCGACGGCATCTACCAAACAGCCAATTTTGCAACAGGGAAGAATAAAATCTACCTGACCATCAAAACTGCCATTTCAAAGATAGAGATCAACCGTTATTAACTACCGGTCAAGGAAATTTTTCACCAGCCCGTAGAATTCCCCGGGAGCATCAGCGTGAACCCAATGCGAAGCACTTGCAATGGTTTCCAGCTCTGCCCCGGGGAATTTCAATTTCAGTTCAGGCAGGTCTGAATCATGAATATAATCAGACAATCCTCCCCTGATGAACAAAACCGGCCCCGGATAAACGCCCCTACCGCTCACCCCTTCAAACACCGCCAGCAGATTCTCATTAATTGCTTTCAGGTTCAGCCGCCAGTCCATGGTGTTCCGATCGCGCCAATATACATTTTTCAGGAGGAATTGCCTTAATTTCACACTTTTCACCACTACACCCAATTGGCGGTCAATATCCGACCTTGACTTTGCAGCACTGAAATCGACTGCCATCATGGCGTTGAGCAGTTGCTGATGTTCCCGGTCGGGCGGTGATTTTCGCAAAGAAATATCCACAATCACCAGTTTTTTCACAAGTTCAGGATGGTGAAGCGCAAAATACATGGCAGTTTTACCTCCCAGTGAATGACCTACCAGGAAGATTTCAGGCAATGAATAATCTTCCATCAGTTCAGCCAGGTCATTTTCGAGAGAAGGGAAATCAAAGACCCCGCTGTGAGGCGACTGGCCGTGATTGCGAAGATCGGGAATATAGACCGTAAAGTGTTCACCCAGAAGTCGTCCGAAAGATACCCAGTTGTCAGAGATACCAAATAACCCGTGCAAAATCACCACCGGTTTCCCCTGCCCGAAATGCCTGCAAAATAATCTCATTCAGCATCGAATTATTAACACAATTTTGTTGAAAAATAATCGTTTCAAAGAGTCAAAATTACATAAATTTGCAGCCTATTTGCAATGGAAATTGAATTGTTCATGATGATCTTCACAACTATATATAATAAATTGATTTATAATCACTTAAACATTTACTATACTGGTAGGGGGCATCATTAATCTTAACCTCATAACCGAGAAAAAAGCAATGGAAAAAAATCCAACAGAGAAACTGGTCATCCCTCATCCCGAATTATCAGAAGAAGAAGAACCTCCAAGTCAGTCCACCTATATAGATGAAGCCTCCCTTTTAGACGAATATTTAAAATCACGGATCGATCGTGATAAAACCTTAATCAGTGAACGTTCTCTTGCGTTCATGCAGACTTACTTTCCTGAAGCCACCATCAAAGACTGGAATAACTGGCACTGGCAGATCAGGAACAGCGCCCGTTCAATAGAGCAGTTGGCAAGATTTATCCGGCTTTCCGACAATGAAGTCAAGCCCTTCGAAACAAAAAGCCAATCGCTTCCCCTTCGTATTTCTCCATATTATATAAGCCTGTTGGATCAGGACAACCCTGAACAGGCGTTGCGAAAGAGTGTCGTCCCGGTGTTTGATGAGTTCCTGGTGCATGACGGGGAGAATTCCGACCCCCTTTCAGAAGAACACGACAGTCCGGTGCCCAACATTGTTCACCGTTATCCCGACCGTGTTTTGTTCCTGGTTACCGGCTTCTGTTCCACCTATTGCCGCTACTGTACGCGTACGCGCATGGTGGCAAAAGATAAATGCCATATCGGGATCAAATCGTGGGAAGCCGGTCTTAATTATATCGAACAGCATCCCGAGGTTCGCGATGTCCTGGTTTCGGGAGGCGACCCGCTCACCATGCCCGACCTGCATGTTGAATACCTGCTTTCTCGATTGCGGAGCATTCCCCATGTCGAGATCATCCGCATCGGCACCAAAGTGCCTGCCGTGCTTCCGCAACGCATCACCCGGCCACTGGTCAACATGCTGAAGAAATATCACCCCCTGTATATGAGCATCCACTTCACCCATGCCGACGAAATTACGCCGGAGGTGAAAGAAGCATGCGAAAAGCTTGCCAATGCCGGCATTCCCCTGGGGAGCCAGACAGTGCTGCTGAAAAACGTCAACGACGAGGTGGAGGTGATGAAAAAACTGATGCATGAATTGCTTAAAATAAGGGTTCGCCCCTATTACCTCTACCAATGTGATCCCGTGGTGGGTTCCGGGCATTTCCGTACAACCATTGAAAAAGGCCTTGAGATCATCAGGGGCCTTCGCGGCCATACCAGCGGGTACGCAGTGCCAACTTACGTGGTGGATGCGCCCGGAGGAGGCGGAAAAATCCCCCTGCTGCCTGAATACTTTGTGGGACGCGAGGACGGATACGCCCTTTTAAAGAATTATGAAGATAAAATCTTCAGGTACCCCGATTTTACCCAATAACTTATGACCATAGGATTAACGTACGATTTACGGTCAGATTACCTGCAGGAAGGCTACAGCGAAGAGGAAACAGCGGAATTTGACCGTGAAAGTACCATCGAAGCCATCGAACTGACCCTGCAACAGCTGGGCTACCAGACCGATAGGATCGGCCACGTTCGCCATCTCACCTCCCGCCTGGTTAACGGAGACCGATGGGACCTGGTGTTCAACATCTGCGAAGGAATGTTCGGCATTGGCCGCGAAGCGCAGGTTCCTGCCTTGCTTGATGCCTACCAGGTGCCATATACCTTCTCCGATGCTCTGGTGCTCTCCCTGACCTTGCACAAAGGCATGACCAAGCGTGTAGTCCGCGACTGCGGCATCCCCACCCCTGATTTTGCTGTTGTGTGTAACGAACAGGATATCGCCGTTGTAAACCTGCCCTACCCGCTGTTTGTCAAGCCGAATGCCGAAGGAACCGGGAAAGGGATCAATTCCCTGTCGAGGGTAACCAACCCTGAAGAATTGCTGCATGTATGCCGGGATTTGCTGACCCGCTACCCGTCAGGCCTGCTGGTAGAGGAGTACCTGCCCGGCAGGGAATTCACCGTTGGGATCCTGGGTACAGGTGAAGAGGCTTATCCTGTCGGCATCATGGAAATTTTATACAGGCAGGAAGAAACCAACAGCATCTATTCCTACCAGACAAAATCTGACTACCTGAAAGCAGTGGAGTATCAAATCCCTGAAAATGATATCTCGGAAAAATGCATCAGCCTTGCCTTGAAAACCTGGCACGTGCTGGGATGCAGGGATGGCGGGAGGGTCGACATCCGTGCCGACCGGTCGGGCATCCCGAATTTTATTGAAGTTAACCCCCTGGCCGGGCTGGACAAGGTTCATTCCGATCTTCCTATCCTCGCGTATATGCACGGGTACGATTTTGAAAGGATCATCCGTGAAATCATGGAATCTGCAAGAAAAAGGGCTAAAATTTAACGACCAGGAAAATATCGGGATGATGAAAAAAACGGTGCTTATATTTTACAACAAGCTGTCGAAAAAACCGAAAGATGATGAAGCGGATGTGATTGAACAGGTAAACCTGGTGACCGAAGCGTTAACTACGCTTGGTTATGACGTTCAATACATGCAGATTGATCTTAACCTGAAAGCTGCCATCAGGCAGTTGCAGGCCATAAAACCCGATATTATCTTCAACCTGGCCGAAACCATCGGGAACAAGGGCGAGTTCACCTTCCTGGCCAATTCAGTCCTGAATTTTACCAGGATACCTTATACCGGTTCACCGCTGATACCCATGTTCCATTGTTCCAATAAACTGCTTGCAAAAAGGGAGCTTGACAGGATTGGTGTGAGCACGCCGGCAGGGTTTACCTTGAAAGAATGCAGTAAACTGGCGAGCGACAGAAAATACATCATTAAACCCATCTGGGAAGAGGGTTCGCTGGAACTGGATGAAGATTGTGTTTTCATGGGTTCTGACCAGGAATTCATCAACAAGATCGTGAAGAAAAGTCATGATCACTATTTTATCGAGGAATACATCGAAGGAAGGGAGTTCAACAATTCCATCCTGTACAGCGAAAAGGGACCCGAGGTGCTCCCACTGGCTGAAATGACCTTCAAAGGATATCCTGAAGGGAAGCCTAAAATGATGGGTTACAAGTCAAAATGGGATGAACATTCGTTCGAATATTCGCATACCCGCCGTACCTTTCAATTATCGAAGGCTGACGAACCCCTCCGGAACCGGATGATCGAAATCTGCAAAAAATGTTGGAATGAACTGGGCCTGAAAGGGTATGTCAGGATCGATTTCCGGGTCACCGTTGATTCGGAACCACTGGTGATCGATATCAACCTGAACCCCTGCCTCTCCGAATCGGGTGGTTTTATGGCCGCATCCAAAAAGAAGGGGCTCGACTTTCCCCGGGTTGTTCAACGCATCCTGGAGGATGCATTAAGAAAATAGCAGTTATGATGAATACCAGACTAACTTTCCGTTCGGAAGCCACACCTGCAGATATTGAGACAGTGAGAGAAATTATTGTCTCCACAGGTTTTTTTTATGACTTCGAAATCCCTGTGGCCCTTGAACTCGTGGAGGACCGGGTTGAACGGGGCGTACAAAGCGACTATCATTTCCTATTCGCCGAACTTGACGGAAAAACCGTTTCGTACACCTGCTTCGGCTCGATTGACGGCACGGAGGGCAGTTTTGACCTTTACTGGATCGCCACGCACAACGATTACCGCGGCAGGGGCATCGGCAACCTGATCATTGAAGAAACCCACCGGATCATCAGGGAGATGGGCGGCCGGATCGTGATTGCCGAAACCTCCTCCCTGGAAAAATATACGCCCACGCGCCATTTTTACGACAGGGTTGGCTATTCAAACGTAGCGCATATCGACGATTTTTACAAAGAGGGCGACGGCAAAGTTTTTTTTGTGAAAAAGCTCTGAGCGGATATAGCCGGTTGCCCGTGTTACTCCCTCACGAGGGTTCCCGAAAGGGAGTTGTATTTTGCTATCCTTTTCCAGGCATACCCTGTGGTGTCGTGCTTGATTGCCCAGAAATCATAGTTTCCCACAGCCCGGTCGCCGTTGGTGTCGAGTTTCGTGTTGCCCGTTGCACCGAAATAATTTCCGGCAACCATGGTAAAAGCAGACTTCAGCAGGTTCACATCAGGTGAAAAACCTACGGTCGTGTATGTCAACACGCCAACCCAAAGCGCATCATAGGCCGTAAATGCATATACTTCGGGCATACGTCCCAGTTCAGCCTGTATACGGTCACGCAAAGGCTGCCACCGCTCTTTTGCCGATTCTTCAAGACCATACACCGGGCATGGAAGTCCGTGCGTGTAAGCAAACAGAGCTGCAACAGTGTCGGCAATGGCATCTGCATTTCCTGAAAAAGCGGATCCTCCGTACCAGTAAACATTGTTCAGGTGGGCATAGTTCTTAGCACTTTTCAGGATTGTTGCTCCTTCGGCGAAGGAGAGCAGGTAAACAGCTATCTCGTTGGGATTGTGATGGTCTAGCTCTCCAGCAACAACGGCATCCAGCTGAGGCAGCAAACCTGAAAAATCAGTCGTCCCCGGTTCATATTTTACCGGTGGCTGAACCGTTCCCCCGCTTTTGATAAAATTGCTCCTGACCACGTCCAGCAAATCATTTCCCCACACATCGTTGCGGATGATAGGCACGATCACTTTGATTTTGTCGTCGGTCAGCATCTTGTTCATGGCCTCCCCTTGCATTACATCGCTGGGAACAAAGCGAAAGATATTATCCCCGGGTATGGCCAATGATACTGCAACACTTGAAGGGCTCACCAATATGACCCCGTGCGTATCAGCAAAGTTCTTGAGCGACAATAGTTCCGCACTGCTGTATGGCCCGATCACCAACCTGATACCCTGGTCGTAAAAGATCTTCAGTTGTTTCAGCGCTTCCACTGTATCGGTCTTTGTATCGGCGACAATCATTGAAATCGTGTTGTGATTCCCGACGGAGGTGAGATAATTCTGAATATCCTGGCGGGCAAGACCAAGCGAGATGTTCATTGACCGGCCTGTTGAAGACCCGCTACCTGTCAGCGGGAGCAGGGCGCCGATGCGGATTTCTCCGCTCGCTGCAGACCGGTATTTTGTGTTGTCATTTTTGCTGCAGGCAAATGCACCTATTACAAGGATTACAGAAAGAATAAGTTGCGATTTTTTTATCATACAAAAATTGCGCTTTAATCAACAACTGTTATCTTTAAACTTTATTATACAGCAGCCAATTTGACGAAGGAAAAATTCACCGGAATTACGGATAACCGGTATTTTTCCCAGTCAATAAAGTTACGCAATAAAAAATAAAAAACCAGTATTTATTAAAAGAATTTGCATGAAAGCCCTGTTTTTTGACGGCTCGTTAAAATTGACGGAACTGCCGGTACCAGAACCTGGTAAGGATGAAGTGCTGATCAGGGTATTGTATTCGGCCATCTGCAATACCGATCTTGAAATTACCCGGGGATATATGGCGTTTAAGGGGATTCCGGGACATGAATTTATGGGCGAGGTTGTGTCCGGATCGGGGAAGTTTTATGGCAAAAAAGTAGTGGGTGAGATCAATTGTTACTGCGGGGAATGTTATCTCTGCCGCAACGCCCGTATGAGACACTGCACCAGCCGCACCGTTCTGGGCATTTATGCGCACGATGGCGTTTTTGCTGATTACGTGGTACTCCCCGAAAGAAACCTGCACCTTATTCCACAAGACTTCCCGGCCCAACTGGCAGTTTTTACAGAACCCCTGGCAGCTGCTGTTGAAATATTCGAACAGGTGCACATCAGTCCGTCGCAGAAGGTATATATTTTTGGCGCAGGGAAGCTGGGATTGCTGATTTCACTGGTTTTCAAGATGAACGGATGCGATGCAACGACGTATGACACAAATGAAACAAAAGTAAATAAAGCCCGGTCGATGGGGATTTGTGCAGGATTGCTCTCCACACTGAATGACCAGGACAAAGCAGAGGTTTGTGTCGACTGCACGGGAAGTGCCGGCGGGATAAGCCAGGCGATGACACACCTCTATCCCGGGGGGAAACTTGTATTAAAAACCACCGTGGCGAATTCCTCAAAAATTGACCTGAACCAGATCGTGATCAATGAATTTGAGATTATCGGCTCGCGGTGCGGCCCCTTTACGCCTGCATTGAACCTGCTCATAAAGGGGCTTGTTGACCCAACGCCCATTATTGCAAAGACTTTTGATTTTACCGACATCCTGGCCGCTTTCGAATTTGCTTCAAAGCCCGACACCCTGAAAGTATTGATAAAACACTGACGGGTAGGTCAGGTTACTGCTCCAGTCCGTTTTTCCTGATCATGTCCAATTCATCCGGCGTGAATAAGCCGCAACGGTAAAGTTTCCGGTATTGTTCTGAATTTCCATCCCTGAACACAAGCGCATCGTCGGTATTGACCGTCACATTCACGCCATGGTCAAACAGGGTGCGTATAGGATGGGTCTTATAGGAACTAATCCGTTTTAACCTGATATTGCTCGTCGGGCATACGTTTAAAGGAATTTGAAGGCCGGCAAGCCATTTCATAACCATGGAGGAACCGGCCGCCCCTATGCCATGCTGCACGGCATCCAGTTCAAGAACCTCAATGGCTTCCATCACTGAATCGGCGGTTCCGAACTCACCGGCGTGTGCCTTGCATTTCATACCCGACTGGCGGGCCAGCCGGTAGATTGGTTTAAAATTACCAACGGACTGGGCAAATTCATCATCATAAAGATCAATCGACCTGAAATACTGGAAACCGAGATAGTCTTCGAAACAGGAATGAAGTGTTTCGAAGGGCTGGCTTCGTGAAAAGCCCAGTTCCGGCCTGAAATCAATACCTGGAGCAACCGCCTGGTGATAATATTTCAGGGTGGCCACCACCCGGTCGGGCGTTATATTGAACATCCTGCCAAAACAGGCATCAATACTTATTTCCAGTGTGGCAACCCCGTCATGTTTTGCCTGCACAAAAGCTGCCTCCACTCCTTTTTCAAAAGCCCCGGGCAATTCAATGAACGGTCTGTAAACCTTCCCGATCCATCGGTTCAGTTCCCTGATCCCGGGTTCGGTTGCCCTGAATTTTTCAAGTTTTTTCCCGTAATATTTTTCGATGACCGATCGCCTGCCGCCAAGCAGGCAATGGTTGTGCAGATCGGCTTTTGGAAATGACCGGATGGCTCGCAGGTCCCCTGATATAAGTGCTTCCGGAAATGTCAACTGGATTTTGTTTGCTGAATTGATACCACCACCCTATTTGTTAATCTCCACGGCATTTTTGTAAATCTGCGATTCATTCTGCGATATGGTAAATTCAATTTTGTGAGGCAATGAATTCCTGTTCGCTAACAAAACGATGTATTTGTTGTCGCCCGTACTGTTGATTTGCACAAAACTGGCAGCTGCCATGCTGGTTGACTGGTCATTTACGCTGACATGCTGTATGTTTATAATCGACAGGTTATTGACATCAAATTCAATCAATGACTTCAGCGGATACAGGGAAGACAAATCAATCCTGACCTCGACAAACCGGGCAGAATAGCGGACTTTACAGACTGTTTTTGTAAGCGGAGTGTCGTAATGCAGCACCTCAGGTGGCTGAAGGCTGTCGATCGCCTGCAGTGAGGCAGGAGCTGCCTGCTGGTTTGCCGCGGGAAGGTTCTTTGTCTTACTGATTCCTGAAGAAAAACTGAAAATAACAAACCCTGAAATCAGGCCGGCAAGAAAAACCATGCATAATCTCACCCACGTCCTTGACCAGATACTGCGAACCACCTTAACTTCATAATTTTCCGGATGTTTGGCATGTCCTTCCATAAAAGTTTACTATTGGATGCTGTGCTGCAATGTTAATGAAAAAAAGTCATCAGTCGCACCTGCAATGGAGCTGGTATTCCTGTGCAATTTTTGCGGTTTTTTTCATGACCCGCATGAGGTTGCCTCCCCAAATTTTCCGGAGCTCGCTTTCGGAATATCCCCTTCTCACCAGCTCCAGGGTAATGTTCCCCATTTCACTTACATCGAAACACCCTTCAACCCCGCCGCCACCATCAAAATCGGTACCAATACCCACATGATTGATCCCGGCTGTTTTAACAAGGTGATCGATATGATCGGCCACATCACTCACGTTGGCAAGTTTCTGCGGAAACCTGTCATTCATCGAATTCCAATCTGTGTGTGCTGTTTTCATTTCGTCGTCGGTCAAACCGTCAAAGTCATGATACTTTTTACGGAGCGCTGCACGGGCCGAGTCGCGGGCAGGGTCCGGCGCCGGTGTTTTTACATAATCGCTCAGGATGCACATCTGGACCACACCACCGTTTTTTGCTATCGCCCTCAGCAATTCATCCGACAGGTTGCGGGGATTGTTGCATATGGATTTTGCGCAGGAATGGGAAGCAATGACAGGTGCTTTGGTAAATGCAAGCACATCCTTTACCGCCTTATCCGAAATATGCGACACGTCCACCATCATGCCTACATGGTTCATTTCCTGAACCACCTCATAGCCAAAAGTGCTGAGACCGTGATGTTCGGTTGTATCGGTCGAGGAGTCGCAGATATCGTTATTTTTGGTGTGGCACAGGGTGATGTAGCGGGCGCCGCGCAAATAGTACGTGCTGATCAGCGAAATATCCCTTCCGATCGCATACCCGTTTTCAATGCCGATAAAGGCCGCACGTTTACCCTCTTTAGTTAACCTGACAAGGTCGGCGGGTGAAACCGCCAGTTCAGCAAGCGCATGATTGCGGGTAACGACGGCGTGAATGCTGTCAAAAAGTGTGATTGCTTTTTGTCTGACCTTTTCATTCGCTTCCGCGGTTCTCGGTCCCTGGGATATAAACACCGCAAAAAACACGCCATTAAGCCCACCCTCCTTCATGCGCGGAAAATCAATTTTTGAATACTCCTTGCGCGCATCATGGCGCACCGACATGTCAAATCCCTTTTGCATCATCTGCATTGGCGTATCTGTATGGGAATCGATGGTGATCACCGCCTTGTGAATAGCCGCCGCCTTCTTTTCCAACTCCCCGGGCTTGTTGCCTGAAAATCCGCAGAAATACCCGCCTAAAAGCACCAAAACAACTCCAACTATCTTTTCCATTCTAACTCCTAAATTCGTTAATCAATATTCGATATTCGCAGATCTATACCATGAGCTGCCTCAGGTAAAGCTGAACCGAGTTCTCCAGCCCAAGGTAAAGCGCATCGCAGATCAGGGCATGCCCGATCGAAACTTCGAGCAACCCCGGGATATTCTGTGCAAAATATTTCAGGTTTTCCAGGTTCAGGTCATGGCCGGCATTGATTCCAAGCCCGGCATTACAGGCTGCAACTGCCGCTTCACGGTATGTCCTGATGGCTTCACCCCGGTCGGCATGGAAATTCCTGGCATAGGATTCAGTGTACAGTTCGATGCGGTCGGTACCGGTTTTCACGGCCTGGCGGATTAACCCGGGGTCCGGATCTATAAATACGGAGGTCCGGATCCCGTTTTTCCTGAATTCAGCAATGACTTCTGTTAAAAAAGACTCATGCAGGAAAGTATCCCAGCCGGCATTGGACGTTAACACATCCGGCGGATCAGGCACGAGAGTAACCTGGGTTGGTTTGACAGAACAAACCATGTCAATAAATCCGCGCGAAGGATACCCCTCAATGTTAAACTCACCTGCCAGCAATGGTTTCAGGTCAAAGACATCCTTATACCGGATGTGCCGTTCGTCGGGACGGGGATGTACTGTTATCCCTTCGGCGCCAAATCGTTCGCAATCGAGGGCTGCTTTTACAACGTTGGGAAGGTCGCCTCCGCGTGCATTCCTCAAAGTCGCAATTTTATTGATATTCACGCTTAATCTGGTCATTTCCGGCTTGTTTGATGCAAATCTACGATAAAAAGGGGTGTGAACCACGACCGTCCGGCATCCTGAAAACACAATTTCAGTACATTTACAACTTATTGTTAACTTTATCGTCATGGACCGATACGATCAACGCATTTGTCAATGGTAAAACTTATAAGAAGAAGCAGCGTATGAGAGCAGTCATCCAGCGGGTAGCGTCCGCTTCTGTTGCCATTGAAGGCGAAGTGGTGGGAAAAATAAGACAAGGCTTGCTTGTCCTGACAGGCATTGAAGAACGTGACGGATTGCCGGATGTTGAATGGCTGGCATTAAAACTGGTTAATTTGCGGATTTTTAATGATGTGCATGGCGTGATGAACTGTTCGGTCGCCGAGATCGGAGGCAACATCCTTGTTGTAAGTCAGTTCACCCTGCATGCGAGCACCCGGAAAGGGAACCGGCCGTCGTACATCAGGGCTGCCAGGCCCGAATCGGCCATCCCCCTTTACAACCTCTTTATTGCCAGATTGGGGGAATTGCTTGGCAGGAAAATCGAAACCGGCGTATTTGGGGCTATGATGGCAGTGAACCTGGTCAATGACGGGCCGGTAACCATCCTCATCGACACCTGGAACAAAGAGTAGTTTTTATTCATGTCATGTTTAAATTATTTGTAAAACCAAACCATAAAAATAATAATTTTGATTTCCTGACACAAAAGAAAAAGCGTAAATTTGGCATAGCATTTCCCCTGAAGATGTATAGCACTTTACAAACAATATGTTGATTTTTGGCGTTGATATTCCTGCAATACTGAAAAACGGGAAACGAGGTTTAATCAGAAACCAGACACACAGTAAATAAACCATGAATAACAACCTGACAATCGGGATTGACAAGGAGCAGGACCCGGAAGGTTCATTCCAGCGTTTGGCGGCGGTGTGCAAAACCTTGATGGATCTCGACAGTGATGCGATCCTCATTGTCAGATCCGTCGCGGGGATTGTTTTGGAGGCCAACAGGGAGTGCCTTGGGATGCTGGGTTATACCAAAGATGAGATCATTCAACGGTGTCTTTCAGATATTATGATTGATTTTCCTGACATCACGGCCATGCACGCCGTGAATGCCGGACATGATGAAATGATGCTGTTCATGCAGGAGACAAAATGGAAAAACAGCGATGGCGCCATGATTCCTGTAAAAGTAAGCATGAAGAAAATTGATGCGCCTGGTGAAGCAGTTTTCATTATCATCGCCCGCGACCTCCGCGAATTGCAGGAGAAGGAAAATGCACTCAGATCAAGCAATGCACGATATCACGATCTTGTTGAAACCAGTGGCGAAGGTTTGGGCATGGTTGATCCCGACGAACGGTTTTCTTTTGTAAATCCGGCTGCATGCGAAATCTTCGGGTTGCAGCAAAAGGAGTTGCTCGGCAAGAGTCTTCTTGAATTCCTGGATGATTCCACCATCGAAGAGATCAAGCGTCAGACAGCTTTGCGCCAGCAGGGCGAGAAAAGCATCTACGAGATTGAGATCCACCGGCTTGACGACGTGCGCCGCTGGATTATTGTGACAGCAACACCTCAGTTTGACGCGGAACAACGCTTCACAGGCACATTGGGGATCTTCCGGGACATAACCGAGCGTAAACTCGCCGAAACCAGGCTGCGTGAAAGCGAACAACGCCTCCATGAAATTGTAGACATCACCAATGACTGGATCTGGGAGATCAACCCCGCCTGGAAGTACTCGTTTGTTTCGCCTAAAGTGTTCAGCATACTTGGTTACCAGCCGGAAGAGATGATCGGCAAGTCCCCTTTTGATTTTATCCTCCCTGAAGATGCTGAGAAGGTAAAAGAGGGTGTGCGTGGCATGGTCCACCAGTTCAAACCCCTCAACGCCATTGTGAACCGGGCAAAACATAAGAACGGACAGATCGTGTACCTTGAAACCTCCGGCATTGCCGTATTCAATGAGCAGGGCCTTTACCAGGGATACCGGGGAGCCGACCGCGATATCACCCTGCGGAAGATCAACGAACGTGAATTGATCGGGGCTAAGGAGAAAGCGGAAGAATCAGACCGGCTGAAAACCTCCATCCTTTCGAACATGAGCCATGAACTCCGCACGCCTTTAACAGGAATACTCGGGTTTGCCGAAATCCTGAAGGAGGAACTTAGCCAGACCGAATATGAGAGCATGGTCGACAATATTGCAGACTCCGGCAAGCGGCTGATGTCGACCCTTAATTCAATTATCACCCTTTCGCAACTCGAAGCCGGGAACATTAACCTTACGCTGAAGAAGGTCATGGTTGAACAGAGCATCCACTCGGTTGTAAAATCGATGGAGTCGCTCTGTTCGGAGAAGAATATTTACCTGGATTGCACGGGGATCCGACCATTTTCGATCAATACCGACGCCCAGCTGTTTAAGCAGCTTTTGCTTCAGATCGTCGACAATGCCGTCAAATTTACCGAGAAGGGCGGGGTATCGATCGAGACCCTGAAGAGAACTCATTCAGGCAGGGAGTATGTAGTTGTCAGGATTGCAGATACAGGGATCGGGATCGACAAAGCTTACTATACCCTGATATTCCAGGAATTCAGGCAGGTAAGCGAAGGCTTTGGACGAAAATACCAGGGAAGCGGCATCGGGCTCACCATCAGCAAGAAGATCATTGATCTGCTTGGCGGTATCATCATGATTGAAAGCGAACCCGACAAAGGATCCTGTTTTTCAATATGGATGCCTTGTGACCCCGATATCCCGGGATATAATGACTCCATTACAGACACAGGTGAACCCGGCCTGGTTGACCAGGATCACTTTTTAATGAAACCGCTGCCGGTTGTTTTACTCGTTGAGGACAACAAGGTAAACAAGGAACTTATTTACTTTTTCCTAAGAAATACATGCCAGATGGAGTACGCCCCTGATGCGGCAACTGCGTTGGAAATGGCAAGAGACAATGATTACAATGTCATTCTGATGGATATCCACCTGGGTTATGGAATGAACGGCATTGAAGCCATCCGTGAGATTCGTCAGATTCCCCGGCATCTGAAAACGCCTGTCATCGCCGTTACAGGATACACCATGGATGAGGACAAGGAACAGCTTTATGCAGTAGGCTGCAACAGACACCTGGCAAAACCATTTGATAAAAAAGCGCTGCTCACCATGGTCCAGGAAGTACTGCACGGAAAAGGGACAACTTCTTAACCTTAACAAAAAATTAACAGGTTGCTGTTGGTAATCTGAAAAAGTTGATGTAATTTTGTCAAATTCTAAATAAGTTAATTAACTTAAAACTAAAATTCCATGAAAAAAGTTGTTTTGTTATTTTCGGCCGTAGTTCTCATGGCAGGTTTAACCTTTGCCCAGGCTCCTCAGAAAGCTGAAAAACCTGCTGCAAAAACCGAAGCCGCCGGTAAGGATTCAAAAGCTGGTTGTGATATGAAAAGCAAAGCTGCCTGCACTCATTCTAAAGAAGGTAAAGGTTGCTGCTCAAAAGAAGGAAAAAAACCCGCTGCAACAACTCCTGAAAAGAAGTAATCAAACCGCAGGATATCCTGTATATAAAAGGGGCTTAAATGCCCCTTTTTTTATTTGGTTGTCCCGTGTCCGGGCAGCCTGAATACGATGGGCATTCTCACCAGCACGCGCACGGCGCGCCCGTTGCGTTTGCCCGGGTCCCAGCGTGGCATTTCCCTGGTTACCCTCACAGCCTCTTCATCACATCCTCCCCCGATTTTCTGCAGTACTTTTACATTGGACAGGGTCCCATCCACCTCCACGATAAACACGACCATCACCACCCCCTGTACCAGGGTTTTAATGGCTGTTTCAGGATAATGGGTGTTCTTCCTTAAAAAATAGAGCCGTGCTTCATCCCCGCCCGGGAAACGCGGGTAAACATCAATGGCCGAAGTCAGCCCTGAGTCATCGCCCGTTCCCTTTCCCAATCCAGAGCCGCCGGGTTGTGCCGCAGAATCAACTTTCGCGTTTTCAACCTCCTTTTTCTGTTCCGGGGGGTCCTCTACCGGCTTTTCCTCCTTTGGTTTAACTGAATCAGTAACCACGGGCACCTGGGGTTCTTCAGGCAAAGGCCTGGAAAGGGCCTGGGCAAGTTTCGGATCCGCATCGGGAGGGGCGCTCATGTCGTAATATTCAACCTGGTACATCATATCCCCTTCAATGAGGGGAACCGGTTCAAAATAAAAGTAAAGGCAGGGTATGAGAACGAGGAGAGAAACAATGCTGCTCCCCACGATCGCGGCGACCAGCAGGTACCGGTAATACTTCCTGCGCAGTTCAAAGGCGCCATAATCCTTGTTCCTGCCTTCGAAAGCCAGCTCGTCGAGATTCGGGATGCGCGTACCTGTCATTCGTCAAGATATAACTTGAGAAATTCAATTTCCCGCCGCTCACGCTTGGTGGGGCGCCCGAGCCCGCGCTCCCGGTGCTCAAAGCCCGGTTCATCGGGCCGCTTCAGCTTCAGGTATTCGGATTCAGGCGTTAAATCTTCCATCAATCCCGGCACAAGCCTGGCAGCTACCCTGCTTCCGGCAGGTACGATGACTTTCACGGTTTTGGTTATCGGAGGCAACGATATGGTGACCACCTCCCCGGCTTTTACCTCGCGCGAGGGCTTTACAACCTGGTCGAGGATCCTGACCTTGCCCGACCTGCAGGCATCGGAGGCAAGACTGCGCGTTTTGAACACCCTCACCGCCCATAACCATTTATCGATTCGTATGCCCTGATCCATCAACCTATTTTTGCCGGAAATAAATTTCCATGGGAACCCCGTTGAAATCAAACTTCTCGCGAAGCTTATTTTCAATAAAACGCTTGTACGACTCGTTTAAGTATTGAGGATGGTTGCAAAAAAACGCAAATGACGGAAATGCTGTGGGAAGCTGCATCGCGAATTTGATCCGGACATATTTTCCTTTAACCACCGGGGGCGGCATCGCTTCGATGATGGGCAGGATAAATTCGTTGAGGGCCGAGGTGCTGATCTTCTTTGACTTGTTTTTATACACCTGGATGGCCGTCTCTACAGCTTTGAAAATCCGCTGTTTAGTCACTACTGACGTGAAAATGATGGGAACATCCGTGAACGGTTTGATCTGGTCGAGGATATCCTGCTCAAATTGCTTGTGTGTGTTGGTGACCTTTTCAACCAGGTCCCACTTGTTCACAAGGATCACCACACCCTTGTGGTTTTTTTCGATCAGCGAGAAGATGTTCAGATCCTGCGACTCGAAACCCCGCTCGGCATCGACCATGAGGATGCACACGTCGCTGCTTTCGATCGACCTGATGGCGCGCATTACCGAATAGAACTCTATGTTTTCGGTAACCTTGGCCTTTTTCCGGATGCCGGCCGTATCGATGAGGTTGAAATCCAGGCCGAAATACTGGTAATGGGTATGGATTGAATCCCTGGTGGTACCCGGTATCGGGGTCACGATGTTCCGGTCGATGCCCAGCAGCATATTGACCAGCGAGGATTTCCCGGCATTGGGGCGCCCGACGATGGCGATCTTTGGCAGGTCGTCCAGTTGCGGCACCATGTCGTTTTCAGATTCCGGCGACGCTTCAACTTCAGGGAAAACGCCTACGACCTCATCCATTAAATCCCCGGTACCACTGCCGCTGGTCGATGCTATGGCAAAAAATTCGCCCAGTCCGAGCCGGTGGAATTCGTGAACATCGTTGATCATCTTATAGCTGTCGACCTTGTTTACCACCAGGATAACCCTTTTTTTTGCCCTGCGCAGGATCTTGGCCAGGTCTTCGTCCATCGCGGTAAGTCCCTCCTTGGCATCCACCATGAAAAGGATCACATCCGATTCGTCAATGGCGAGCCTGACCTGTTTTTTGATTTCCGCTTCAAACACGTCGCCCGACTGGTCCACGTACCCGCCGGTGTCGATCACCGAATACATTTTACCATTCCAGTCGCCATGGCCATAATGACGGTCGCGGGTAACCCCGCTGGTGGGGTCAACGATGGCATCGCGCCCGCCGCATAATCTGTTAAATAACGTGGATTTTCCAACGTTGGGGCGACCTACGATTGCAATGATGTTTGTCATAATGTTGATTGTCTAATTTGATAATGTGTTAATGTGCTAATGTGCTGATGTGCTGATGTGCTGATTTGCTGATGTGCTGATGTGCTGATGTGCTGATGTGCTGATGTGCTGATGTGCTGATGTGCTAATGTGCTGATGTGCTGATGTGCTGGTGTGCTGATGTGCTGATGTGCTGATGTGCTGGTGTGCTGATGTGCTGATGTGCTGATGTGCTGGTGTGCTGATGTGCTGATGTGCTGATGTGCTGAT
>CAIWMX010000008.1 GCA_903913885.1 uncultured Bacteroidales bacterium | reverse complement strand
ATGTGCTGATGTGCTGATGTGCTGATGTGCTGATGTGCTGATGTGCTGATGTGCTGATGTGCTGATGTGCTGATGTGCTGATGTGCTGATGTGCTGATGTGCTGATGTGCTGATGTGCTAATGTGTTGATGAGATGATGGGCTGATGAGATGATGGGCCGATGCTTTAATGTATTGATTTATAATTTTTTGGTATGGGTATTTGTGTTTTTTTTCGGGTTAGAGAAAGTGGTTTTTTTGATTTTATTTTTAAGAAATCAACTATGCTCCTTTCTTACTGAACTCATTGATATTGGTCTGTTGCCCCATATCTTAAAATTCGTCACAATCATATTTTTTATCTTATTCACCATAAACTATTATATATCTATTATTTACAAAAATTTAACCTTCAAGTTCAAATTTTCAAATTTTCACATCATCAAATCATTAAATTAACACATAAATCATTAGCACATTAGCACATCAGCACATTAGCACATCAGCACATCAGCACATCAGCACATCAGCACATCATCCCATCACCCCTGCTAACAACACCCCCCCTCCCCGCAATCGCAGGTTGGTTCGGTTCCGCGAAGGATGCCATTGATGATTCCTGTTGCACAGCCCACGCCGGATTTCACGCGGATGGCCTGTTCAGGGCAATTTTTTTCACAGGCGCCGCACTCCATACACAAATCCCTGTTGACGATTGAGGCCTTTCTTTGCTCAACGGCAAAAACATCGTGCGGACACACTATCGTGCACATGCGGCAACCAGTGCACTTTTCCGGGTCAAGTTCCAGGGTTACGACATTGCTGAGGTATATCAGTCCGTTCATAAAAGGATAAATTTTGAGACAATCCACAGGATGATTCCCAGTGCGGCCATGCCGATCTGCGCGGGGAGCGCGGTTTTCATCTCTTTCTGCACCCCTGAAAGAGAGGTGAAGGTGGATGTTCCCGTAAAGGTCATGGCCGTAAACGAAGCGAGAGCGCCGATCATCAGGAACCAGGCTATGATCCCGATGACATATTGCCCGAGGAACCCGAAACAGAGCAGGGCCAGGGCGGCAACCAAGCCTGTAGCAAGTCCTTTCAGCGAAAACCTGCGGAAAGGGATCCAGGGCAGGAGAACCGGCGCGAGGGCGCATCCGGCAACATAGGCAATAAGGAGGTTGAAAATGGCTTTAAGTCCATCATTGAAGGCAAGGTCCAGGGAATATCCTTTGGGATTCAATCCTGAGAGGATAAGGAATAAAGCGGGGACAAGTAGCAGATAGGATCCCCCGTTGGCCAGTTCCACCGGGACCAGCTTGAGCCGTTCCCGGAGGGGAAATTCCACAGTCCGCATTTTTTTTGTTGCCTTCAGCCCCGCGTTAATAAATGCAACAATATCTTCCGCCATCACCGGTCCGTAAATGACGGTAAACCCGGTCTGATTTTTAACCTCATGCGCAGATATTCCTACCGCACCCAGCTGGGGCACGATCACTTTATGGTGACTGACGATCTTTTCAAGCCCGGTCAGGCTGATCCTGCTGGCCAGTTCCTTTGTTGAAAAGGTTCCTTTCCCGGCGGCGCACCACACGTTGACTCCTTTTGTGTCAAGTACCAGCAGCCATGCATCTATCCCTGCCAGGGCGCGGCGCACATGGTCGAAGGTCAGTTTGAAATTTGCAGTGACGAAAACATGAGAAGCTGGTCCGGGCGATCCAACAGCGTATAGGCCGGGGGCGACCCGGTATTTCATCCGGCCCACCGACCAGCGGACTTTTATTGTATTCCAAACATCCCGATGGCTCCACGTCGTGGAGATTTTGGGGATGGTTCCTGCGGAGGTTGACACCTCCCCGGTGATAAAACCTGGCGTCATTCTGAATCAGCGTTTGTTTTATATCATCAGAGCGTAAGAAGAAAATAAAAGCCAAGAATCACCAGGGCAATGCCCCCGGCGTATTTGACAACGGTTCCGACGATGGTCAGCGTTTTTGAAAGTTTTCCCACGCCAACGCCCAAACCCACCATCATGGCTGCAAGCGGTAGTCCGTAACCGCAGGCGAAAGCGGTTAGCATCATTAAACCCCACACTGCGCTTCCCTTAACAAAGGATGCTGCCAGGATGACCGGGAAGAGCGGGTTACAGCAAGAGTTTAGCGCGCTTGACATGCCTCCGATGGCCAGGCCGAACAGGATGGACGAGAAAATATTCTGCTGTGTATCGCCCTGCTTGATTGAGATCCCGGGCATTTTGAACGGCAGCAGGTCCATCGAATACAACCCAAAGAAAATGGCGATCAGTCCAGCGGCAATTTTCCACCAGTTGCCAAAGGAGGCGTTGATCCATTGCCCGGCATAGCCAAAAAGGGTGCCGATAATGGCCATGGAAATAATCGCCCCCAGCAGGAAGCCAACCCCCCTCACGATTGCGGTCCGGGTCTTTCCATCAGCGGAACTGGCACTGGAATACCCTGCCACAGCCCCGATGATGGCGAAATTGCATCCGCACGTCACCACGCTGATCATGCCCATCACGAAAACTGCGATCAATACGGTTATGGTCGCATGATCACTGCTTAGTACCTGGTTTATCCATGTATTCATCTCAGTTGCTTTTTGGACAGCATGATGACCCTTTGGTCGTATCGCAGGTTTTTCCTTTTGTCGTATCGCAACAGGAAGAGCCTGGCTTGCAGGCTTCTTCCTTACCGGCAGCCGGGGCTGAATGAGAGGTAAGTTTCACAGCGATGATGCCGATCGCGGCCAGGAGGATTACGGCAAAAATTATTTTTGTGAGCAGGTTGCTCTTCTTTGGCTTGCAGTTTCCATCCTCGCAGCCACAATCATGTTGTTTGTCACCGCCTTCAGGCTGAACGTTGATCTTTTCTTTTTCTTCCATGGTTTTTTTTAAATAATTTCACTGTGTTGCTACTTTCTTATTTCTTTCCAGAAACCGTAATGCTGAATATCCCGGTCCCACCTAGCCTGAATTCTTCGAGCTGAGCTGATGTCAGGTAATTTGACAGTATTTCATCGGGAATAATAACTGCTTTTTGTTTGTGAATCGTGACGTCCCGGAATCCCAGTTTCCCGACAATCCCCAGATAGTTCTTCATCTGAATGGCACCGGAAACACAGCCTGCATACATTTCGGCATCCTGCTTCAGACTTGCCGGCAGTTCCCCTTTGATGACCACATCGGAAACGCAAAAATGACCACCGGGTTTGAGAACACGGTGGATCTCCGAAAAAGCTTTCTGTTTATCGGGGACCAGGTTCAGTACGCAGTTTGACACAACAACATCTGATTTCCCATCAGGCAGTGGCATGGCTTCGATATCGCCTTTTACGAATTCAACATTGGTGTAACCGAGTTTTTCACAGTTGAAACGTGCTTTTTCAAGCATTTCATCCGTGAAGTCAAGGCCGGTCACATGTCCTGTATCACCGGTGATGGCACGTGCAACAAAACAGTCATTCCCGGCGCCGCTGCCCAGGTCAAGCACATGATCACCTTTTTTTATAGCCGCGAAATCGGTAGGGATGCCGCATCCAAGGCCAAGATCGGCATCGGGATCATATCCCTGGCTTTTGGAATAATCCTCACTGAAAATGGTATAGTCTACATCGCAGCATGAGGTGGTGGTGCCGCAACACGATGATTGGTTCTGATCTTTCGATTGCAGGGCGATCTTCCCGTATTTTTCCTTTACCATTTCCTTAAGCCCATCGGCTTCCTGGTCAGCCTCAGGCTTTATCCAGTCATTGTAAAATTTGGCAAATCCTTCGTTAATTTCATCCCTGACCCTTCGATAAACAGGCATAACTTCATCCGCAGTGCCCTGCGCGTCGGCAGGATCGTCAAAGCCGATGTGCAGCCTGTTTTTTACGTGTCCGGTAAAGGCCGGACAATTTTCATTGGCACCTCCGCAAACGGTGATGACATAATCAAACGGCTCGTCGAGAAAAAGAGCCACATTTTTCGGTATGTTCCCGGAAATATCAATTCCCGCCTCTTTCATCACCAGCACGGCATTGGGATTGGCGTGAGGTGCAGGATGTGTCCCGGCCGAAAAGACCTCCAGACGTGAATCAAAGGATTTGAGAAACCCCTCCGCCATCTGGCTACGACAAGAGTTTCCGGTACAAAGGATGAGGATTTTCATAATTTGATAATTTGATAATGTGCTGATGTGATAATGTGCTGATGTGCTGATGTGCTGATGTGCTAATGTGCTGATGTGCTGATGTGATGATATTCCTACTTGTAACTTATGTGTCTGTCCACCTGTCCACCTGCCCACCTGTCCACCTGCCCACCTGCCCACCTGCCCACCTGTCCACTTGTCCACCTGCCCACCTGTCCACCTGCCCACCTGCCCACCCTTTTACCTGCAACTATACTCCCCCTCCACCGTAATTTCCCTGAAAAACCCGTTGGCCATTTCTTCAAGATCTTTAATTTTAGCGGGATTCAGACAGTAATTCACTTTCACGCCGTCAACAACGCCCTGGATCAGGCCAGCGTTTTTCAACTCTGTCAGATGCTGATTGACGGTGGTCCTGCTCAATGGAAGTTCATCGGAGATATCGCCGGTGATGCAAACCCTGGTTTCGGCTAAATACTGCAGTATTGCAAGCCTGGCCGGGTGCGCCAGCGCTTTGAAAAGTGCAGCGGTTGCATTGAGTTCGCTGCTGAAGAGTTCGGTTTTTGCGTATGCCATGCCTGGTTTTTATGTCGCAAATATACGTTATAATTTTAAATAACGTAATAATACGTCAAATATTTATTTTTTTTCATGGTGGTGTGAATCTCCCGATTCAACCCCGACGCTGGTAAAACCTGCTGTTTTTCTGAGTTTATTTTACCTTTGTGATGAGCATTAAAAATCTGTTTGATCGCAATCATGCCAGCTTCGAATTACGATAAAACCCCTTTTATCAGCATTGACGGTGATGTAATTGCCGGGTGGGATGCGGTTTGTGTCCATCTGGTACAGCAGATAAAGGTTTCCGGAAGTTTAAAGACCGTGATCGTTTTCGAACTGTACCCGGGAACCAATTACCGGGAGATCATCGATGGAATCCGGGGTCTCCATCCTGTTCTTGTGGTTGATTCGGCTGACTGCATGTTCCCACCTGAAAAAATCGAGGAGATGACCGCCGGTGATGTAACGAATGATGAGGTATTCGGTTTTATAACACGGCTGCAGATGGAGGATTTTTTCGATCCTTCAGCCATGATGTTGGCTAAAAGCCAGGTGGAAGCAGTGAGAGAGGGCATCGTGGTCATCATTGGCCAGGGCGCCATGCTCGTTGCCGGCCGGTCCGACGTGCTGGTGTATGCCGACATGGCAAGGTGGGAGATACAGAAGCGCATGAAGCGGGGCAGCGTGCACGGACTCGGGGTGGCCGACCTCGGTCTCCCGTTTTCAAAACTATACAAACGGGGTTACTTCGTCGATTGGAGGGTTTGCGACCGGTACAAAAAAAAGATGTTTCCTTTGATAAGCTATGTGCTGGATACAACCCAGGCTGGCAAGCCAAAAATGATCGGGGCGGATCTGATGTTCAGGGCGCTGGAAAAAGCGGCATCGCAGCCGTTTCGCGTGGTACCCTATTTCGATCCGGGCCCATGGGGCGGGCAATGGATGAAGGAGGTTTGTGGTCTGGATACAGCATTGCTCAACTATGCCTGGTGTTTCGATTGCGTGCCGGAGGAAAACAGCCTCCTGCTGAACATAAGCGGATGTATTGTGGAGATCCCGGCGATCAACCTGGTTTTCTGTGAATCGAACGCGCTGCTCGGAGCGCAGGTTGAAGAGCGGTTCGGGCAGGAGTTTCCCATCCGGTTCGACTTCCTTGATACCATGGATGGCGGCAACCTAAGCCTGCAGGTGCATCCGGATACCCGGTACATCCGTGACCAATTCGGGATGCCCTATACCCAGGACGAAAGCTATTACCTGCTTGATACAGGGGAGGATGCCTCGGTTTACCTCGGATTGAAAACCGGGATCGATCCGGCAGAAATGATTAAAGAACTGAATGAAGCGCAAAACGGGGGAGCGCTGTTTAATGCCGGACACTTTGTGAACCGTTTTCCAGCGAGCAAACACGATCACTTCCTGATCCCCGCCGGTACCGTGCATTGTTCGGGCGCCAATGCCATGGTTCTTGAGATCAGTGCCACGCCCTATATCTTTACCTTTAAAATGTGGGATTGGAACCGGATGGGTCTTGACGGGAAACCCAGGCCTATCAATATCGGACATGCATCGAAGGTTATCCGTTGGGAGCGTGATACAGACTGGGTGCATGATGAGTTGATTAACCAGGTTGAACTTGTTGCAAAAGGAGAAGGTTGGCGGGAAGAGCGAACCGGGCTGCATCATCTCGAGTTTATTGAGACCCGGCGCCACTGGTTTTCGGTGAAAGTTCTCCATCAGACCCATGGCAGCGTCAACGTTCTTAACCTGGTAGAAGGCGATGAAGCGGTTGTTGAAAGTCCGGGGAACCGGTTTGCCCCCTTCGTTGTCCATTATGCCGAAACTTTCATCATCCCGGCCTCGGTGATGGAATATACCATCAGTCCATGCGGGCTTTCAGAAGGAAAAGAGATTGCAACGATCAAAGCTTACGTCAGGCTTTGACCTTTATATTGAAATTATGAACAGGAAATTTGCCATTGGCACCGACATCGGGGGAAGCCATATCAGCTGTGCCCTCATCGACATGGAACAGGAGATCATCGTTCCCGGAAGTTTTACCCAGCTTGATGTCGACAACAAGGCTCAGGCAGGGGAAATATTATCCGTTTTTTCCCGGGCACTCAGACGACCCATTGAACTGGCCGGCAGGAGCAGGCTTGCCGGGATCGGTTTTGCTATGCCCGGCCCGTTCGACTATGCTGCGGGGATCGCCAGGTTTACCCCGGAGGTGGCTAAATATGAGAACCTGTACAATGTGAATGTCGGTGCGCGGCTCAAAGTGATGCTTGACCTTGACCCTGCATGCGAACTCCGTTTTATGAACGATGCCGCCTGTTTTGCAGTGGGGGAGGCCTGGACAGGCCTGGCGGCCGGGCATCGCCGTTCGGTGGCCGTTACGCTGGGTACAGGTTTCGGTTCAGCTTTTACTGACGGAGGCCTCCCTGTCATTGAAGGGGATGAGGTTCCCGGCGATGGTTGTTGCTGGCATCTTCCGTATCACCACGGAATTGCTGACGATTACTTTTCTACACGCTGGTTCGTCAAACATTACGGGATCAAAAGCGGTATCACCTGCACGGGGGTGAAAGAGATCGTAGAACGGGCTTCAACTGACCCCCTGGCCATGGAGGTATTTGAAGTATTTGGAAAAAACCTGGGAGATTTCCTGGGTCCATGGCTTCAGAAATTCGATGCAGGCATTCTGGTCATCGGAGGCAGTATTGCCGGATCCTTTAATCTTTTTGGGAAATATTTGGAAGAGTCGCTGAAAAAGCAGAATTTGCGGACCCAAACAGGACTCTCCCGCCTGAAGGACAATGCAGCCATCACAGGCAGTGCCCGGTTGCTGGATCCTGACTTCTGGCAAAGGGTGAAATCGTTAATAAAATAACTTTAAACAGGTGCTTAGTATGAAAAACCAGACATCCTTTTCCAAACTGCTTCCCGTGCTCTTCGGTTTTTTTATCATGGGTTTTGTCGACGTTGTGGGCATTTCCACAAACTATGTTAAGCAGGATTTTCAGTTGAGCGATTCACTGGCGAACCTGTTGCCCATGATGGTATTTCTATGGTTTGCTGTATTTTCGGTGCCCACAGGGCTGCTGATGAATTCGATCGGCCGGAAAAAGACCGTTGTACTGAGTATGGCCATTACCTTTGTTGCCATGCTCGTCCCCCTGGCTGCCTATAAATTTGAAGTGGTGCTGGTTGCTTTTGCCCTTCTTGGGATCGGCAATACCATTCTACAGGTTTCGCTGAACCCATTACTGTCGAATGTTGTAGGAGGCGACCGGCTCACAAGCAGCCTTACATGGGGGCAGTTCATCAAAGCCATCGCTTCATTCCTGGGCCCGGTCATTGCCGGTTTTGCAGCAGCAAGCCTGGGTAACTGGAAAATGCTCTTCCCGATCTTCGCCGTAATCACCCTTGCTTCGTCGCTGTGGCTGCTTGTCACTCCAATCGATGAGCACACCGCAGGAGGAAAGACTTCTTCTTTTGCCGCCTGTTTTGCCCTGCTGAAGGATACTACTATCCTGATGTTCTTTATCGGGATTATCTGCGTGGTAGGGATCGACGTAGGACTGAACATCACGGTTCCGAAATACCTGATGGTTCGCTGTGGAATTCCCCTCGAAAGAGCAGGCCTCGGAACCAGCCTTTACTTTATTGCCCGTACAACCGGGACCTTTATCGGCGCCATTCTCCTGGTAAAATTCTCCCCGCGCAGATTCTTTCTCATCAGCATGGTAGTTGCCATCGCTGGCATGTTGGTGATGCTCACGATGAGCAGCCTTTGGACCATCCTGGTGCTTGTTTTCGTGGTGGGTTTTGCCGTGGCAAATGTTTTTTCCATCATTTTCTCGGCTGCACTGCAACGGAAGCCAGAACGTGCCAATGAAATCTCTGGACTCATGATCATGGGCGTTGCTGGCGGCGCAGTAATACCGCCGCTGATGGGGGTTGTGTCTGACTCGGCCGGACAAACCGGCGGACTGGCTGTCCTGCTTATCGCGATGGCCTACCTGCTTTTCTGTGCATATAGCCTGAAGAAAGCGTAGCAAAAGCCACTATTTCCGAAGGATCTCTTTCCCGGCCAATATTTTTGCAGAAAAATTTGCCTTTTCCCCGGTATGGTATTATATTTACACCTGTTAACCAATTAACTCCATACTCAGCCAAACATCAGCCTGGTAGTCGTTCTGTGTTGTCGATTATAAACTTCTTTCTACTGGCTTCGGATAAAATGAAAATTTTAGCTTATGAAGCATGGTTTGATATTTCTGCTGGCCCTCCTGCTGGAGGTCGGCGCCTTACCTGCCCAGGTTTCCATAAATTCAAGCAATACGGCCGCGGATCCTTCGGCTATGCTCGATGTAAAATCGACCTTGAAAGGGATGCTGATCCCCCGCATGACGGCCACAGAACGTGATGCCATTTCAAGCCCGGCCAACGGGTTGCTGATTTTCTGCACCAGCGACCAGCAGTTTTACTGCAACCAGGGTACTCCCCCTGCAAAAAACTGGATCATCGTGAACAGCCAGTGGAAACCCTCCGGCGCTGATATCTTCTACATCCTTGGAAATGTTGGGATCGGGACCTCTTCACCCACGGCCAAACTGCACGTTGCAGGGAATGCCATTGTAGATGGCTCCGCCGCTATTACCGGGAAGCTTTCAACCATGCCTTCATCCTCATCAGGAACGGGGTTTAACCTGCCTCATGGTTCAGGACCTTCCTCGCCTGCCAATGGAGACCTGTGGACCACCACCAATGGCCTTTACGCACAAATCAACGGCACGACTGTCGGTCCGTTTGGTACTGGCAGCGGGAGCGGTACGATTACCAGTGTAACTGCTTCCCCGCCATTGATCAGTTCGGGGGGAACAACACCCGATATCTCCATTCCCCAGGCATCCTGGCTGGCAAGCGGGTATCTTACGGCGTCGGACTGGTCGGTTTTTTCAAGCAAAGTGAGTTCGGTATCGGCAGGATCACCCCTGTCGAGTTCAGGAGGAACCTCCCCGAACATCACCATCAGCCAGGCTTCAAATCTTAACCCCGGGTACCTCACCGCCGCAGATTGGAATACCTTTAACGGCAAGGAGAACCTGCTGACCTTCAACGCACCGTTGGCGCGGGTAACAAATACCATTTCGCTGCCGGCTGCATCGGGGTCGCTGAACGGATACCTTTCAAGTGCCGATTTTTCCAGGCTTCATGGAACAGCAGGCAGCGTTTTGTTTTTCGACGGGAGCGGCCTCCAGCAGAAAAACGCATCGTTTTTCTGGGATAACACCTACAACAGGCTGGGTATCCTCACCAGTTCTCCATCAGCATCCCTGAGTGTAGGCGCGTCGAACCAGTTCCAGGTCTCCTCCACAGGCGCATGCTCTGCAACCCTATCCACGGCCGGGGCACCCATTACTTCAACAAATACCTATAGTTCAGGGAGCGGGATTATGGCCTACGGCCAAGGCACTTCCGCCTTTGACCAGTCGACGCCTGCCGGCGGCGCCTTTAAAGGAACCACCTTTGGCGTTTACGGCGAAGCTATGTATAATGCCTCAGGAGGAAGATTTGGCGGGTATTTCTACACAAAAAAAAGCGACCTGGAAAGTTCTTACGCCTATGTGGGAGGATATCTTAACGGGACTGCCAAAACCATTTATGGCGTGGGGTATACCAGCCTTTGCGTGTCAACGCCCGATGGCGACAAGGCAGACATGTTCGGGCAGGTAGCCCCCGAAATTTTAATGAACGACTATGGCACAGGTAAATTAATCAACGGGTTCTGCCATGTAACGATCGATCCCGTTTTTTCGCACAACATCATATCCACTGATGACCATCCTCTGAAGGTTTTCATCCAGCTGGAGGGCGATTGCAACGGTGTGTTTGTTGCCAACAAATCGGTATCCGGATTTGATGTAATTGAACTGAAAGGCGGAAAGTCGGAAGTGGGTTTTTCGTGGTCCATAGTAGCCAACCGTAAAGATATCACCGGCAGGGATGGCACGGTTTCGTCGAAACATGTCGGGGTCCGTTTTCCCAGGTCATTTTTAAAGTGATCAACATAAAATTTTACCTGTATGAAAAACCGGTTCATCATCGTTATTTTCATCAGCCTCCTGTTTTCATCCGCATTACAATCCGGAGTTCCTTTATTTCCCGACCCGGCAACAGTTACTGCCGACACTGCATGCCGGGATACCTCCGTATGCCTGACGGGCAACCCATTTAACCTCAATCTGCTGTGCAGGCCTACCGGCGGAATTTATTATGGTTCGCCGGCGATCCTAGGAGGCCAGTTCAACCCGGTGTCGGCAAATATCGGGGCCAACCTGGTAAAGCACGGTTTCATCCAGGGTATTGATACCATTGTGTGCTGCACTTTTACCATTTCTGTTGCCGATACGGTTTATCCTGCAGGGTTGATCCATGGTCAGGGAGGCGTTTGCCGGCAGGGCACTGAAATTTACAGCATCGACAAGGTTATTAATGCAACCTCCTACATCTGGAGTTTTTCCGGAGGGCCGCTCTCCGACACCATCACCAATATCCCGTCATTAACGCTGAACTTTAACAGCGCTTTCAATTCCGGGTTACTCAGGGTGCGGGGAATGCGGGACTTATGTGCAGGTCAGGGAGTTCCATCCGAGGGTTTTTTCATCCAGGTGCATCCAGGGCCGGTTGCCTCTGTGCGAAATGTAAACGACAGCATCAACCTCACCGACAACGTATGTAAAAACGAAAGGTGTCATTATTATGTGGTTGAAGAGCTTGCCGGCTATAAATGGACCGTTGAGCACGGAAGGATCGTTGGGGACAGCCTTTCAAGAAATGTTGCAGTAGACTGGGGCGGGGCGGAGGGCAGCGGGATCTTGCAGGTCGAGGTGGCGGATCAGTACGGATGTTCCGCCTCCTCCCTGAGGAATGTAACTATTTTGAGTGGAACCGCCCCCGCACCTTCCCTGGTTTGGCTGTTTGGAGCCAACATGCTGGTTTGCAGTGATTCGACCGTGAATTCATACCAGTGGTACAATGACAATGTACTGATCCAGGGAGCCACCAAACGCTATTACCTTGCGGATACGGGCAACAGGAAATGTTATAATGTACAGACCTGCCTGGATGCCTGTTGCAACACATCGGAACCATTTTGTTTTTTCCCGTCATCCGCCATCGGGGAACCGGCGAGTGGAGAAATCAGGGTTTTTCCAAACCCTGCCGGGGATTGGGTTATACTCCGTGTTGCCTCGCAGGAGGTTCAGCCGGGCCAGGTTGCCCTGTTCAATCAATATGGTATCCTGGTAATGGGGACGGATGTCGCAGGATGTGAAGTTCAGATAAACCTTACTGGTCTTCCGCGTGGATTGTACATTATCAGATACCTGAACAAGCAGGGGCGGATATATTTTTCCAGGATTATTAAATTGTAAGCAGACACATGAGACCCTTGAAATTCCGGTTTGCCGGATTGTTTTTCCTTGTTTTTCTGGCGGTTGCCGCAAAGTCACAAACTGGCGCATCCATTCAGGGGAAATTTGAGAGAACACTCCAGGATTACCAGGATTTCTCTGCACTGGGAAGGTCGGGGAGCGCCTTTATTGACGAAACCACCATCGCCTCCTTTAAAAACCTCTTCGAGATGGATGCGAACTACTTCTGGGATCTTTACCCCGCCGAAGTGCAGCGGATTCCGCACCTGCTTACCATCGAAGAGTATGTTGACAGGGTGCAGCGGGTCTTTGGGGGAAGGAAACCATTGATTTCATACGGGAAACATCATCTTGTATTGAATTCCAGCGGAAGAACGGCCATAGCCTACATGCGAAAATCGGTCTATGTGCAAAACAAAAGAGATACCACTGCACTCAAATTGAATAAAACGAGGCTGAACCTTCGCCTGCTCCTCAATGTAAGGAAAGATACCGTACTGATTCAGAATATAACGGAAGATACGCGGCTTGCGAGGATCAGGAGCCTTGGCGTGGCAGGCTGCTGGTATTTTGCCGGGAAGATTTCCGGTGGTTTTTTTTCAAATCCGGTCACGGGTGTGAACCCGGAAAAAATTGCAGGGTATTCAATCGGAAATCAAACCGGGTACCAGGTGGGTTTGAACATGGATATCCGGGTAAACAGGAAGAGCGTTGACGGGTTGCTTATCAATGTTGGCTTATTTTATTCCAGGACAGGTCTCACGACCAGGATTGACAACTATGTTCACACAAGCCGGCAGGTATTTGACCCGGGGGCTAATCCATTCGAGATCACAGTCTTTGACAGAAGCTCCGAAGTTGTTGAAAAAACAGTGCTGACCGGGATATCCGTTCCAGTAACCGTAAAATGGTTTATAATGCACAGGCTCTACCTGAAAGCCGGCCCCATGTTCAGCCTGGTCTCTGGGATCTCGCGTGCTGCCTGCACGCTGTCACATACCGGAGGCGGCAAAGTCATGCTGGTGAACGAACTTTCCCTGCCTGAAACTGAAAGGAAATGGTTTTACCTGGATGAAACACACGAAATGGATGATGCCAGGTATGGTTTTTTCAGAAGCAGGGAAATTGTCCCATCTGCCTCAGAACAAGCCGCTTCCATCAACGTGGCCATGGTTTTTGCCGTGGGCTTCGAGGCCAGGATCGGCAATTTCACTGCCGGCATAGAACCCGTACTGAACCTGGGGCTGACCCAACTTACGCAACGCCCTGGGATGGCTGATTACAATTTGGATCCGGCGGGTACCTATTGCGGTTTCCTGCAAACTTTCAGATCACTCAGAATAAATTCAATCGGGATCACGCTGAACATAGGCAACCTGTTCAGCAGGTAATAATTATTCCATGACGGGAAAGGCATTCATACTGACCTTGCTGACCTGCAGTCTTTTTCACGTTGCTGCTCACAGCCAGAAAAATGCCCTGAAACAACCTGAATGCTTGTTGAATCCGGGCACGGAGGTCAGGATTGACCAGGTGATCAGCTCCCGCTGCAATCCGGGAAGGGGCAGTGTAAGGCCGTGGGTTGTTTATTCCAACAGGGGCGATGATTTTGGCCGTAAATATTATGTTGTCGGGGAAAACCTCACCCATTTTCATATCTGTTCGGGCACAGGTGCGGCCGGGTTGGCAATATTAAACCCGAACGACAAGGGGTTTCGTCCCAAATCGGAGTTTCTTTTTCATTTTTCAGCCGATTTTACATCCGATGCCCTAATCCACCGGAAATGTGTCGTGTTAAATTCCCAGGGGCTGATCGACAGTATCTGCAAGGGATTGATCGATGAATCGCGCATCCCGGTTTATGCCGATCCCTACGTCAGAAACATGCTGAATTACACCGATGCGTATGGGAATATCCTGCCGCGGTTTCTGCCCCTGTACGCTATCTATTTTATCTACCAGCATGAAAATAACAGGTACCTGCTGGGCCGCGATTACCGGTTCGAGGTTAACCGGCCTTTTTCCGACCAGATCATCGGCTGGGTTGATGCATACAGGGTTTTCGATTACAACAACAGGCTGTGCTTTGAACCTAATTTTGAAGCGGCAGCAGTCAGGCAGCGGCGATGCGACACCCTCTTCGGGAATGCCCGTGTTTTCTCGACGGCCAGCGAGCTTGAGGTTTTCCTGACCGACCGGAAAATAAATGTGGAACCTTTCTGGGAGGAACCGGGCAGCCTGTTTTTACGGCAACCCAGGAAATTCTATATCGCGGATACCTTTAATATTCAATCCCTGAGGAAAACGATCAGCGGAAACAACTGCAGTCCCGGGACAAAATGCTTCCTGGCCAGTTTCACAAACACGGAGTTAAGGGCTGATTTCTTCAGGTTCCCATTCCTGGGGATCAACCGGGCAGATAAAAAAACCTTCCAGGTGGCAGCTACCGGAAGGTATGTAAAAAGCAGGAAAAGCAATTGCGATTCACTGACCAAGGACAAGTACAACATGAAGGTTTTCTTCCTGATCCCCGACTCCCTGGCCAATTTTTACCCCCTCTTTTTTCTGAACCAGCTGAACGGGAAATATTCGAGTTTCAAAAAGACCTATCGTGCCTGTTATTATCCGCAGCAGACAGATCATCTTGTTGCTTTCGGCACAGCGCAGGGCCGGGTTGATAATTACGGCATTCTCAGGGACAGTCTGATCGGCCATCGGCCGCAGGGAAGGTACCCTGACCCGGCCGGCTGTTTGGCGGCACTCAACCAGGTGCTAGCCAGGGAACCCTTCAACGACCGGGAAACCAATCTGATCGTCGTGATTAACACCAGCCGGACCAACTACGCCCACACTGGGTATTCTGGCAGTATTGCCGCCAGGCTGGCCGAAAAAAACTGCTACCTGCTGGGCTTTGATTTCTCGGGCAACCAGTCGTTCAATGCCCAGGTAGACACGCTGGTCAGAAATGCAGCCATGTTATATAAAGGACGTCACGAGTTGCCTCCTTTTCCCGTGGAGTGGCAGCAATCGGGAAAATGTAAATTCCTGATGAATTACCTGTTGGCCGTTCTCTCTTCGATTGATACGACTTTGCTGAAGGGGCCCCAGATCCTCGATTACATACAGAATTCCTATGATCCCCTGATTTCAACGGTAAACCGCATGATAACTGCCTCATGTACCAGTCAGCCCGACACGATGATCCTCACGCCGAACGAGACCAGGTTTAAACAGGGATTGGAAAAGATCGTCCAGGGATGTGCCAGGGATCTTTCATCGATGCGGATCCTGAAAAAGGGCTATACCCGGATCAGGTATGACGAGAGCGGCCCCGACATCTGGAAGGGCGAAGTAATCATGACGGAGAATGAGCTTCATGATCTGATCACACAGCTTGATGGTTTCCTGATGCCGCAAACCGGCAGTACCCTTACCGAACGCATCTGCACGTTATGGCAGACCCTGATCAGCAGGTTCATCGGGCAGCAATTGCTGTCGGATAATTCCTGGCTGGACCTCACAATATGCCAGATACTTAACCGGATGATCGGGTCGGGGTTCGGTTATTATTGCAATGAGCCGGTCAAACGGTTCACGCTGAGGGATATCTGCCAGGGACAGCAGGATGTAATAGAACCGTCGTACAATTATTTAAAGGAAATTGAAATAAAAAGAGACCTCCTGAAGCAGAAATACAACAGCGAGTTTTTCCATATCAGCGAGGGAGCAGGTAGTTCAACCGGCATTAAATATTACTGGGTCCCGGTAAGTTTACTGCCATAATGGTTTTTGTGCATGCCGGAGGATGTTTTTGTGATAGAAGGCCTTAAGTGTTCCTATTCTTCAAATGGGAAGCAAATCCTTTACATCCGGGATCTGACCATTCCCAAGGGCAGGATGACCGTCATCCTGGGCAGGTCAGGCAGCGGGAAATCAACCTTGCTGGAGGCGCTCGGGTTGATGAACAACACGATTGGGAGAGGCGCCGTCAATTATTTCTCGCCGGGTGGCGCCATCGACCTGGCCAGGGTCTGGAAGAAACACAGGAAAGTGGCCGCCATCCGGCGCGATTATTTTTCGTTTATCTTTCAGGATGACTACCTGATGCCGCATTATACCTGCAGTGAAAACATGCTGATAACCGGGCTGATACAACAGAAAATTCCTGCCGGCAACACGACCCTGATGCTCAGCCACCCCCTGCAATTTTTAAACCTTTCGGGAAACGGCCTGCTCAAACAGATGCCTGGCCAGCTTGCCGGCGGGCAAAAACAACGGCTTTCATTTATCAGGGCTGTTTCCAAGGATTTTGACGTCCTCTTCGGGGATGAACCAACCGGGAACCTGGATTACACAAATTCCGGGAATCTTTTCGATTTTATCAGGGAGATCATTCATGAACGGAAATGTTCGGCGGTGATCGTCTCGCACAACGTTGAGCTTACGGTTGAAAAGGCAGATAAAATCCTCGTCCTGACACCTTCGCCCGACAAAACCGAAGCGTTGTTTACCCTTCAGCCGGACCATATTTTTGACCGCAACCCTCACAATCGGTGGGAAAATTTTAATAATTCTCAGGATTTGACACAGTACATTAAATCAATACTTTGAAAAAATATTTAAGATTCTTTTCTGTTGTAACCAAAAACGAGTTCAAGGCGATCCGGGGTTCAGGGTATCGTTCCATCATCTATTTGTCTGTCATTTTATACCTTGCCTTTTTATGCGCCGGCTTTTCAAACAATGCCCTCATCTATCAAAACAAACTTGCCGGAAATCCTTTTTCAAACTGGGTGAATATCGGGATAACCAGGATGAACCGGGACTCGGCCGAACAACTGATCCAGGTCCTTTCAGACACAGTATTGAAAAACAGGTACTTCATTAAGAACCGCTATTTATCCAAGGAATTCGGCGCTTCCTTTCTTGACCGGGAAGGAGCTTGTACCGGGTTGCCGCTTCCAAAGGTCACAACCATCGACGCCGGAAGTTCCCTGGTGCATGATCTGCTGAACAAAAACAATGTTGTTAAGACGTGGGTGACCGGCAATGTCTTCGAAACCGAACCCTTAGGATTTGTCATAACGGAAGTGGTTTTAAACAGGCTTGGATTCAATCCCGATTCCGTTACCTGCCTCTCATACCGGTTGTTTGGGGATAAATATGTTCCTGTCCCCATCCTTGCAGTCGTACGTGAGTTGCCAAACCATGCCGATGTGTTGTGTACCGATTCATTTTACATGTTGCAAATGCATAATTACCGCGATGACAGTGCTTTTTCAAAACTTTTTATTGATACCCGGAACGTCGAAACGGCAAACAGGCTTTCCATGGTGATCAGAAAGAGCACAGGTCTTGCCGGTGATGTTCCCGTATACGACTCCGTGAAAGGATTTGGCCGGTCGCTTCATGTTTTGTATTTTCCTGGTAAAACAGCGGAAATCCGTCGGTTGTTCAAAAACAAACTGCGGAGTTTATATGCTTTGCAGGATTTCCGTAACATCCACTTCGGAACCTATTGCGAATTGGAAACTGACACATTCTGCAATAAGACAGAAAATTCACAGGAATTCAGGCATAATCTGAATTTTGACTTCCTGGCTGTTGAATTCAGCAAACTCGACAGTCTGAAAGCATTTTCCTCCTATATCCGGACCCGGTATGCAATGTCTGTGAACATGGAGACCGTGACCCAGCGGCAAAACTATCTCTACTCACTGAATATTTCGCTGGGGGCAATCATCCTGGTGTTGACCCTGGCGGTACTCTCCATCTCCATTTTTCTGTCAAATATTCTGAAAAATCACCTCGACCGCGTGAAGCGAAACCTCGGAAATTTCATGGCATTCGGCACGGGTGAATTGAAAATTACGGGCATATACATGCTCGTGGTTATGAAAATATTGTCGGTTTCCACTATATTGGCACTCCTCCTGGCCTATGTCTCAGGGGAACTATTTGACAGATACCTGCTGAAGCATATTTTGGTGCTGGAAACGGACCAGGATTTTTTTTCATTGTTTAATCCCTGGCTTGTATTGTTCCTTCTGGTGGTTTATGCGGTAGCTATGACCAAAACGTTTATCACGGTAATGCTTCTGGTGAGGAAATCGCCCGGCGACCTTATTTATGAAAGGGAAAGTAAAACATATTGAGTTATGAAGCTGTTTCAGTTTTACGGCCGGCTTATTGGCGCCATGCTGCTCGTTTTGCCGGTGTTTATTTTTTGTAGATGTACGCGTCAGGAAAGCGTAGATAATCAACCGGAAACCCTGGCAGGGCAACGAACAGGGGGGAGCCTTCCTTTTGGAAAATCCATAACTGCCGATACCATTCAGTTGAAAACCAGGTCGTGGGCCGAAATCGTATGTGCAAAGGAAAAAATCCGGATCAGGAAGGTACTTGGCCACTTTGAGACAAATTATCCTGCTGATTCAGTTTGCTGGGAGCTTGCGGCTGCTTCCCCGGGAATCCTCCTTGAACCGGGCAGGGGTAAAGGCGATCAATGCACGGTAAACTTTATCCGGGAAAGTGAAAACACAACCGGGGAGATTATTATCAGGGCTACGCCATGGAAATCAGGGCTTGTTTCAAAACCGGCGGAATTCAAATTCCTGGTTGAAACATGCGATGGCCCGGGCCCCGGGATACCAGTCCTGGCGCTCCACGGGCATCCCGTACCCGTTCGGTCTGCCTGTTTTGGGGATACTGCCGGTATAAACTGTAAACGCAGAAAAATTATTACGGAATTCAGCGAATTGCTGTTCATGTATGGCAGAACATCCAGCATCACCGAAAAAGAGTATTTCAAAACCGATGCGGAAAAAAAACTGAAGGAAATACCAAACCTTAAAGTTGATATCTTTCCTGACAATGATCTGCAGTCCGTTTTTAATGAGCCGGTTATCATGAACCCACGCCTGGTGCCCCTGTATGATGATCATTCTGGTTACATTGTCGGGATCAGGGTGGTGAAAAAACCGGATTGACCAATCGTGTTGATTAATTGTTATTTTTGCCGTGTTATTATTCCCCGAAAGGTCATTATTTTATCACGATCAGATGGCTTGAAAGGATGTTTGCCGGGTGTTCGTGGTGATGACAAATTTACGAGATTCCTGTGAACTGGCTTTTTAATGAGTCATTAACTTAACCAAAAGGAGAAAAGCATCATGGCTGAAATGAGGATAACGGATATCCAGAATCTCTACGACCAGATTGTAAATTACAAAAACTCAATTGACAAGGCCGGCCAGGAGAAGCGAAACAAGCTGAAAAGCGTCAATGTTAATATAGTGATCGGTAGTCTCACCCTGCAGGGTGATCCTGTTGTGATTAACCCGGCAGACTGGGAAAGTTTGCCTGTGGAAAAAAAGCTGGAAATATCCCAGGAGATGGCCCAGCTTTATGCATCGCTGAAAAGTATCGCAGGCGAAAATGGACCCAAAGATCCGAAGAACCTCATGTTTGATGCCTATGCTGCAAATTGGCAGATCATCTCCATTGCAGTTGCGACCCTGCTCGTGATTACCCTGCTGCTTGGAGGAATCATATGCAGATGGGATGCAGCAAACGGAAATGATTACGCATCAAAAATCAAGGATGCATCTGCCATGGTGGCTGAAATGAAGAAGGTTTCCCTCACTGCCCAGGAACAAATTGCCAGGGTTGTTAAAGATACCGCATCCGCAGCCAAAGTGGCAACGACGACGGCGGACTCCGCAAAATCTGGCGTCGGCGCAGCCCCTGCGAAACCGGCAGGTCATGCATCCGGAACCAAGCCCACCGCGACCTCCAACCCGGATTCGGTAAAAAAAGAAATTGCCAGGCTGATTGCAAATGAACAGGAGGCAACCCGGAACGCTGAAAAAGCATCCCTTGCTGCGGTCCAGGCGATTCAGCATGGTGGTGCCACCGAACAGTCGGTGCTAATCATGGTCATTTTGCTGGGAGCCCTGGGCGGCGCTTTGCACCTGTTAAGTTCGCTGGTAAAATTTGTCGGTAACCGTGAATTTAAAAAGAGTTGGATACTCTATTACATCGCGATGCCTTTCACCGGTGCGGGTCTGGCGCCCATCATCTATATGATGCTGCGTGTGGGGATCGTAAGTCCTTCGGGAATCAGCAGCAACGGAAGCGGAGTTTCAAACCTGAACCTTATGGCCATTTACGCCTTTGCGATATTAAGCGGCCTCTTTTCAAAGACCGCCACCGACAAGATGGCTGAAGTATTCAACACCCTTTTCAGTACTGCCGGGACTAAGTCGAAAGATTCCCTTGGCCCTGATGCTAAACCTGTAGGTAAGTAAGCTGTAACTGCCCGGTTCATTGTTTTATGAACCTGACAACTTCAACAGTCTGGTCATTTTTTACTGTGATGAAGTAAACTCCTGCAGGCAGGTTGCGGGTATTCAGTTGCGTTGTGCAATCCTTGACCTGTTGTTTCAAAACTTCAGTTCCGTGAATATCGGAGACCGACAGATTGGTGTTGACTGCAAGTGCAGCACCCTGCACGGTAACATTGCCAGACGAAGGATTGGGCCAGGCTTTAACATGCGCAGAGGGCAGGTTATTTTCAACGAAACCAACGCCCCCTCCGTTCGTGGTCTTAAGGATGACGCCATTGTCGCCAACAGCATATCCTGTATCTGCTGCCGGGAAACAGACTGAGTACAAGATATTTGAAGGCCCGGATGTTTGGTTGATCCAGTAGTTCCCACCATTGGCAGTCTTCATGATGATATTATTGGAGCCCACTACATAGCCTGTATTCGGACCGGTAAAACAGACAGAATGCAAGGCATTAGCGGTTCCCGAACTCAGGGTTGTCCATTCGGCTCCGCCGTCGATGGTTTTCAGGATCGTGCCATAAGCAGGGTTGATTTCCTCACCAACTGCGTAACCGGTATTGGCATCGATGAACCGGACGGAAAACAGGTATCCGCTCAGCGGACCACCGGCGTGCTGAACAGTCAGGGTGGCCGCACCATCCGTGGTTTTCAGTATGAGATCTCCTGACCCGACGATATATCCCGTATTGGCGTTGGTAAAGCAGGCAGAATAAAGCGTGGAGTACGTTCCATAGCTCTTCATGGTCCACAAATTACCCCCATCTGTAGTCTTGAGAACGATACCCTGTTCTCCGACAGCATATCCGGTATTGGCATCGGGAAAAGAGACTGAATTGAGGTAACTCGTACCTACGGGCATTTGAGGTGTCCAGGTTACCCCGCCGTTTGTGGTTTTTAAAATTTTGGAACCGTTTGGGCCCCCGCCCACTGCATAGCCCGTATTAACGTCCGTAAAACAGACTGAATTCAGATGGAATGCAGAATCCTGGTACTCGATGACCCATTGATTACCGCCATTGGTTGTTTTAAGGATGAGCCCATAGTTGCCAACGGCATACCCGGTATTGGAACTTGTAAAACAGACGGATCTCAGGCTACTGAAAGATCCGGAATTCTGAATAGCCCAGTTCTGGGCATTGGCAGCGGTGAGGGCTGTCAGGGCAAGAAACAGAAGGTGGATTTTTTTCATGGTATTTTTATAATTAGGACCCCGTCAGGGTGGTGGACCCCGTCAGGGTGTTGGACCCCGTCAGGGTGGGTGACCCTGTCAGGGTGGTGGACCCCGTCAGGGTCTGAAATTTTTAAACATTTCATCAAGATCAATTGACACCAGGTCAAGGTCGTTGTAATTCCTGACAATGAAATTATACCAGCAATCACAATCATAAACGGTCAGGCGATAGGCGTCGGAACACTTCTGATAAAACAGTTTTTTCCCAGTCCCTGCCCAATAAACCGAGGGCTTTGGTGTTACCCCTGGAATGCGCCCTTTTAACGAGAATTTCACCGGCAGGTTAAACTGGACTGCAACCGGTTTGTGCCGCTGGGTTCCGGGGTGCCAACGGGGCATCCTGGTTATCATGCGGAGACAAATGCTGTCGAGGTCGTGATGCACCCCACGCAGGATTCTCGGGTGGGTAACCGATCCGTCTTCTTCTATAATGAAGGTGATGAAAACCTTCCCTTCCGCTCCCGCTTCCAGAGCGCGGTTGGAATATACGGCATTCGTGTTGGTGTAACGCATCCGGGCCTCCTCCCCGCCCGGAAAGGAAGGCTGTTCTTCCAACCAGGTTCCAGGTAAATACATATTCCCGGGTGAATGCGCGGCCGTGTCGCCCTGGGGGCAAGCAATGATTGAACAAGCCGAAAACAGGAACAAGAAAAGAAACTGTTTCATAACTGGAGGATGAAACGGAGTATGCTTTTATAACAATTTCAAATATAATAAGGAAAGGGGCACAAAAACCAGGTCAGCGAAAAGATTTTATTTTTTTGCCTGGCTCTCCCTGATATAGGTTGATACCTCAACCATCGGGGCGACCCAGATATCCTTTTCGGACTTTTTAAGGTAGCGCATCAGCTTGTTGTGCTCGGGCAACGATATGTTCATCGGGTGTTCACCGCCCACACCGTGAAAAAGGAAGACAAGCAGGGTATGCTCTATGATTGCCTGGTCAACCAGCCTGGTGAGTTCATCCGCCGTTTGCCCGTCGACCGTGTAGGTCATGAGATCAAACAGATCGGGAATGCTTTTCGGGTTCATACCCGCCTTAACGCCTCGTGCACCAACGAAATCGTTCCTGATCGAATCAACGAACGAAACATTTCCGATGGTGTTGTCACCGCAGGTATAGGCAAAAGTTCTCTCTTTTTTCCCGTCGATGGCCTGCAGAAAGGCATTGGCCAGCCTGATCTCATCGATCATCCAGGGCATGGTATAGGTATCGAGGTCGTACTCCGGCTTAACCCACGTTCTTGCCTGTGATTTACCGAAGCAGGGATGAAACAGGGTGTGATTCCCCAGCTCATGACCGTGCAAGGCAATGGTCCTCCATTCATTCAGCCGTTTAGCCAGGGAGGGTGAGTTGCAGGGAACATAAAAGGTCGCCCTGAAGCCAAGGGAGTCAAGCACCGGGATCACCTTATCCAGGTGAACATTCAATCCGTCGTCGTAGGTAAGTACAACGGCGCAGGACCTGCCGTTCCAGTCCGGGAATGGCTTCTCCTGGGCCCGGGTGTACGTGAGCAGCAACAGGCATGAAAATGCGATGGCAATGATCGTTTTTAAGTTCATCTGCGGTTAACTGGTTGTTTGCTGAACATTCGCGCTACCTGCCTCCCGGTTATCTCACCAGGGTAAACGTGCCCGTGGTTTTGGTGACCTGCTGCGGATTCCACACATCCCCGAAAGTGGCGATATAGGTGTAAACCCCTGTCGGGCAGTAACCTCCTTTGTATGTCCCGTCCCAGCCGGCCCCGGGATCATGGCTTTCAAACATGACCTGCCCCCAGCGGTCATAGATGATCATATGAAAATCAGCCACTTCGCCGCCTTTGGGCCGGAAAAAGTCATTCCGCCCGTCGCCATTGGGAGAAAAAGCAGTCGGGAAGAACATCGGGTGAATCCCTGAGCATCCCGTAATGCGGATGGTGTCTGAACCCGGGCAGCTGTTGACGACCACGGTAACCCAGTACCTGCCTGGCCTCACTACCCTGAAGGAAGGATCATGCGACCCGTCCTGCCAGGTGGTGCGGGTGGAGCCCGCAACAGAGGCGATCAATCCAATTGTATCGCCAACGGAGAGGCAGGTGTCGGCGCCGATGCTTACCCTGATCTCGGGCTGAACGACAAGGTGGGTTGTGATAACTTTATAACATCCGCCCTGGATTACCAGGGAATCAACATAGGTTCCGCTGGTTGACTGCTGCTTGCCTCCTGCAAGGTATTTGTGGCCAAAGCAAATGGCAGTATCCACGGTGGTGTTGATCTGCCTGACCACGGCAACCTTGATTGTGTCGGAGGCCATGCAACCCCTTTTATTGGCGACCTGCACCGAATAGGTTCCGGCCGAGTTGACAGTTATCAACCGGGTTGTGTCGCCGGTACTCCAGCTGTAATGCCAGAAACCATTTCCCGGACTCAGGTTGAGCGTTGACCCTTCACAAATGGAGGTGTCCTTTCCAAGGTTGATGGAAATGGGGGCATCAACCACAACAGGCTTGCATATCGTTTGCTCTGTCGGCAAACCCATGTCGACCGTAAGTTTTACCGTGTATGTTCCGTAAGTTGAAAAAGCGACGGGATTTGGGTCAAAAGCATTGATAGGCGGAATAGGGGAATTGGAGCATGGCGGAAAATAAAGGGTGGTCATGGAGGGGGTCGCATTCAGGGCAATGGTAAAGATCGTATCGCCAACATTCACTGTTTCTGAAAGGGCGAGCGGCTCGTAAAGGTTGGCAGTGCTGCCCAGGGGGGTTACCGATTTCGAGCCTGCAATTCCTCCGTTAAAGTGCAATTGCAACAACAGGTTCGTAACAAGGTTGTGATTTGTGATTAGTCCATAGGCATTATTACATTCCACGAACAAGGACATGCCGCGATCGTCGGTCATCCAGCCGAAATTTCCCAGGTTTGCTCCGACCGGTACATTCAGCAGGGAGTTGCCGAAATTAAGTTGTGTGAGCGAGGTTGTATTGGCCACGAACATATACCATCCGGTGTTGTCGTGAATGAGCGCCGGCTGCATCGGGTCGGTGAGTCCTCCTATATTTCCCAGCGAATCAACCGTTATTGTTGAGTTCAGGGAATCTAGCCAAGTAAACCGGGTGATATTCGGGTTGGGAAAACTCGTGCAGAAGCCAACCCACTGAGAGCCCTCATGTTCGATGACCAGTCCCCGGGCGGCCGCCATGAAACGGGCATGCGATGCGACAGTGGCACCCTGCACATCTGCCGTGAGAGTGGTGCCGAAATCGAGCCGAAACAACGTGGTGTCATCGGTGACAAACCCGTACCAGTGATTGTTCTCATTCTTCACCTGGATTCCGAAAATACCGGGGTGCAGAACCCCGTAATTTCCCAGGTTTGCAGAAACCGGGGAATTCATCAGCCCATGCGCCCAGGTGGTCCTGGTGATGGTCCCGCTTATGGAATTGGTGTTGAAAGCATAAAAGCTGTTGCCTTCCCTTACAAGGGTAACTGCCAGGGGTTCATCCAGCGTGGCCATGTTGAGGGCGATCCCATGTAGATCGGTCAGCGGGTCGCCCTGGCAGAATTTCCAGTACCAACTCGAGGCACCCGTCGACAGGTTGACGATGGGGATCGGGCTGTTGATGCATACCGTGTCGGGCATCGAAAAGGCGGCAACCACCGGGTTCCCTGACCTGGTTTGTGACATGCAGGGGGAAATTCCGGCAATGTATAAAACCAGGGCTATCAGGATTGTATATTGGCGTACTGCAGTTTTCATGTCATAAAGGTAAAAAGAATCCTTATACCTGAATTAAATCCCGTTAAAATTTATCATTAATCTCCTGCCTTTCAACACGGTGTTATTCGCAAAACTGCCTGATCAGGTCATCGGCCCGTGAATATCCCAGGCTTCTCACCCGGTGGAAATCTTCGCAGGCCTGCCCCACCTCCTTCATCCTTAAACGGAGAATTCCACGGTTGTAGTATGCCTGTGCCATGCCGGGGTTAAGCATGATGGCCCTGTTGTAATCGGACATCGCCAGGGTGTCGTTCCTCATGACATCCATTTCCAGGATACCCCTGGCCATAAAACAACTGGAGAATCCCGGGTTTAGTTCAATGGCGGTGGAATAATCCTGCTCCGCCCTGCCGAAATCTTTCATGCCATAATACACGATCCCGCGGTTGTAATAGGCACCGGAATAGCGTGGGAAAATTGTTATGGCCATGGTATAATCCGACAACGCCCCATCCATGTCGTTTTCAGCATAACGGGCAATACCGCGGTTATTTAATGCAAATGCTGAGCCGGGAGATTTTTCGACAACGTCGCTGAACAGCACCAGGGTATTTTTCCACACCTGCGACCGCTGCCAGGTGGAAACAGAAAAAAATAAGATCAATATGGCGAGTAGGATTACACTGGTATTTTTCCGGATCCCGGATCCCGCAATCAAATAGTCAAATGCTGCAGCCATGATAAAAATCAGGCCGATGCACGGCAGGTAGCCATACCGGTTCGCCATAAAACCATCTTCAAGCAAAACCACCTGGGTTATCATGATATTGATCAGGAAAAACAACAACCCCGACACGAATTCACGTTTCAGTACCTTCAGCCGGAAAAGAAGGAATATCAAACCTGCCAGGAGCAGCGGGGAAAGATAATAGGCGATTGGAAGAAAACTTCCGCTTTTCAACGGGTAGGCGTAGATGGCTGACAGATGGAACGGGAGAATGGTGTTGAAAAGATATCCGACAAGTGAATAACTTACCATAAGGATACGGTCGACCGTGTTGTACTCCATGAGCGATTGCGGGTTTCCCGCATCACTCCTGAAATAAATGGCTGCAATGCCAAACAGAGCGCCTGTGATGAACAAAGGCAGTTTTTCCATAATCCCACGCAGCGTGATTTTACGGTTGTTCAGGTAATCAATCACGAAAAGGGTCGCAGGCAGCATGATCGCAGCTGATTTTGACAGCAGGGATAATATAAATGAGAGGGCGACCATGACCAGCCAGCCGGTTTTTTTTTCTTTCAGGTAGTTCAGGTAGAACAGGAGTGCCAGAAGATAAAAAAGGGCTGACAACAGGTTGCTGCGGGCCGAAATCCATGATACGGTATCAACATTCATCGGGTGAATGGCAAACAGGAGCGCCAGAAAGGCAGCAGGCATTGTTTTCCTGAACAACCGCAACGAAAGGAAAAACAGCAGCGATATATTTACCAGGTGCAGGACCAGGTTGGTAAGTTTGAAAAAGAAAGGATCAGGTCCGAACAGGTAATGATCGATCCCGTAGGAGATAAAGGTCAGCGGGGCATACATGTACAGACTGGCCTGCAGAAACAGCTGCCGGATATGATCGGGTGTGAGTTGCCGGATGAGAGCGTTATCGGCTACATTTACGGTATCGTCATAATTCAGGAACTGGCCTGGCAGCGATTTCAGGTAAAGCAGGCAGGTAAACACCAGGATACCCGCAAGCCAGGCCAGGGGTGGCATGTGATATGTTGTGGCCGCAGCGGGAGGTCTCTTTTTTGCCATGCGGCAAAATTAATCAATAAATCCCCTGCTTACTTCGTCGAGCAGTTTCATGCCTTCAGGTGAAAGCCGGAACTTCATGGCCCCTGTATTTTCGGAGGCATGCCGTGCTTTGGTGGCCCCGGGGATGGCAACCACGGTATCGCCGTGGAAATTGATGAGCCAGTTTAGCGCCACCTGCGATGGGGTAACGTGGTATTTTACGGCCAGTTGTTTCACCAGTTCTGCAACCGGCCGGCTTTTCTCAAGACCTGCCGGTTTGAACCTGGCGGAATATTTGCGGAAACCTATGCTTTTCAGCAGCTCCGGGTTGTCGTGGAATTTCCCGGTAACGAGCCCCTGGGCGAGCGGAGAGAATGCGATGATGGTGATGCCGAGTTCCTTTGCGGTTTCCAGGATACCGTCGGCCTCGATGTTCCGGTGCAGCAAACTGTACTGAACCTGGTTCGAAACAAGGTTGATCCCTGATTTTTGCAGGGTCTCCCATGCGCTGCGCATCATTTTTGCAGGGAAATTGCTCACCCCCACGTACTTGATCTTTTTTGACCGCACCAAATCGGCCATAGCTTCCATCTCGCGAACTTCAGAGGAAAATCCCCAGGGCTGATGCACCTGGTATAAATCAATCGGGAAGGGATTTAAACAGGCCAGCCGGTCGCCGATGGTTTGTGTAATGTTCGATGCCATTCGGAACATCGGCCACCACTTGGTTGCAACGATCACTTCGCCCGGTTTCCTGCCAAGCGAAACCAGGGACCTGGCCAGCGCCTTCTCCGACTCGCCCTGTCCGTAAACCTCAGCAGTATCGAACCAGTTGATGCCCCCTTCCAAACTAACCCTCACAACATCGCAGATAAGGGCATCATCGAGAGAAGGCCAGAATTTCCCAGCTAAATTGCCGCGTTTGCTGAATTGCCAGCAACCAAGCCCAATCGGGGTGATCATCAGGTCGGATCTCCCGAGGTTTCTTAATGTTATCTGAGGTTCCATATAGATTGTTTAAACAGGAAAGTCACCCCGGTAGGAGCAAGCTGAAGGTCAAAGGTACTAAAAAGATCAACCTTCTTCACGGCAAGCCCAAACCAGGGGAAAAAATAATAATTTTGTTTTCTGTTTGAATACCATCATAATATAAAATGAAACCACAAAAGCGAAGAAGGAGGCCACGAAGGCGTACGAAGGCGTATCACCGGAAATAAAACCTTTGTGCGCCATTGTGTGTTCTTATGCGCCTTAGTGGTTAAATTATTGAATTAAAACGGTTTAAATGTCAAAATAATTGACTTCCTATGAAAAATGAAAATGCTACGGCACAATCAAAGCGCATGCTGTCGATCGATGCGCTCCGGGGTTTTGACATGTTCTGGATCTCAAGCGGCGACGCTTTCTTTATCGCGTTGTTCACATTTATTAATACACCCTTTTTTCAAAGACTGGCAGTGCAACTTGATCACCCGTCGTGGGCCGGCTTCCGATTTTACGATGAAATATTCCCCCTGTTCCTGTTTATCATGGGGTGCGTCATGCCTTTGTCTATTACCCGCAGGCTTGAACGTGGCGATTCCCGGAACAGGTTATACCTCCATATTCTTAAACGAACCATCCTCCTTTTTGTACTTGGGCTGATCTATAACGGGCTGTTCAATCTCGATTTCCATGATCAGCGTTATACTGGCGTATTGCAACGGTTCGCTGTCACCTATTTCATGGCATCAGTGATTGTGATGAATTTCAAACAAAAGGGGCAGCTGATCTGGGCCGCCTCCATCCTGCTTGGCTATTGGCTTATCCTCCTCCTCATCCCTGCACCCGGATTCAGGGCATATGATCTTTCACAGCAGGGTAACCTGTGCGGCTACATCGACCGGATGTTTTTGCCAGGCTCGTTTTGTTGCTATACCTATGGAGATAACGAGGGAATTCTTACCATGTTCCCGGCCGTTACCAATGTGCTGTTTGGGGTGGTCGCCGGAAGATGGCTGCTCGGCACATCAGGCTACAGGGATAAAATCAGGAACCTGGTGGTTACGGGGGGGCTTTTCATTGCCGGGGCGCTGCTCTGGAATCTGGTTTTTCCTATTAATAAATATTTGTGGACTGGTTCCTATGTATTGCTGACCAGCGGAATCGCCTTTCTTCTGCTGTGCCTTTTTTTCTGGATCATTGATGTGAAAGGTTACCGCAGATGGGCGTTTCCGTTCATCGTTATCGGGTTGAATCCCATCACCATTTATGTTGTTCAGGGGCTTTTCGATTTCGGCATTATTGCCAACATTTTCATTCACGGATTTGCTGGCAGCCTTGGCAGTTTCCACGATGTCTTCCTCCAACTTTGCATCATCTTTATAAAGTGGAGTTTCCTGTACTTTCTTTACAGGCAGAAAATATTCCTCAAAGTTTGAACAAAGTCAGAAAGAGTCCTTGTTTGTCTTCTGGTATTTTTTGCGGTTAAAACTGTAATACCGGGCCGGTTTGTGCGACACATCAACCTGCTTCTCATTGATCGGTACCACATAGGGCATGTTGGATACCTTTTTCCGGAAATTTCGCTTATCAAGAGAACTGCCTAAAATAACTTCATACAATTGCTGCAACTGCCGCAAGGTGAATTTAGGCGGCAGCAGTTCAAAGGCAATAGGCTGCACCCTGAGGTCGGTTCGTAAAACATGGAGGGCCTGCTGCACGATGGCAAGATGGTCAAACGCGAGTTCTTTCACTTCCGAAACAGGGTACCAGCGTGCATTTGACTGCAGGGTAAAACTGGCAGAATTGTCCTGGTCAATGTTGATAAGTGAGTAATAGGCAATGGTGACCACAATCTCCTCCGGATGACCGATACTTTTTAACCACACCATATCGCGTGGCTCCTTCAGCAGGCGTCCGGGTGAACCAATAGCTGAATATTGCTTGAGGTAGATGTTATCGAGTCCTGTGAGTTCGCGCAGAACCCGGGAGGCCGCCGTATCAAGATCTTCGTCTTTCCGCACAAGGTCACCCGGAAGTTTTAGATCCTTGAACTCGGTACCCTCGAACCGCATGTTGCGCTCAATCAATAAAATATCGAGCTTGCCGAATTCGAAACCAAAAACCACGCAATCGACTGAAACATGAGGATTTAGGTTGCCCGGCACGTTTGAACCTAACATATTATTGTTGTTGAGCAATGAATAGCTATTCCAGGTTGAAGAGGAGGCAAAATTAACAGAAAAAACCAGATTCCCGCTATAAGTAAATAATTGTTATGAATGCCCAAAACTCAAATGTACGGTCGGCCCCCGGTTGTCTCCTTTAACGATGCGACTAAACACCTCCTCCCTGTTTGATACTTCTGTAAAATTAAGTCATTAAAAATCAGACAATAAGGATGCGGAGCAATTTTTTTTTCCAAATAGTTCATTTTTTTTATAAATGTCCTTGGAAATTAATTTGTAATGTTCATAACTTAGTGTGCTTTTTACACTATATATTTTCCGTCTCGAAATGGAAGCGATCTATGATGATAAAAGCAGGATCATATTTTTTAATCTGCTCTATTATATCGTGTTATGAAATAAATGTGATTGATGATTTATCCGGGGGGAATTTACCTTTGCATGGAATATCTCCGGTGATGGTCAGAAACGTTTGAATAAAACTGAAAGTTGGCAGGTGAAAAAGTACGAAACAAAGAAAAATAATCATGTTAATTCGTTTTATGCATTGTTTTCATTATATTTGCCTTAAATAACCTAGTTCTTAATCCCTTAAATCAATCAAACATGAAAAACACAGTTAAGTTAAGTTGGGTGGTTCTGTTAATGCTAATCACCACCTTCAGTATTTCCTGTAAAAAGAAGACTACTGAACCATCAGTCATTGCAAGTTTCACTTATGTTGTCAATGCAACTGATTTCAAAAAAGTTCAGTTTACAAGCGCATCGCAAAATTATTCAACACTTTCATGGAATTTCGGCGACAATACCGCTGTTTCCACCGAGGTGAATCCTCTTCACACCTTTGCCGCTATTGGCACCTATTCAGTGAAACTGACTGCAACTTCTCCCGGTGGTGTCGTTGACAGCTATACCGCGGTTGTCGTTATTGCCGACCCCAATGCATTTCTGACCATGCTCGTAGGTGATGTCACCAAAACCTGGAAGCTCCTTCGCAGTACTGCTACAGCGCGTTATCCGCTGCAGTGCGGTCCTTACGATAAGTCAACCATCTGGTGGGCCATGGGCCTGAATAATGATGAACTTGCAAATCGTCCGTGCATGTTAAACGACGAATGGACTTTTGGCCGTGACGGTTCCCTGGTGTATGATGCCAAGGGCGACTATTGGGCTGAAGGCGGCATGTTCAATCCTGCAAACATTTGCGCAAATACAACTACGATGGTCGGACCCAACGGCGAAGACCTTACATCATGGGGAAATGGCAATCATACCTTCAGGCTGGTAGCCGGAACAAATCCTACCATTACCGCGCTCGGCAAAGGCGCCTTCATCGGCTTCTTTAAACTGGGAAATGGATCTGAAACCAAACTTCCGTTAGATTCAGTAAGATACAACATCATCAAGCTTACCGATGGCGCTGTTGATACCCTGATCATTGAAGGCCGCTACCAGTGGGATTTAACCGACGGCGGTTACTGGAGATTTACCCTGGTTCATTATGATGATCCTACCCAGGAACCCCCCATCCCCGGCAACAAACCGAATGCTGGTTTCTCCATGGACATCAGCGGCCTGACCGTTACCCTCACCAATACTACGGCAAATGGAACAACCTACCTTTGGGATTTTGGCGATGGCCTTACCTCCACCGTTGAAAGCCCTGTTCATACCTATGCAACCGACGGTATTTACACGATTAAACTGACTGCTACCAATTCAAACGGAACTTCATCCGCTTCCATGATCGCCTTTGTTTCCACCCACGTGCTCTCCGATGCTACCCTGCAGGGCGGCGCATGGAAAGTTTTCGTTGACGACCATTCCATTTTTGTCGGTTCCGGTTTAGGAAAAGGCGACTGGTGGTCATGCCCGAAAGCCAATCTGTCAACAGGCACCGGTGTTGATGACTGGACCTGTATGCCCGACGATGAGTTTACCTTCAGCACGGGTGGCGTGTTTACTTACAATACCAAAGGCAGTGCACGTAACGACGGTTATTTTGGCGGTACCAACGGCTGCATCTCTGACGCAGGCATTGCTGCCAGCGGAAACGGCGCTGCGTTCGGCAGTTCAACACTTTCCTATCTGTTTACCGCGGCCGCAGGAACCAACAGGGCCACCATTGTTTTAAACAACATTAATAACCATGCAGGTTTCCTGGGCTTCTACAAAGGTTTTTATGGCGGTGAAAACAGCGATGCAACCAAAGCCCCCGATGGAGGCGCCCTCACAAACAAATACGAAGTTATGGGTTATGCCAATACAGGCACCAAGGAGTATTTGTTCGTATCTGTTGACATTTCTGTTGGTCATGACGGATCGTCAGCATGGTCAGCTATCCTGGTACGCTAATCTTTTGATAATTAATTGATTGAAAAGATCAGGAGTGAAAGCGGTTTTGCATCACTCCTGATCTTTTTTAATAACAAATATCTCTTATGATGAAATCCCTGGTTTCAATAGTATTGCTTGGACTTGCCCAAAACTGCCTGGCCCAGCAGGATTCTCTGGTATGGAGCGATGAATTCAACGGCTCCGGCGCTCCTGATCAAACAAAATGGGGATATGACCTGGGCACCAACAATGGCTGGGGCAACAATGAAATTCAGAATTACACCAACTCAACCCAAAACTCGCGGCAGTCGAATGGCTGCCTGATCATCCAGGCACAAAAATATGGCAGCAGCTGGACCTCTGCCCGCTTGCTTACACGTTATAAATTTTCATTTACCTATGGCACGGTGATCTTCCGTGCCAAGCTTCCTGCGGGCATCGGCACCTGGCCGGCCCTCTGGATGTTGGGAGCCAACCTTGGCACTGCCGGTTGGCCCGCCTGCGGGGAAGTAGATGTGATGGAAGAGGTCGGCAAAGATCCGGGAATGATTCACGGCTCAATACACACGCCCTCCAGCTATGGAAACACGATAAATACCGCTTCCAAACTGCTTGGCAACGTTGATACAGTGTTTCATAGTTACCAGGTTAAATGGACACCTCAAAAAATTGAATTCAGCATTGACAGTGTTGCGTATTACACCTATAATCCACCAGTTAAAACCAGTTCGAACTGGCCATTCGATAAGGCGTGTTTCCTGATTATGAATGTTGCCATGGGGGGCAACTGGGGAAGCGATCCCCAATATGAAACCAACGGATTGAAAAATGGGATATATCCGGGGCTCTCTTCTGCTACCATGACCATCGATTATGTCAGAGTGTATCAGCCAAAGACTTACCCCTACGGCATCGGCGATCCCGCCGGTAAAGGCTCAGGAGGAATGCTTGATAAAATAAACCTTTCACCAAATCCCACCAGCGGAAAGGTACTGATTATAATTCCTGCAGGAATATATGCTACAGGCAATATCTTCAACGTGAGCGGCAGGAACATCTCACAGTTCACGGCCAATTCACCTGTGACAGAAATCGATCTGTCCGATTTTCCTAAAGGACTTTATTGTGTCAGGCTGGAGTCGGAAGGGATGACTTTCACGAAGAAATTAATTCTTGAATAAAACCTAAAACAGTTAACCTATGGCGAAATTTTACTTGCTGCTTTTTTTCTCCGTATTCTCTTTATCAGTTTTTGCACAAAACAGGGCCATCACCGGCAAAGTGTCGGATGTCGGAGGAATCGGAGTTCCGGGTGTCACCGTGCAACTGGTTGGCACTTCAACAGGGACCATTACAGATATCAACGGGGCCTACAAGATCACCGTCAGTAAAAATGAGAAGATGAGGTTCAGTTGCATCGGGTATGTTCCACAGGAAATCGCACTCACCGACCAGACAATCCTCAACGTGGTATTGCTGGAAGAGACAACGACCCTCAATGAAGTGGTCATCGTCGGATACGGCACCCAGTTGAAAAAGGATTTAACGACTGCCGTTTCGGTGGTTGACCAGAAAGCCATGAAAGAACGGCCCATGGTATCGGCAGTGGAAGCGCTGCAGGGTAAGGCGGCAGGGGTTCAGGTCACTTCACCTTCGGGGAAACCCGGTGTCGATCTTTCTGTGCGGGTGCGTGGTTCGACGTCGGTGCTGGCAGGGAATGAACCGTTGTACGTGGTTGATGGCGTTCCCGTGAGCGATATCCGCGGACTAGAACCTTCAGATATTGCAACCATGAGCATCCTGAAGGATGCCTCCTCCGCCTCCATTTATGGTGCCAGGGCGGCAAACGGGGTTGTTCTGATCACCACCCAACGCGGCAAGGAGAACGAACCTGTTGTCAAGTTTAACACCTATTTCGGGATCTCTAAAATCGGCAAAACAATCGATGTCCTGGATACAAAGCATTATCGCGACCTGATCAATGAAATTATGCCAGGGAGCCTGGATCCCTCCCAAACCGGCTATACAAACTGGAGTGATAAAATCTTCGGAACCGGCATGGACCAGTCATACCAGCTCTCGTTTTCAGGAGGATCAAAAAAATCACAGTACTTTGTTTCGATCGGGTACCTGAGTGATGAAGGCATTGTAAAGCCTGCGGTTTTCGACAGGTACACGGCTCGTATTAACCTCGACAACGAGGTTAAATCGTGGCTGAAAGTTGGGACAAACTTCAACGTGGTTCGGTTAAAGACCAAGGATACCCCCGACAATGCCAGTTCAGGCCGTGGAGGCGTGATCATGAGCGCACTCAACACTCCTCCGTTTTTGAATGTTTACAGTAAAAAGAATCCCAACCAGTTTGATCCCAACCCGTTCCAACCTTCCTGGGAAAACCCCATCGCCTACATGGAAGGTCCCCAGCAGGAATCAATCGATGATCATATCCTTGCCAATATGAACGCGGAGGCCACCATCATTAAAGGGCTCTCCGTGAAAACCAACTTCGGCGCCGATTTCAACAGCCACCAGTGGGATTATTATCTCGACCCTTTCCGTACAAATTACGGACGCCAGCAAAACGGGGTAGGCCAATCCGACAAATCAAATACGTTTACCTGGTTATGGGAAAACACGGTGAACTATACCAAATCCTTCGGCAAGCATAACCTCGCCCTCCTTGGAGGAAGCAGTATCCAGAAAAGCAGGACCTATGATTCCTATATCTGGGGGAACGACTTCCCTTCGAATACATCAGTCACCACCATCAATGCTGCAAACAACGTCAGCGCAAACACCACAGTGGAAGGCTGGGCCGTTGCCTCATTTTTTGGACGGGCAACCTACGATTTTAACAACAGGTATTACCTCACGGTCAGTTTGCGCGACGATGGCTCCTCCAAGCTACAGCATCAATGGGGTACCATGCCATCATTTTCGGCAGGATGGAGGATCTCATCAGAGAAGTTCATGAAGAGCCTCACCTTCATCGATGACCTGAAGATTCGGGGTGGCTGGGGAAAAACCGGGAACCAGGACGGCATCTCCAATTATGCCAAGGACGGACTTACCGCCTATTTCCGCAGGCCGCTAACCAACCCGCTCTCCGGCCCGGGTTCACAGCAAATTACATACAACAACCCCGATGTCCGCTGGGAAACAACGACCCAGAGCAACCTGGGTCTCGACCTTACCATGTTCAACAGCCGTGTTACTTTCAACATAGATGCTTACCTGAAAAAAACCAGCGACGTGCTGCTTGATGTACAGCTTACCACTTCGTTGCCCGTTACCCACATTCAAACCAACAACGGAAGCATTGAAAACAGGGGGATCGAGTTTAACATCAACACGGTTAACTTTAACAAAAAATTCAGGTGGGAGACCAGCTACAACATGTCATTCAACCGCAATAAAGTTACCGGCCTGCAATATGTCGATGTTGCGTATTTCGGAAGAATATACAGCAATAACCAGGATGTTTCCATCGTGAAGGCCGGTCTGCCGCTGGGTTCTTTCTACGGTTATGTTTCAGAAGGGGTTAATCCCAAAACAGGGAACATCATCTATTCCGACCTCAACCACAACGGCATTCTTGACCCGGGCGACCGGAAAGTGATCGGGAACGCCCAGCCCAAATTCATCTTCGGATTTACCAACACCTTTAAATATAAACGGTTTGATCTCAACCTGTTCTTCCAGGGAAGCTACGGCAACGATATTTACAATGCCACACGTATCGACCTGGAAGGAATGTTCGACAGCAAAAACCAATCCACCGTGGTGCTGAACCGCTGGACACCTGCCAATACCAATACCAACATCCCGAAAGCGGTGGGTGGAGGAAACGTGGACAACGTGCGGAATTCAACGCGATTCGTGGAAGATGGTTCCTACGTGAGATTAAAAACAATCACCCTGTCGTACAAGGTGATCGACAACATAAAAGCCAAAGCTGTCAAGAAACTTACGGTCTATGTCACTGGCCAGAACCTGCTCACTTTTACCAAATATACCGGGTTTGATCCCGAGGTGAATGCCTTTGGCAGCAGTGCCACAGAACTGGGAATTGATTACGGTACCTACCCGCAATCGAAAACCTTTATCCTCGGTTTAAATGTTGAATTTTAAAAATTGATTCTATGAAAAAGTTATTCCTGCTTTTAACAATATTTCTTGTTGTCCTCGGCTTCAGCTCCTGCAAAAAGTTCCTCGACGAACAGCCTGTTTCCAACGGTCTGGCTACACCCCCAACCGACTCTGTTCCCTACAAGTCGGCAAGTGAAGTCGAGGCCGCCCTGGCAAACGTTTATTCAGGGTTTAAAGACGAGTATTTTGAACTGGACTATTATGTAAACGGCGATGCCCAGTCAGACGATTGCTACGCGGGAGCCGACAACCCGGCAAACTTCCAGATCGACGATTATGCCATCGATGCGACCAACTCAAATGTGAGCCGCGACTGGGGATACCTGTATACCATCATAGGGAATGCAAACATTGTCATCAACAACGTCAAGTCAGTGCCGGATGCGACCCTCACGACCGATCGCAGAAACCAGATCCGTGGCGAAGCTTCATTCATCAGGGCGTTCATGTATTTTCAGCTGGTTCAGCTTTTTGGCGACGTTCCCCTTCAGTTGAAGGAGGTCAGAACCATCAGCGCTTCAACATTGCCCGATATTTACCCGCTGCTTTTTCCCGCCCGCGCACCCAAGGCAGATATTTACAAAAGGATCATTGCCGATCTGGACACTGCATTGCTTTACGTTAAGCCGACCGCTGTTCACAAGGGATACGTAACAACTGGTGCCGTCAATGCCGTGCTGGCAAAAGTGTATGCCACGCAGGAGCCCCACGACTGGGCCAAAGTGTCGCAATACTGCGATGCCGTTATTGCCGGCGGTTATGCATTGCTGCCCAATTACCACATGTTATGGGACAATGCTCACAAGAACTCTGTCGAATCGATCTTTGAAATCAACTACACCGGGGGCAGCAGCGATGGGAACTGGGGAGCTTCGATGTTCCGCGGGATGGATTGGAAAAAATTCGATATTCCTTCAAACGACCTTGTAAAGGCCTTTGAGACGGAGCAGGATACGGTAAGAAAGGCTGCTTCCATCATCTTCCTCGACGTAACCGGGAAATGGTCTGATTCCCATTGGCCACAGAATAACTACCCGTTCCTGAACAAGTGGCATAATTTTGCATCTGGCAGCGACCAGAACTATATTTTCCTCCGCCTGGCCGACATTCTGCTACTCAAGGCTGAAGCCCTGAATGAAAACGGCGACCTGGCTGGTGCCGCCTCGCTGGTCAACCAGATCAGGACCCGTGCGAAACTGACGAACACAACGGCAGCTTCCCAGGCCGACATGCGCCTGGCGATCGAAAAAGAGCGCCGGCTGGAACTCGCATTCGAAGGATGCCGCTGGTATGACCTGAAACGTACAGGCAGGGCTATCGCGGTGATCAACAACGCCACCGGTGTAGGCGGAGTGAGTCTTGGCTACAACCTCACGCAAAACAGGTTGCTCTGGCCAATTCCGCAAGCAGAAATGGATAAGAACGCAAAATTGGTACAAAACCTGGGGTACTAGTTTTCACAACAGGTTCCGTAACCTTATCGGGTTGGTTATATGAATAAAAAGCGGCAAACTACTCCCTGTGATTTTTTCAGGTTGATATTTTTCTTGGGGGTAATTACACTCGCTATGGGTTGCAAGAGCCACGACGCGGCCACCCCGACAGTCCCGCCGGTTACTGATGAGATTGGCAAAGCGCAGGTATGGCTTACCACAGGCGACAAGATAAAACTCCTGAACCGGGGCGATGATCTTCCGGTTACCAAAACCGGCTCAACCAACTGGCCTGTTATAACCATTGATACCGCTGCCCGGTTCCAGACCATGGAGGGTTTTGGCGCAGCCCTTACCGGCTCTTCGGCATACCTTCTCAACCAGCAGATGAATTCGGCGTCACGGTCCGCCATTTTGCACAGTTTATTTGATACGGTAAATGGCATTGGTATCTCTTTCGTGAGGCTCACCATAGGAGCCTCCGATTTTTCACGTGCCGATTTTACCTACGACGATCTGAACGCAGGTGAAACCGACTATACGCTTCAGAAATTCTCGCTTGGAAAGGATCTCGATGATGTCGTTCCTGTTTTAAAGGAAATTCTGCAGATTTCCCCGGGAATCAGGCTGCTTGGCTCGCCCTGGAGCCCACCCGCCTGGATGAAGACAAACGGCAGCCTGAAAGGCGGAAAGCTGAAACCCGAATGCTATGATGCCTATGCCGGTTATTTTGCCCGGTATATTCAGGATATGAAGGGACAGGGGATCACCATCTCGGCGATCACCCCGCAAAATGAACCTTTGTATTTCACGGCAGCCTACCCTTGCATGGAGATGCAGGCCGCCGACCAGCTTGCTTTCATCAAAAACAACCTTGGCCCGAAATTCCAGGCGGCCGGACTGGATACAAAAATTATTATTTACGACCACAATTGGGACAATACCAATTATGCCATTTCCATCCTGAATGATCCGGCAGCAGCTGCCTTTATTGCAGGTTCTGCCTTTCATGCCTATGCGGGCGACGTTTCGGCCATGAGCACCGTGCACAATGCGCATCCCGAAAAGGGGTTGTATTTTACCGAAATTTCGGGAGGTGCCTGGGCAACTGATTTCGGAGCGAACCTCCTATGGAACATGAACAACATATTTATCGGGACAGCCCTGAACTGGTCAAAATCGGCCCTGATGTGGAATCTTATGCTGGACCAGAACCATGGTCCGCGGAATAACGGGTGCTCCGATTGCCGCGGTGTGCTTACCCTGAATACGTCAACAGGACAGATCACCGAAAATGAAGAATATTATTCCATTGCCCACTTTTCGAAATTCGTCCGCCCCGGGGCCGTGCGGGTCTCGCTCTCGCTTCCACAGACCCTGGCTGGTATTGCCGCTGTTGCTTTTCAAAACCCGGGAGGGAGCAAGGCATTGGTTGTTTGCAACAACGGTACGGTAGCCAGGGTGTTCAGCGTAAAGCAGGGAATCGGGAATTTTGCCTGTTCGGTGCCGGCTCAATCAGTAATTTCTATTATATGGTAAAGGATGAATTACCTTAGTTTCGCAACATAATTCAATAACCAAATTAACGCTAACAAATTCTAAAATTATGAAAAAACGGTACTCTAATTGTTTGAAAAACAGCACATATATCAGGAAGCTGTTGCTTTTATGCGGGATTCTGTGGCTCGGCATCACATCACTGAATGCACAAACGTACGAATATACCGGTACAGTTACCGACAAACAGGGAGAGACCCTGCCAGGCGTCAGTGTTGTTGTTAAAGGTACAACGAGTGGTGCAGCTACCGATATCATGGGAAATTTCAAGGTGAGTTCAACCAAAGCCAAAGAAGTCCTGGTGTTTTCATTCGTCGGTTCAGTTACCCAGGAAATTGAAGCGAAAGCCGGGGTTCCCGTAAAAGTCGCGCTCGAAAATGTTTCAGTAGGGCTTTCCGAAGTAGTGGTTATCGGTTACGGCACGCAGAAAAAAAGTGTGGTTACCGGCGCAATTTCCAAGGTTAAGAGCTCCGAACTGGAAAACATGCAGATTACGCGTATTGAACAGGCCCTCCAGGGAAGAACTTCCGGGTTAACCATTGCCGCGAGTTCGGGTCAGCCGGGAGCAGAAGCCACAGTAAGGGTGCGCGGAACCACCACCATCAATGCAAGCAACCCGTTGTATGTGGTTGATGGTGTTCCCATCGACAACGGAGGCATCGGCTACCTGAATTCCGACGACATCGAATCCATCGAAGTACTGAAAGATGCGGCCTCTGCAGCCATTTACGGAACCCGCGCCGCCAGCGGCGTCATCATCGTTACGACGAAAAAAGGGAAAAAGGGGAGCATCCAGGTTGGCGGAGGAAGTATGTCGGTGAATTTCAGCGCCTATTACGGCACCCAATCACCTGCCAAAACGCTTGATCTCCTTAACGCAACCGATTATGCCACCCTGAGAAACGAAGCCTCTGTCAATGCAGGTGGACCAGTGATTTTTGCCAATCCCAAATCTTTAGGTACCGGCACCGACTGGCAGAGTACGATTTTCAACAAAACTGCCAGCATTTCCAATTATGAATTGAACATCAATGGCGGAAATGAAAGGTCAACCTATTATACCTCCATGGGATATTTTACCCAGGAAGGGATCGTGGCAACCTCCATATCGAATTATAAAAGACTAAACCTGCGTTTCAACTCCACGCATAAAGTGAAAGAATGGCTGCGGTTTGGGAACAATATTGGCTATTCGCACATCAAGAGCCAGGGTTCGCTTAATACCAACAGCGAGTATGGCGGGCCGCTCTCTTCAGCCATCAACCTCGATCCGATTACTCAAACCATTATTACCGATCCGGCCCTGGCAAACGCCCCGCCTTACAGCAATCACCCGGTTGTAAGAGATGGAAGTGGCCATCCTTATGGCATCTCGCAATATGTCGGGCAGGAAATGACGAACCCCCTTGCCTATATCCAGACTCAGCAGGGGAACTACGGATGGTCGGACAACCTGATCGGAAATATCTACGCTGAAATTGAACCGATCAAGGGACTGAAGGTAAAATCAGATATCGGGAACAAGCTTGCCTTTTACGGGAATGAAAGTTTTTCACCGGTTGTATATTTGAATGCATCCACATCCACCTCAAACAATTCATTTTTCAGGGCAAACAACCGGATGCTGATCTGGAACTGGGAAAATACGGCCTCCTACACCCGGAGTTTCGGGAAACACAATGGTACTGTTCTTATTGGAACCAGCGCCTATGTTGAGAGCTATTCGGGGGTGAATGCCACTTATAAGAACCTGCCAGTAAACACGTTTAATGAAGCCTCGATGAACTACAGCATCGTTGCCGCCGACCGTCTTGGCGGCGGCTGGGAAACGCCTGATCATAAGGTAAGTTCCATGTTTGCACGTTTTATCTACAATTACAATGAAAAATACCTGTTCACCGGCATCATCCGCAGGGACGGTTCATCCCGTTTCGGGAGCAACAATAAATATGGTATTTTCCCTTCCGCTTCGCTGGGCTGGGTTACCACACGCGAAAATTTCTGGCCTAAAAACAAAGTGGTCACGTTTTTGAAGGTCCGTGGTTCATACGGCGTAAACGGCAATGACAATATTGGTGATTTCCAATATATCTCCACCGTGGGCGGAGGAAGGAATTATACCTTCGGAAATGACAATTACGTGATTGGCTACAGCCCCAATGCTCCGGCAAACCCCGATTTGAAATGGGAACAGACAAGCCAGCTTAACATCGGTTTTGAAGCAACCCTGCTCCAGGATATTACGGTAGTGTTTGACTGGTATAACAAAAAAACCACCGGCATGCTCCAGGCAGTTATTCTCCCGGGATACGTGGGAGCAGCCGGCGCACCGACGGGAAATGTGGGTTCCATGTCAAATAAAGGGGTTGAAATGGAACTTGGCTACCACAAGAAAATCGGCCAGTTCGACCTGAGTTTCAAAGGCAACGCCTCCTATCTTAAGAATGTGATCACCAATCTAGGTACGGTGAATTATCTCACCGGGGCGACATTCCAGTCGAGCGCTTACGAAATAAGCCGTATGGCAGTTGGCCATCCCCTGGGAGCCTTCTACGGATTTGAAACCAATGGTATTTTCCAGTCTCTGTCGCAGGTTCAGAATTATGTTGATAAACACGGAAACATGATCCAGCCCAATGCGAAACCTGGCGATTTCAGGTTTGTCGACCTGAACGGTGACGGCAAGATCACGGCCAATGACCGCACCTTCATCGGGGACCCCACGCCGACATGGTCGTACGGGTTTACCCTGAATGCAGCATGGAAAGGAATCGATGTCGTGGTATTCTGCCAGGGTGTTGCCGGAAATGATGTGTTCAACGCCATGCGCCGTCTCGATATCCCTACAGCCAACTGGACCTCCGATGCGCTGGGCCGCTGGACAAGCGTTGGTTCTTCAACCACCTACCCCAGGCTGGTTGTCGGCGACCCGAACAAAAACTTCAGCAGTCCTTCAACTTTCTTCCTTACAAATGGTGCTTATTTCAGATTTAAAACGATACAGGTGGGCTATACCCTGCCCAAGAGCTTTATCAATAAGATCGGGATGCAAAATCTCCGGTTTTATATCAGCGGCAACAACCTGTTCACCTTTACCAAATACAGCGGGTATGATCCTGAAATCGGCGGAAGCAGCTACGGGATCGACCGTGGCGTATATCCCCAGGCACGTTCGTTTATGTTTGGGTTAAGTGTTTCTATTTAATCACCTTAAAAAGATGAAGACTATGAAAAAATTCAATATTTTCCTGGCTGCTTTGATACTGGGCGTTCTGATCCTGAACTCCTGTTCAAAAGATTTTCTGAATGTGGAGCCCAAGGGGACCACATTGGAAACCAATTATTATAAAACGGCTGATGAAGCCTTTAAGGGACTGGTATCCTGTTATGATCCATTGGGGACTGAATGCGGTGGAACCTATTCGAACAAGATAGGTCCGCTCAACTCGGCTTCCGATGATTGTTATGCCGGAGGAGGCAGTTCATCCGATGTTCCCGCCTGGCAGGTTTGGAATAACTACACCATTGATGCTGCGACAGGAATCCAGGGTGATTTCTGGGGCAGGAATTTTACCGGTGTATACAGGGCCAACACCCTGCTGTCGAAACTCGACGGAGTTCCCATGGATGCCACCCTGAAGGCCAGGTTTTTTGCAGAGGCGAAATTCCTGCGGGCCTACTTTTATTTTGACCTCGTCCGGCTTTTCAGGAATGTCCCCCTGTTTACCGCCCCGCTTGCGCCTGCCGACTATTTCAACGTGGTACAGGCAACCCCGGAAGCGGTTTACGCACAGATAGAGAAGGACCTGACCCAGGCAATTCCTGACCTGCCGGAAACTGTCACGACGGCTGAAAACGGCCGGGTTACGAAACTGGCGGCCAAGGCGCTGCTGGGCAAGGTGATTCTTTACCAGAACAATGAAAGCCGCATGCTGGAGGCCGCTGCCTTGTTTGAAGCGGTCAACAGTTCATCCAACTATCATCTGCTGGCCGATTTCGGACAGATCTTCCGTCCCGACAATAAGTTCAACAGCGAATCCATCTTCGAAATCGTGCATACTTCCAAAGCTATGTCAGGGTGGGAATCATGGCCAAACTTTGAAGGCAATGTATATACCCAGATGTGTGGGCCGCGTGCCTACACTGGCCCCACCTATGTTGCAGGATATGGCTTTAACCCCATCACCCTTGACCTGGTGAACGTGATGAAAAATGATCCGAGGTACAAATACACGATCGTAAACATCGACAGTATGAAAACCGCCGGGGCATGCAACTATGAGAAGAGTTACCAGAACACCGGCTACTTTGTGGCAAAATTCGCCCCGCTCAAGGAGTTCAAAGATACCATCGGGGGAGACCCGGTATTGAACTACCCGAACGACGTGATGGAGATCCGCCTGGCCGATACCTACCTGATGGAAGCTGAAGCGCTCGTGCGCGGCGGCGGCGATGCCGCGAAGGCGCAAAGCTATCTGGACCAGGTGCGCGCACGCGTTGGGTTACCCTCAATTCCTGCCACACTTGACAACATTTACAAGGAACGCAGGCTGGAACTCGCCACCGAAGGACATCGTTTCTTTGATCTTGTGCGCACCGGACAGGCTGCAGCTGCTTTGGCTTCAAAGGGATTTACCCCGAATAAGAATGAGATATTGCCGATACCTCTTGCCGAGCTTTCAAATACAAAGCTGAAACAAAACACGGGGTATTGATTTTTACAAACTTTTTCCACCCCTGCCAGGCCGAAAAGACAGGGCAGGGGTGGTTTTTTGCTGTTTCCTGCTAATATTAGAATATGCTGAATCGGTTGATTAATAAACTGTTGATTCTGGCCCTGGGTCTTATAAGTGTTTCCGCATCCGGGCAGTGGCTTAAAGCAAGCGGGAAAAAGATAATTGATGCAAATAACAACGAGGTAATCCTGAGAGGCATGGGGCTTGGAGGATGGATGCTCCAGGAACCTTACATGATGGAAATGAGCGGTTTTGCAACCACGCAATGGCAGATCAAAGCCAGAATCCAGGCCCTGATCGGGGCGGTCAACACCACCGCGTTTTACGATGCCTGGCATGCAAACCACTGCACGAAAAAAGATATTGATTCGCTTGCCTCCTGGGGGTTCAATTCGGTGAGACTGCCCATGCATTATAACCTATATACTTTGCCCATCGAACAGGAGCCGGTGCCAGGCACCAACACCTGGCTCAACCAGGGTTTTGCCCTCACCGACAGCCTCATAAAATGGTGCTCAGCCCGGCACATGTATGTCATCCTTGATCTCCACGCCGCGCCGGGCGGACAGGGCAGGGATCTCGCCATTTGCGATGGGGATACCTCGAAACCTTCGCTTTGGGAAAGTGATGCCAACAAGCTGAAAACGATCGCCCTGTGGCGGAAACTGGCCGAACGGTACGTCAATGAGCCCTGGGTAGGAGGGTATGACATGCTGAATGAGCCAAACTGGAATTTTGCCACCGGCGGTAACCAGAACGGCTGTTCTGAAACTTCAAACACCCCCCTGCGGCAGCTCTATATCAGTATAACTTCGGCCATCAGGGAAGTTGACACGAAACACATGGTCATCATCGAAGGAAATTGCTGGGGGAACAACTACAGCGGAATTTTCCCCGCCTGGGACAATAACATGGCGGTCAGCTTCCACAAGTACTGGTCATACAACGACCTGGGCTCCATCCAGGGCATGCTGAATATCAGGAACCAATACAGCGTCCCGCTGTGGATGGGAGAGTCGGGCGAGAATTCAAACCCATGGTTTACCGACGCCATCCGGCTGGTTGAACAAAATGGCATCGGGTGGGCCTGGTGGCCGCTGAAAAAAATCAATTCCGTTGTCGGCCCGCTGACGATCGTTAAAACGCCGGGCTACCAAACCCTGCTCGATTACTGGAACAATGGGGGTGCAACGCCATCGGCGGCTTTCGCCTATTATACCCTGATGCAGATGGCCTCCAATGCCAGGAATGAGGCTTGCGACTTTCACAAGGATGTGATTGATGCCATGTTCAGGCAGGTTTACGATTCAACCACCATGCCATGGATGAAAAATAAAGTGCCGGGCACGGTTCACGCCGTTGATTACGACATGGGCCGATGCGGCAAGGCCTATTTCGATACCGATATCTACAACTACCAGGTGACCACCGGGAGCTACACGGCGTGGAACAGCGGCTGGGCTTACAGGAACGACGGCGTTGACATTGAAACCAACGCCGATGCAAACCCGGTGTCGAACGGGTATGACGTGGGCTGGATCGCCGACAACGAATGGCTGCAGTACACGGTTGACGTTGACTCCACGGCAGCCTACAATCTACAAGTCCGCTATGCTGCAAACGGATCGGGATCGAAGATCAGGATCAAAGCAAACGATGCGGATGTTACCGGCCTGGTTTCCCTGCCGTCGACCGGGGGGTACCAAACATGGAATTCTTTTACCCTGAATGATGTTGTCTTTTATAAAGGGACCCGGAAGCTTAAAGTAGTTTTTGAAAAATCGGGGCTTAACCTTGGGTTCCTTGGTTTTTCCCCGGGAAAGGCAATTACCGCCCTCCCGCTGAAACCCGTTTCGGCTGAAACCTACATGGGAACACAGCTGATCTATGTCAGCCTTAATAAAATGCTGGTCGATTCAACAGTTTCATCAACCGGCTTCACTTGCACGGTGAACGGCCAGCCTGCTGCCATTGCAGGATTGGCCATGAACACGGGCAATCCGATGCAGCTTATGATCAACCTTACCCAGCAACTTACCGACCGGGATACCATTCTTTTAAACTATGCAGATGGCCAGGTAAAAGCAACTGACGGCACATCGCTTGTGAACTTTACCAACCTGCCGGTAAAAAACAACCTGCCTGTTCATCTGGTCATTCCAGGCAAAATTGAAGCCGAGGCCTTTGTCACCAACCATGGCCTGGTATTTGAAACCTGCACCGATGCCGGTGGAGGTCAGGATGCGGGGCATACGGATGTGGGCGATTATCTTGACTATCAGGCCATCGTTGAAAAAACGGCGACCTACAAGCTGGAGGTGCGGAGCGCCTGTCTGAGCAGTGCCGGCATCATCCAGGTTCAGCAATTCGGCAATACCGGCGCTGTGATCAATTCAGTCACGGTCAATATCCCGGTTACCGGGGGGTGGCAGACCTGGAATACGGTCAATGCTGAAATGCCGCTCACGGCAGGTTTCAGCGTTATGCGCGTAACAGTCCTGAAAACGGAATTCAACATGAACTGGTTCAGGTTCACCGAAAAAGGCCAGGGCGTTCCGGGAACCGGGTTCAACGAAATAAAGATATATCCCAATCCCGTAAAAGATGAACTGACACTGGAAATCCCGGGTTCTGCCGGTCAGAAGAAATCGCTTTCCATCCGTGCCATGAACGGCGTCAGGATGATGAACAAAGAATTGCCGGCCGGTGATGAATCCGCGAAATTGTTTGTGGGTGATCTTCCGAAAGGCTTCTATATCCTTGAACTGGGAGTGTCGGGTGTAATCATGCGAACCAAACTTATAGTCCAGTAATATATAAATTACATATCATGAAGAAATTGTTGGTGTTTTTCGTCATTTCCGCACTCCTGGTGTCTAAAGTTATGGTTGCCGGTGATTTACAGGTAACTCCGGTTACTTCAACTGCGAAAAAGATCGTTGTTTATACAACGGCTGATAATACAAAGTACAGGATAACGGCCACAGATACGCTCTTTCTTACCTACTTCGGCCAGCCGCTTGAAACCCAGCCATGTGTGTTTGTCGATCCGTCAAAAACGTTCCAAACCATCATCGGCATTGGCGGTGCCCTCACCGATGCCTCCGCCGAAGTATTTTCAAAATTGCCAAAAGCAAGGCAGGAGGAACTCCTGACTCAGTATTTCGATGTTAAAAAAGGCATCGGCTACTCCATGGCACGAACCAACATCCACAGCTGTGATTTCTCCAGCAACAGTTATACCTACGTTGCAGATAAGGATGCCAGTCTGAGTACATTCAGTGTCGGTCACGACAGGGAATTCCGCATACCCTTCATCAAACGCGCCATTGCTGCTGCTGGCGGCCAACTTACCCTGTTTGCCAGCCCGTGGAGCCCGCCGGCATGGATGAAGGATAACAACGATATGCTTCACGGGGGCAAGCTGCTGCGGCCGTTCTATCAGCCGTGGGCCGATTATTTTGTGAAGTTTGTCACCGCGTACCAGGCAGAGGGAATTCCTGTTTGGGGGATCAGCGTTCAGAATGAACCCATGGCCAAACAAATATGGGAATCATGCATCTATACAGCAGAAGAAGAGAGGGACTTTATCAAGAACTTCCTGGGCCCCACCCTTGCACGAGCCGGAATGAAAGATAAAAAAATCATCGCCTGGGATCACAACCGCGATCTGATCTACCAGCGCGCCAGCACCATCCTCGACGACCCGGATGCAGCTAAGTATGTATGGGGAATCGGCTTTCACTGGTATGAAGACTGGACAGGGGGAGGCAAGATTTTTGACAATGTTAAACGCGTTGCCGAGGCATACCCGGCAACACACCTTATCTTTACCGAAGGGTGTGCCGAAAGTTTCAAATTCACCGCGATGAATGACTGGAAATGGGGTGAAACCTACGGCCGTTCTATGATCAACGATCTGAACAACGGCACCGTGGGATGGACCGACTGGAACATCCTGCTGGATGAAAAAGGAGGCCCGAACCATGTGGGGAATCTTTGCTTTGCCCCGGTTCACGCCAATACGGTTACCGGGGAACTGTCATACCTCAGCTCATTTTACTACATCGGGCATTTCTCGAAATTCATCCGCCCGGGCGCAAAAAGGATCATCAGCAGTACAAGCCGCGGGCAGTTTCTGACCACGGCCTTTCTGAATGCCGATGGAAAAATTGCCGTCGTGGTGATGAACCAGAGTAATGAAAAAATCCCCTACAGGTTATGGATTGCCGGAGAGGCTGTGGAGATTGTCAGTCCTGCGCATTCAATACAGACCCTTGTGGCAGAGTAGTCTTCCTTGCCTGAATCAAAATCACAACAAGATGAAATACAGACTATTTTCTTTGTGCGGGCTTATCCCGTTGATGCTTATCAGCATTACCGGACTTTCGCAGGGTTCCAAAAAACCTGACCTTGACCGGAGAATGGAAATTATATCCGACAGGATGACCCTGGATGAAAAACTGGAGCAGCTGTCGGGTACCGGTGTTACCGGTTTCGACACCCGTGAAAATACAAGGTTGGGCATTCCTGCGTTCAGGATGACCGACGGGCCGCTCGGCGTGAGGTGGGGAAAAACGACCGCCTTCCCGTCGGGGGTATCGCTGGCGGCAACCTGGGATACGGCCATGGCTTCCCGGTTGGGATCGGCCCTTGCAGAAGAGGCGCACGCCCGGGGCAGGAACTACCTCCTGGGGCCCTGTGTAAACATCCACCGCTTCCCTGCAGGCGGACGAAATTTTGAGAGCTATGGCGAGGATCCGTTCCTGGCAGGCCGGCTGGCTGTCAGCTTTATCAGGGCGGTGCAGGCACAGCATGTAGTCACCAGTGTAAAACATTTTGCACTCAACAACCAGGAATGGCGCAGAACCGAAGTCAATGTAAGGGTTGATGAACGGGCAATGCGAGAAATTTATCTTCCCGCATTCGAGGCAGCCGTTAAGGAGGGAGGCGTTTACTCGGTCATGTCGGCCTACAACAAAGTAAACGGCTGGTGGTGCAGCGAAAACCAGGTGCTGCTGAACGATATACTTAAAAACGAATGGGGTTTCAAGGGACTGGTCGTTTCTGACTGGGGATCGACCCATTCAACGGTCAACGCGGCCAATCATGGTCTTGACCTGGAAATGCCAACCGGCGATGTGTTTTCGGTGGTGAACCTGAAAAAGGCTATTAAGGAAGGCAAGGTCACGGAAGCAACGATCGATGAAAAGGTTCAGCGTATCATGAGGGTAAAACTGCTTGCAGGGTTTTTCAACTCCAACTTCACCCCCGATACAACCATCCTGACCTCTGACGCCCACAAGAAACTGGCACTTGATATTGCAAGGGAAAGCATCGTGTTGCTTAAGAATGACCAGAATATCCTTCCGCTTGATGTCAGCAGGGTGAAAAAAATTGCTGTAATAGGACCCAACGCGGCCATCGCCAGAACCGGAGGCGGAGGCAGTTCGCATATTAACCCGCTTTATGCTGTTTCACCCCTCGAAGGGATAAAAAAACTTGCCGGCAACAACGTCCAGGTCACGTTTTCACAGGGGGATGTATTACAGTCAACGCAGATATTATCTGTCGGAAACAAATTCATTGAACAGCCGAACATGGGCGGCAAGGGCCTCCGGGCGGAGTTTTTTACGAACATGAAACTCGAAGGCAAACCTGCCTTCAGCCGGGTTGACTCAATCCTTGATTTTAATTGGGGAGATGAAGCTCCTGCCCCAGGAGTCGGCAAAGATGGATACTCGGTGCGCTGGAGCGGATACCTTATGCCACCGGAAACCAGGACATACACGCTCTATACCGTTAGTGACGACGGAGTGAGATTGTATATCAATGAAAAACTGCTGATCAACAACTGGAGCGATCACGGAACAACGATCGATTCAGTGAAAATCGACCTGAGCCGTGGCAAATCATACACGATCCGCTTGGAATATTATGAAAACGGGGGTGATGCCGTTCTCCACCTGGGCTGGGACCTTCCTGTTGAAAAAGCCAGGAACGACATGCTGGCAGAAGCTGCCAAAGCAGCCGGCAGCGCCGATATCGCCATTGTTTTTGCCGGGACTTCCGACAGTTTTGAAAGTGAAGGGTTCGACCGCACCGGCGGGCTGAGCCTGCCGGGCAGGCAGGATGAACTCATTAAGGCAGTGGCTGCCGCTAATCCCCGCACCATCGTGGTTTTGAATACCGGCACTCCCGTCATTACCCACAACTGGCTTGGCAATATTCCTGCCCTGCTTGAAACGTTCTTCGCCGGGCAGGAAGGGGGCAATGCCATTGCTGAAATTCTTTTCGGGAAGCAAAACCCGTCGGGGAAACTTCCTTTTTCGTTCATTAGCGGTTACGATCAATCGCCTGCCTATAAAGGCTATATGGATAAAAACCTTGAAGCCCCCTACGACGAAGGGATCTTTGTGGGCTACCGGTACCTGGAAAAGAACAACCTGGCACCTACCTTTCCGTTCGGATTTGGGTTATCATATACTACCTTCAGCTATTCAGGGCTCAAAGTGGCGAAAACTGCAGATGATAGCTACCTGGTATCCCTGAAAGTAAAGAATACCGGGAAAGCTGAGGGGAGTGAAGTTGTTCAGCTCTATGTTGCCGACGGGCACAGCCAGGTGCCCCGGCCTGTGAAAGAACTAAAAGGCTTTGCCAGGATCCTGCTTGCGCCGGGGCAGGAAAAAGAGGTGACTATGCCGCTGAATTCCCGCTCTTTTGCCTATTATGATGTTACCGGGAAAAAATGGAAAGTTGAACCCGGCACATTTACGTTGATGGCAGGAAGTTCGTCGGTTGATATCCGCCTGAAAACTGACCTGGTGGTGAAATGATGTGCCAGTTAATGAATAAGGATCACCGGATATTATCACTCTTTCTTTTTCTTGCACTGGTTTGTCCCGGCGTTTCCCACGCCCAGTCTACCTACCAGGTAAAGCATTATACCAGCCAGGATTACCATGCCGGTAGCCAGAACTGGTCGGTTGATGCCGACCGGGATGGCTATGTTTACGCGGGCAACAATGACGGACTGTTGATCTTCGACGGCACCCGCTGGGCCACTTACCGCTGCCCTGATCAAACAATCGTACGTTCTGTTTATGTCGCGCCGGATAAACGAATCTATACAGGATCATACGAAGAATTCGGATACTGGGAGTCTGACCTGAACCAGGATCTGCAATATCATTCGCTGAAGCCGCTGCTGAAAAATACCCCTTTTCACAACAGTGAAATATGGAAGATCGTTCAGTGCAATGACAAAATCTATTTCCAGAGTTTCTCTTCTCTCTTTGTTTATGATCATCATACGGTCAGGCCGATTGAAATTCCCGGGTCTGTCATTTTTCTTCTCAAAGCGAGGAACCGGTTGTTTATCCAGTCGGTAGCAGGTGATCTGTATGAGATCATTCACGATGTATTGCAGAAAGTGGGCGGCACAGGGCTCCTTGCCGGAACCGAAGTTAAAACCATACTGCCCTTTGCAGAAAAGGATTTTCTTATCGGCACTACTTCCAACGGACTGTTCCTTTTTGACGGGAAAACGATCACGCCATGGAAAACAGAGGCCAATGAAATACTGAAAGCATGCCAGATAAACAATGGCATAGCTTCAGGCGGACGACTTTACTTCGGCACGATTGTGAAGGGGTTGGTTATCCTTGATATGAATGGCAGGATACTGAATCACCTGCACAATGAAAATGCCCTCCAGAACAATACAGTCCTCTCGCTCAACGCCGACCAGAACGGATCGGTATGGGTGGGGCTCGACAGGGGGATCGACAACCTTTCGTTGAATGCCCTTCTGGATATCTACCAGGAGAAAGGGGAGCAGCTTGGCGCAGTTTATACCGCCGCACTTTCAGGGAATACCCTTTATCTGGGCACAAACCGCGGGATATTTACCTATCTGGCGAACCCGGAAAACGGTTCGTTCAGGTACAACGGGTTACTGGATAAATCGCAGGGACAGGTCTGGGAACTTAAAATACTCCAGGGCACTCTTTTCTGCGGCCACACCAACGGCACCTTTACGCTGGAGGGAGAAGGGCTAAAATGGATTTCAACAGTGAGCGGGGGCTACAGCCTCAAGAAATTGGAGCACAACGGAAGTGAATACCTGATACAAAGCACCTATTCGCCGCTGGTCATTTACAACCACAGGGGGGGGCGCTGGGAATACGATCACCAGGTGAAGGGATACCTTGAGCCGTCAAGGTTCATGGAGGCGGATCATCTTGGGAACATCTGGATCGGACACGCCGTAAAGGGGCTGTACAAACTACAATTGTCGCCCGCACTGGATAGCGCCACTTCCCTGGTCAGTTTTGGGATGAAGGACGGCTTTCCGTCCGATTTCAACATCCGGGTATTCAAGGTTTGCAACCGGGTGGTATTTACAACCGGGATCAGTTTATACACATGGGATGACCTGAAAAATAAAATGATCCAATATTCAGAACTCAACAGCCAGCTCCGGGGTTTCGAGGCTTCAACCCGGATTGTCGCCGTTACCGATAACCTATACTGGTTTATCCGGAAAAGGGATGCCGCACTTTTTGAAATCAGGGAAAACAAGGCAAAGATATTATTCCATCTTTTCCTGCCGGTATACTCGTTAAACATGGTTGACAATTATGAAAACATCGTGCCGCTCGACAAAGACCGGAGCCTGATCTGCCTTGACAACGGATTTGCCGTATTCCACACCAATATGCTTGACCAGGGAATCCCGGATAATACGAAACTGCTTTTCAGGGAGGTGTTTTCATACAATTCGGAAGGGGCAAGGAAACGGATCAGGAATACCGGCGCTCAGTTCACCCTGGCCCATGCATGGAATAACCTGTCGGTCTGCTTTACCTGCGTAAACAGCACGCATCTTACCAAGCTGTACCAATACCGGTTACAGGGGCTGGAGGATGCGTGGAGCGACTGGAGCGACAAGGCTGACATCAGCTATACACGGTTGCCCAGGGGCGAGTATACATTCCAGGTGCGCACCCTTACAGATAAAGGCCAGCTTACCGAACCCGTTACGCTGCATTTCAGGGTAACTGCAGCCTGGTATGCCAGTGTTTTTGCCTACCTGTTCTATCTGCTACTGGTTTTGGGTGCCACATTCTGGAGCAGGTATCTTTTCCGGCGCAGGGTGATCAGGCATCATGAACGGCTGAGACGTGAAGATGAAGCCATCGCCCTGCTTGAAAAGCATCATGTTGAGCAGGAGATCATCAAATTGCAGAATGAGAACCTTCAGGCTGAAATCTCGCACAAAAACATCCAGCTTGCCGATTCAACCATGGCCATCATCAAAAAGAACGAACTCCTCATCGAGATCAAGGAGGAACTCGACAACCAGCGCAATAAACTTGGCCAGGAATATCCGCAACGGTACTTTGAACGATTACTTTCCCTGATAAACAAAAACATCTCCAACGACAACGACTGGAATGTGTTTGAACAGCTTTTCGACCAGGCGCATGAGAATTTTTTCAAACGGTTGAAAACAGCCTATCCCGACCTCACGCAAAGCGACCTAAAACTGTGCGCCTACCTGAAACTTAACCTTTCCTCCAAGGAAATTGCCCCGTTGCTGAATATCAGTTTCCGCGGTGTTGAGACGCGCCGGTACCGGCTGCGGCAGCGATTGTCCCTTGATTCGGATAACAACCTTGTTGAATTCATCATGCAATTCTGATTTTTTTCGTATTCAAACGGTCTGCCCCTGCCCGTTTTGATTTTTTTTAATCCGGATGTAAATAATTGTATAATAAATACTAACCGCTGCAAAAATTATTGTGAAGTAGTGCTGGCGTATTCGTATATTTGTGTTTCACTGGCATGGTGTAACCGTGTACCGCAACAAAATCTCAGGTACATAAATTCCGGTTATTTTTTTTTGTTACTTGCAATCTCAAACGTTCAGAAAAACATTTATTATGCAAAAATCTACTCATGGTTTTAAACTTCCTGGAGTAATTGCCGGCATGCTGTTCCTTATTTTTACAGGATTCGGGATGAGCGTATCCGCGCAGGTACGCACGATAACCGGTACGGTTACTGCTTCAGATACTAAGGAGACGTTGCCGGGGGCAACCGTTTCCCTTAAAGGAACTGCACTTGGCGTAGTGACCGACATCGATGGGAAATACTCCATCAAGGTTTCGCAGGGAAAAGGGGTGCTGGTAATTGCCTATGTGGGTTACACGACCCAGGAGATCGAAATCGGGGATAAATCACTGGTTGACGTGATGCTCGTGTTTAAAAAGACCACCCTCGACGAGGTTGTCGTGATCGGGTATGGTACCGTAAGAAAGAGCGATCTGTCGGGATCTGTCGGCAGCGTGAAATCGGAGGATATTGTTAAAATCACCGCGTTGAACCCGGTCCAGAGCCTCCAGGGGATCGTGGCAGGGGTTCAGGTGACCAGTACTTCCGGGGACCCTGGCTCATCCCCGGTAGTAAGGATCAGGGGAGTTGGAACATTCAATAATTCTTCCCCGATTTATGTCGTTGATGGGATTATCATGGACGATATCTCCTTCCTCAATTCGGGGGATATCACCTCGATGGAGGTTTTAAAGGATGCCTCCTCAACAGCCATTTACGGTTCAAGGGGCGCCAACGGTGTAATCATGGTAACCACCAAGCAGGGTAAAGTCGGCCAGGATAAAACAGCCTATAGCTTCACTGGAGAAGTGGGCATGCAAAACCTGGCAAAAAAGATCGACCTGCTGAACGGGCACGATTTTGCCATGATCTCGAACGAGATCAAACCGGGTTCATATAATAACATTGATGCGGTTCCCAATACCGACTGGCAGAAATTGATTTTTCACACAGCCCCGATATACAATTTCCAGTTATCAGCCTCGGGCGCGACGAAAAAGATGCAGTTTTACATCAGCGGTGGTTATTTCAAACAGGAGGGGATCATTGAAAAATCAAAATATGAAAGGATCACCCTGCAGTTAAATAACACCTATATTATGTCGCCCTATGTGAAACTTGGCAACAACATAACCTTTTCTCCTTACAGCCAAAGGGTTTCTCCCGATGTTACCTATAACGCATACCGGGCAAGTCCGACATTGACACCGTATTATTCCAATGGTTCGTTTGCCTCCATCCCGGGCATTGGCAACCCCCTTGCCGACCTTGCCTATTCCAATAATTTCAACAAGGGGGTCAAAGGCGTTGGAAATATGTATGCTGAAATCTCGTTCCTGAAGTCCTTCACGGTTAAATCGAGTTTTGGCGTAGACGCCGAGTATAACCAGTCTCAAAATTTCACCCCGGCATTTACTGTTTACAATGCCGACGGAACGATTTCACAGCAGCAGCATCCGTTGAGCACCCTTTCGAAGGGATCCAGTGAATTTCTTACCTGGCTTTGGGAAAATACTGTTTCATATAAGAAGGATATCCAGAAGCATTCGATCAATGCAGTTGTCGGCTACACCATGCAAAACACATCCTCCGCGGCAATGGGTATGATGGGATCGAACATCCTGCGCGATGATGCGAATTTCTGGTATATCAGGCCGAACAACATCTATGACCCACCCAACAATGTCAACAACATCAACTCAATTTACGACAATGTTGATGCCGGCATGAACTATTCCATGATCTCCTACCTGTTCAGGGTAAATTACGTATTCAATAAAAAATATATTCTCACCGGCACCTTCAGGAGCGACGGATCCTCCAAGTTCAGCGAAAGTAACCGGTATGCCAATTTCCCTTCCTTTGCCGTTGCATGGAATGTTTCGCAGGAAAGCTTCATGAAAAGTTTAACCGCGATCAGTAAGTTGAAAATCAGGGGAAGCTGGGGAAAGCTGGGAAATGACAAGATCGCCTATAACAGGCGCTACGCCCAGGTCGAATCTGGAATCATCACCATCTTCGGCACGGGAACCCCAAATTCGGGCGCCTCCTACGGGCTTAACGGCAATCCCAACCTGAAATGGGAGGTGACCACGCAAACCGACCTCGGACTCGAAGTGGGCATGTTCAACGACCGTTTAACCGGCGAGTTTGATTTTTACAACAAGCAAACCGATGAGATCCTGATCGATCTGGCAACGCCGGGATACTATGGAAACGGCCCTGGCCAGAAGGTTACCTACAATGCTGCTTCGGTGCTCAACAGGGGATTCGAATTCAACCTGGGCTGGCGCGACAAGGTAGGTAAACTGAATTACCATGTGAGCGTAAACGGCACTACCATTCACAACGAAGTCTTAAAGATCGGTGGCAGCTCAGGAGTCGACTCCGTACTGATCGGAGGGTACCTGGGCAACGGAATCCCGGTTACAAGAAGCAAAGTCGGTTTACCGATCGGGTCATTTTACGGCTACCAGACCAATGGCATTTTCCAGACCCAGGCCGAACTCAACGCTTATCCCCATACCTCCCTTGCCGGGGTAGGCGACCTGCGTTTCGTTGACGTTAACGGAGACGGGAAAATCGATGACCGCGACCGGACAAACATCGGATCGCCTATTCCCACCTTTATTTTTGGATGCAATTTCGGTGTTGAATTTAAAGGGTTTGATGTTTCATGCAATATCCAGGGCCAGGCTGGAAACAAAATTTTCAATGCCAAGCAAGTCGTTCGGCCTGATCCCTACAACTTCGAAGCCAGCGTACTGAACCGGTGGACCGGTCCCGGTACGAGCACGACGGAACCACGCGCATCGTTCGGTGGATATAACTACACAGTATCCGACCATTTTATCCAGGATGGCTCTTTCCTCAGGATACGAAATGTCATCTTAGGCTACACCCTGCCCGTCAACGTGTGTAAGAAAATCGCCATGCAAACCATCCGGGTTTATGTGAAAGCCGACAACCTGTATACCCTGACCAAATACACCGGGTATACTCCTGAAATCGCAAGCGGCGACGTGATCAGCAACGGGATTGATTCCGGCATTTATCCTATCACGGCAGTGTTCTCCTTTGGTGTCAATTTAAATTTCTAAAACGATGAAAACCTACACGAAAATATTTTTTACCCTTCCGGTCATCTTCCTGTTATTGGTCACCCCCGGGTGCAGCAAATTTTTACAGAAGGACCTGCAAAGCGAACTCACGCAGCAGTCCTTCCCGACTACGGCTGCAGATGCCCTGCTGGCCACCAATGCATCCTATGAAATTTTAAGGGACTGGTACTACAACTCCGGAGGATATCCCATCCTCGACATTATGTCGGATGATGCGCGAAAGGGAAGCAATCCCGATGACCAGTTAAACACGGTCGGGCCTTTTGATTCATTCACCTTCTCTTCAACGCAGGATGGCCTTGACCGGTGGTGGAACACGCTGTATGTCGGGGTAAAACGCGCAAACGTCGTGATCGAATTCGTACCCGGTGTCACCATGGACCCGGCACTGAGAAACCGTTATGTAGCGGAAGCAAAGTTTATCCGCGGTTTGTTGTACTTTGACTTCGTGCGTGCCTGGGGAGGCGTTCCGCTGGTGACAACGGTTAACCCGCCGGCGCACCTCACCAGGGCTACAAAAGAAGAGGTTTATGCACTGATTTTTTCAGACCTCCAGTTTGCAGCCGACAACCTTCCGCTGCGCAGTGAATATACGGCTGCCAACAGGGGCCGGGCAACAAAAGGAGCCGCGCAGGCGTTGCTTGCCAGGGTGTATCTTTTTTTAAAGGATTACGTCAATGCTGAAAAGTATGCCCTCGATGTGATCAATTCAAACCAGTACGGGCTGGAACCGGTATATGCCGACGCCAACGGGGTGAACGGGAACAACGGGATTGAATCGGTACTTGAAGTCGGGGCAATCCAGGTTGAAGGTACCGAGGGCGGTGGTGCACAGTACGGCAATGTACAGGGCGTAAGGGGCACACCCAACCGCGGCTGGGGTTTCAACAGGCCCTCCGTCGATCTGAGAAATTCCTTCGAAACCGGCGACGTCAGGTATAAGGGTACGGTGATTAACCTTGGCGACACCCTTGATGGGGTGTTGATCGTGGGTGACGGGCCAACGCCCGATGTAACCACCGACACCCACGGCAATGTTATCGAGGTAGAATGTTATAACCGGAAAGTGTGGGTTCCCGGAGATAATACCACAACGCAATGGGCATACCACCGCAGGCTGATCCGCTATGCCGATGTCCTCCTGATGGCATCAGAAGCATTGAATGAAAATAATAAGGCCGGAGATGCGTTAGTATACCTGAACATGGTACGTGCCCGTGCACGGGGTGCAAACGCCGGCGTTTTGCCGAACATCACCACCACCGTGAAAACCGAACTCAGCGACAAGATCTCGACTGAAAGAAGGCATGAACTGGGTATGGAAGGCTGGCGTTTCTGGGACCTGATAAGAACAGGCAAAGCAGGAGCCGTTCTGGGACCGCTTGGCTTTGTGGTTGGGAAACATGAACTGCTTCCAATTCCGCAAAGTGAGATCGATATTTCACAAGGAACATTAACTCAAAATCCAAATTGGTAAACAATCAATTAATTTTTAATCCTAAACTCAAATCAAAATGAAAAAGCAATTTCTTATCCTGAATGCATTACTCATTGCAGTCGTGTTGCTGGTTGGAATTTCCAGCTGTAAAAAGAGCAGTTCCACCACCTCGTTCGCGTTGTCGTCGCTGAAGGCCGGCACGATCGACATGAACGGGGCAACCGCTCCGACCAACATTCCAACCAATCCCACTATTTCTGCCGGATTTACAGTCGCAGTAACAGCCTCCAGCGTAACTTCTTCAACAGTTACCCTCGTGCGGAATTATGACGGAGCAGTCATTCCCCTGATCCTCAGTGTTACAGGCAGTACTATTACAATTGCACCAACAGAAGATCTTGGCGGCGGTGCTCTTTACAAACTCAGCTTCAAAACCGGGATAACTTCTACCGATGGCCAGTCGCTCGGTGCCTTTGACCGTACTTTTACCACGGTTGGCACATTTGTTCCCAGCGGAATGATTGCCTATTACAGCTTTGAAAGCACCACGGCCGATGTACTCAACCATTACAACCCGATGGCTGGCGGCGTAATCGATATTACGTATGCTGCTTCCTATTCAGCCAATGCCGGGATGGCTGCCAAATTCAACGGAGCAACTTCCCTGATCGAAATTCCGAACGGAGATAACATCGAACTTACCAACGATTTTACCGTTGCTTTCTGGGTGATGGCCGACTCAAGCAAACATGGCCAGTTTGTCATGGGCCTTGCCGGCTGGTACGGATTCCAGTTTGAAATCGCCGGCGATTTTGCCTGGTGTAAACTTGCAGCACAGTATGCCACCGATACCCTTCCTCATTCGGCTTCCCAGGACCTCTGGTTCCCGGGTGACGGAAAAACCAAGGACAACGGCGGCTGGAAAGGCTGGACCTTCTGCAAGGACCTCACTGGTTCAGGCGGCGTTGCATACCTGCTGAAAAATAAATGGGCGCATGTTGTTTGCCGCTATACAGCCGCAACGAAACTTGCAACCATGTATATCAACGGCGAAAAGGTGAAGGAACAGGATTATAACCTGTACGACAGCCCGATGACCCATACCACGGGCCTGGTTTATAATGGCGCCGTTGGGAACAACACCTTCGTATTCGGATTTATTCAGGACAGGACCAACCCGACCATCGGCGATGCATGGGCCGATTATTCAAACCCTGCCAACAACCATTTCAAGGGAATGCTCGATAATGTCAGAATATTCCACAAATCGCTTACGGAACAGGAAATCCAGCTGATGTACAACTCTGAAAAGTTGTAGTTTTTTCGTTTTAACTTTTAACAAAGAGGGTTTTGGGTTTCCTTAACCCTCTTTGTTTTTCTGATATGGATGTTTTTGACAAGCGACACGAACCAGGTCATTATAGTAACAAATTAACTTTCAGATGCAAAAGCAAATTGGCTCTTTTATCTCTCTCATGACAATCGCCGCGCTCCTGATTGGATTTTCGGGTTGCAAAAAGAAAACTGACACAACATCCGGCGTTTTGCAGCTGGGATGGGTGAAAGTCGGATCAACACTCCTCGTTTACCAGGGTGAGAATAACAATATGGCTGTCGACAGTACGATCACCATGTCATTCAACAGCAGGCTTGACACGAACTCGGTGAGGTCGTCGATCAGGTTCACGACTTCCAGCCAGGTAACACAGGGGTACACCATAACCTATTCTGGTGATTTAAGTATAGTAAAGCTGGCGTTGATAAAACCGCTTGACTATTTTACCGGCTATTCGCTGCAGATCACCTCCGGCATCCGGGGAGCGACTGGTGAAGCATTTCCGGGCATTGAATACGGCTTTAAAACAGTGAATGGCACGATGAAGATTGAACAGGCCACCATCAACGGGCTCGATTTCCGCAACCCTGCCATTCCACGGAACATCGACAGGAAAACAGTCAATATCCAGCTGCGATTTTCCACCGCCCTGGATACAGCCTCCTTCAGGTCGTGTTTTGTAATGTCGGGTAGCATTCCCCTTTCGTGCACCCTGTCGGTCGACCAAAAATCGATCACCCTGCTGAATACCAAGCAGTTGGTCGATATTTCAAAGTACACCTTTGCTGTAACCAATAACCTGAAAGCCCGCAACGGGTTTACCTTCGACGGCTTCCTGAACAGTTTTTATACCGCGATCGACACAACCCCCAAATTTCCGCTCATCACGGATGATGAGCTGTTGACCCTCATCCAGCAAAAGACTTTCCGGTATTTTTATGATTTTGCCCATCCCGCTTGCGGCATGGCCCGGGAGCGGAACAGCTCCGGGGATGTTGTAACTACAGGAGGCTCAGGCTTCGGCATCATGGCGCTGGTGGTGGGGATGAACCGGAATTTTATTGCCAGAAGCGACGGGATGGCGAGGCTGGGGAAAATACTGGGCTTCCTCGAAACCTGCGACCGCTACCATGGCGCTTGGCCGCACTGGCTCAACGGCGCTACCGGCAAAACAATACCCTTTACAACGCAGGACGACGGCGGCGACCTGGTTGAAACTTCTTACATGGTCGAGGGTTTGCTTACCATGCGACAGTACCTGGATTCGAATGTTGCCAGCGAAAAGCTTTTATCAGACAGGATCAATGTGCTGGTGAACGGCGTGGAATACGACTGGTTCACCCGCGGACAGAACGTACTCTATTGGCATTGGTCGCCCGATTATAACTGGTATATGAATATGCAGATCAGGGGGTACAATGAAACCCTGATCACCTATATCGTGGCTGCCGCTTCCACCACGCATACCATAAGCCCCGCGGTGTATCACCAGGGATACGCCCAGAACGGCGGCATAAAGAACGGAAATTCTTATTACGGCCACGTGCTGCCACTGGGTGAAAGCTATGGAGGACCCCTGTTTTTCACTCACTACTCATTCCTTGGGTTAAACCCGAAAAACCTGGTGGATACGTACGCTAACTATTGGACCCAGAATGTTAACCAATCGTTAATCAACCAGGCTTATTGCATTCAGAATCCGAAGAATTACATCGGTTACAGCGCTGCCTGCTGGGGACTGACTGCCAGCGATAACCCTTGGGGTTACAACGCGCACTCACCCACGAACGACCTTGGGGTGATAACCCCGACTGCCGCCATTTCGGCATTGCCTTACGTGCCGGAGCAATCGATGAAGGCGATCCGCCAGTTTTATTATGTTTTCGGCAACAGGCTTTGGGGCGAGTACGGCTTTTATGATGCATTTGATGCTACTGAAGGGTGGTGGGCCGACTCAACACTTGCCATCGATGAGGGCCCCATCATCTGCATGATCGAAAATTACAGGAGCAGCCTGCTGTGGGATTTGTTCATGTCGTGCCCGGAAGTGGATGCCGGTTTGACGAAACTGGGATTCACCTATTGAATGGCGGGGAGTAAGGAAAATCAGACTCAGATGATCCTTTTCCTTCCGGGATGATGTTTAGTTAATTTGGTTTTTAATTCAGCTCTTTAAATCATAAACGATGCAACACTTTTTCCAATTCCGCCTGGCCGGATTCCTTTTTATCGCATTACTTTTTTCTTCCAGGAATATGGCACAAAGTACCCAAATGTCTGCGCAGGCTCCCGACAACAAGGCTAAGATTGACGAATTGATAAAATCAATGACCCTTGATGAAAAAATTGGTCAACTCTCCCTGTTTACCTCCGACTGGGATAAAACCGGCCCAAGCCTTAACAGCAACTACAAAAAGCTTATCCGGAAGGGAGAGGTCGGAGCCATCTTCAATGCCTATACTGTTGACTATGTTCGCGACCTTCAGCGTATCGCGGTTGAGGATTCGCGATTGAAGATACCGTTAATTTTCGGGTATGATGTAATTCACGGCCACCGCACGATTTTCCCTATCCCGCTGGGACAGGCGTGCAGCTGGGATCTGGCGGCCATTGAACATGCCGAACGGATTGCCGCCATTGAAGCTACGGCTGAGGGCATCAACTGGACCTTTGCCCCGATGGTCGACATTGCACGCGATCCGCGCTGGGGCAGGGTGGCTGAAGGTGCCGGTGAAGATACCTGGCTGGGATGCAAGATTGCAGCAGCAAGGGTGAAGGGTTTCCAGGGCGGGGACCTGGCTGCCGATAATACCTTGATTGCCTGTGTGAAACACTTTGCAGCTTATGGTGCGGCACAATCGGGCCGCGATTACAATACCGTCGACATGTCGCAGGTTTCCCTCTACGAATGGTACCTGCCTCCTTACAAAGCAGCCGTCGACGCCGGTGTTGGTTCGGTAATGACCTCCTTCAATGAAATTGCCGGGGTTCCTTCCACGTGCAACAAATGGCTGCTTACCGATCTGCTGCGCAATGACTGGAAATTCAACGGTTTTGTTGTAACCGATTATACCTCCATCAATGAATTGATGAGCCATGGCGTGGCCGGTAGCATTAAGGAGGCGGCAAAAATCTCACTGAATGCCGGCGTGGATATGGATATGCAGGGTAGCACCTACCTGAACTCCCTCGATTCCCTGCTTAAAGAAAAACAAGTTTCTATGGCAAGGATCGATGAAGCCGTAAAGGTTGTCCTTGAGGCGAAAATGAAACTGGGTTTATTCGATGATCCTTACCGTTACTGCAATGCACTACGCCAGGAGAAGGAGATCATGACGACTGAAGCGCTCGCGGCCGCCCGGAAAATGGTTTCCGAAAGCTGCGTGCTGTTGAAGAATTCGAAGCAGACCCTGCCCATCCCAGCGGGGGTTAAGACCATCGCCGTGATCGGCCCCCTGGGCGATTCAAAGAAGGATATGCTTGGGAACTGGAGCGCGGCTGGCAACTGGGAAAAATGTGTTACGCTGTATGAAGGAGTCAGGTCCAGGGCCGGGAATAATGTTGAAGTGCTGTCGGAGAACGGGTGCAATGTCAACGATGCCGACCGGAGCGGATTTGAGGCTGCCGTAAAGCTTGCCGCCAAATCTGATTTTATCATTCTTGCCCTGGGTGAGAATGGCTGGATGAGCGGTGAAGCATCGAGCCGAACCAGCATCGACCTGCCTGGTATACAGAACGAACTTGCAGAAGCAATAATTAAAACAGGAAAACCTGTCGCCGTCGTGCTGTTCAACGGCCGCCCCCTGGCGATTACCAGACTGAACGCCATGGCCCCGGCCATCCTTGAAACCTGGTATGGCGGAACCCAGGCGGGCAACGGAATTGCCGATGTGCTCTTTGGCGACGTGAACCCCTCAGGCAAGATAACCATGACTTTCCCAAGGAACGAAGGGCAGATCCCTGTTTTCTACAATGCAAAAAACACAGGAAGACCATACAGGGCGAGCGATCCCGATGCAAAATACGTGTCGCGGTACCTCGATTGTTCCAATGACCCCCTGTTCCCGTTTGGCTTTGGACTAAGCTACACTTCTTTTTCCTATTCCGGGTTAGCAGCGTCGGTAAACGGCAGCCAGATCCAGATTGCAGTGAAGGTGGCCAATACCGGGAACATTGACGGGGAAGAGATCGTGCAATTGTACGTGCAGGATAAGGTAGGGTCAATTACCCGGCCGGTAAAAGAGTTGAAGGGGTTTCAGAAAGTGCTGCTGAAAAAAGGTGAAACGAAAAGTCTGTCATTCACCCTGACCACCGACGACCTTGCGTTTTACCATCCTGACCTGAAGAAATTCTGGGAACCGGGCGAATTTGTGATCTATGTAGGAACAAACTCCTCCGAAACCCTCACTCAATCCATCCAGGTCAACTAACCCACGTCCCACGTCCCACGTCCCACGTCCTACGTCTTACGTCCCAGCCATCCTCCTGAAAAGCCAGCTTTCTTCAGGCCCTGGATGATAAAGTTGTTATGTTTCATAAGGTCCCAGATCAGGGCTGACTTGTTATTTGCAATCATTAACACGATCGGTCCCTGGTCGATGCCCAGATAATCAACATCGAACCAGCCTTTTTCATTGCCTTTTCCCTGAATAAATGAGATGTTGAAAGCATCTTTGAACCCGTATTCCTGGTACAGCGCATTGCCATAATTGTTGTACATTGCTTCCAGGGCAGGGATGCATATTTCAGGAGCAAACGGTAGGGAGCCACCTGCAGCGGTAGGGGCTATGGTACCGTCGTCGTCGTGGTAGCCGGCAGCCGTTCCCCGGGCAGAATATCCTTCAAAAACAACTTCCTTGCCCTTCCTGGTCATTTTGGCATATCCGGGGCCGTCGCACGCAGTGAGTCCCCAGATGTACCTGCCATAACCGGTGAATTGTCCCGGGTTGGCCCGGCAATAGGCCTGTTGTGAATAGGTTGCCCTGCGTGAGTTTTCAAAATAGTCGATTCCCTTCGCCTGCATGTAATCATCCCTGATGCCCTTGAAATCGATGTAGATATGTGAATACTGGTGCCCGAACAGGGGGCCGAAATTGACATAGGAAAACCCGAACCAGGAAGTCCAGTTGTACTTTGAGGTCCATGCTTTCCAGCACGTAGCGGGTATGGGATGTGTGGGAGAGCCCATAGCCATGATGATGAGTACCATGGCTTCGTTGTACCCATACCAGTAGCTGTTGATAAATCCGCTTTCGGGATGCCACCCCATGCTTAGGATATCCTTGCCGTTCAATGCCCATTTCCAGTCAACCCGCCGGAAAAGTTTTTCCGCCAGGTCGCGGATCTCGGCTTCCTCCTCCGCGTCACCGTTAAAATACTGCAGGCAGGAGAGAATGCCGGCCATCAGCAACCCTGTGTCGATGGTGGAGAGTTCCACGTCTTTAAACCGCAAGCCTGTGTGCATGTCGAGGAAATGGTAGAACAACCCCTTGTATCCTCCAACCCCGGTTTTATCCGGTCCCTGGGGCAGGTGATAAAGAAAGCGGAGGGTCTTTAAAACCCTGGCTGCTGCATCCTTTCGCGTAATATATTTCTCATCGACGCCAACCAGGTATGCCGAGAGCCCAAAACCGGTTGCCGCTATGCTTGAAAACGAGGGCGTTGGATAACGATCAGGGATCAGTCCGGTTGTCGTATCGGCCAGGTCCCAGAAATAACTGAAAGTCCGGTATTCCAGTTCCTGCAAGGAAAATTTCAGGGGAATGGCTTTCGGAAGACCAACCTGTTTTTGAGAATATCCGGGAATCCCGGTGAAGAACAAGAAAACCATGAGAATCATGGCCATGAAGCCAGGGCGATGCATAGGATATTTTTGTCAAAGATAAGGCCTTAAATAACATAGCGGAACACCCCCGGGCTTATTTTTCAATCTCACGACCGATATTTATTTATTATCCCCCCGCCATAACCAAAACTGTTTGACATCACCCTGAGCCGCAAACCTTCCCCTTCTCCTTTGAGGAGAAGGGGTCAGGGGATGAGGTATGTAATCTTGGAGAAGGGGTCAGGGGATGAGGTATGTAATCTTGGAGAAGGGGTCAGGGGATGAGGCAGATCAAGATAGTTTCAACCATCCATCCCTGTGAACCTGATTATTACGTAAGTTTGCCGCACTGAATTTCTTTCACTGTAAAAAATTAAATCCTCCCATGAAAAAACCGACATACCTGCTGATCCTCCTGTTGTCAGCCCTGAGTTTCGCACATGCCCAGCAAACTGTCATGATCCCGAAGATTGACCGACCAGTTTACTTTGATGTTTCACCGCCTTTGCGTGATATGATTAAGTCTGACCTTCCAAAATTGGATGCCAGCTGTAAAGACGGGGTGATTAAAAACTATTTTAAGCAGGTTATGAAGAACCAGCAAGAGGCGCCGGGGTTTCGTGATCCGGGATTGCAGGACCAGAACGGTTATCTGCCTTCCGATACTACCATCCAGAATTTCGAAGGGATGGGTAATATCAGCGGGGCGGTTCCTCCCGATACACACGGGGAGGTTGGATTGAACCATTTTTTCCAGGTAGTGAATTGTGCTTATTCCGTTTACAACAAAAGCGGGAACAGGATCCTCGGTCCGCTGGCGAGCAGTTCGGTATGGAGCGGCATGCCTAACAACGACAATAGCGGGGATGCCATTGTGCTGTATGACGAACAGGCCAACCGCTGGCTTTTTTCGCAGTTTTCCCTGCCTAACGGTTCCTCCACGGCCCCGTTCTACCAGATGATCGCGGTGTCGCAAACTGCCGACCCAACGGGTAGCTGGTACAGATACGAATATGAGTTTTCAAAAATGCCCGATTATCCCAAATTCGGCGTTTGGCCCGACGGCTATTATATGTCGGCCAACCTCTTCATGGGAAGCTGGGTCGGCAACGGTGCCTATAGTTTCGAACGCGCAGCCATGCTTGTCGGGAATCCGGAAGCACAGCGGATCTCCTTTACACTTTCACCGGGAGGAGAAGGATTTATCAGTTTGCTGCCATCCGATTGTGACGGCACATTTCCGGTTGCCGGGACTCCAAACTACTTTACCTATGCCCGGATGGGAGGAACCCAGCGGCTTGGGATCTATGAGTTTCATTCCGATTGGCTTACGCCGACCAATTCAACTTTTGGTAACATCACCTACCTGCCTGTAAATAGTTTCAGCTTTTCAGGTGAAGCGGGAAGCGGGATTACCCAGAAGGATTCTGATAAAAAACTTGAAACCCTGTCCGACCGGCTGATGTACCGCCAGCAGTTCAGGAATTTCAATGGGTACTCCTCGATGGTACTGAATCATACGGTTGGTGGAACAGCCGGAAAAGCAGGCGTGCGCTGGTATGAACTCAGGAATACGGGAACCGGCTGGAGTATCTATCAGCAGGCCACCTACTCGCCGGCCGACAACAACTCGAGGTGGATGGGCAGCATCGCCCAGGATACCGCCGGAACCATTGCTATGGGTTATTCCGTTTCGAGTTCAAACATCTATCCTGCCATCCGCTATACCGGGAGGATGAAGAACGACCCACTTGGGCAGATGACCATGACAGAAAAAACCATTATTAACGGAGGAGGTTCACAAACCGGCAGCTGGAGCGGTCGTTCAAGGTGGGGCGATTACAGCGGCATCAGCATTGATCCTTCGGCACCCACCACGTTCTGGTTTACAACCGAATACTACGGCATCACCTCAGCCAGCAACTGGCAAACACGCATCGCATCGTTCACCTTTGCCAATGTATTTTCATCGGCGGCATCTTCAAGCCCTTCGATGATCTGCACCTCCACGCCCGATTCTTCTCAACTCAATGTATACGGCTACGGCGGATCGGGAACTTATACCTATTCCTGGACCTCAATTCCTGCCGGTTTTACCTCCGGGCTGAAGAGCCCGAAGGTGCGCCCTGCCATAACAACGCAATATATTGCCGCCATCAGCGACGGAAGCCTGACACGGCATGATACGACCGAAGTCCGCATAGGGATGCCTCCCGTGGCCTCGGCCGGGGCAGATACCATCGTTTGCTGGTATGTTTCACCGGTGTCTCTTCATGGCACTGCCACGAATTACAGCAAAGTAACATGGGGTACAAGCGGTGACGGCTATTTTTCCAGTCCCAGCACACTAACCACAAACTATATTCCGGGAATCCATGACAAAACGCATGGCTCGGTCACTGTGGTACTGCTTGTTGTTCCCAATGCACCCTGCCTTGGAAATGTTAGCAGCATGAAAACCATCACCCTCGATCCCTGTACCGGAATTGGAGACTTAAGCAGCAATTCACCGGCAATGACCGTTCAGCCTAACCCGGCGCACGACCGGATTATCATAACGATCACCGCACCTCCGGCAACCGCACTCCTTACGCTTTCTGCGATGGATGGCCGTGTCGTCTGGTCTGAAAAGGTTAATGGTGTCGGCAGGAAAAGCAAGACAGTTGAGGCGGATGTGCAAAGCATCCCGAGGGGATTATACATTTTGAAAATGAAGGAAGAAAAGCAAGCCATCACTGTGAAGGTTGTTGTGGAATAACCTGACCTGTTATAAAAAAAAAGGATGGCCATGGCCATCCTTTTTTTTTATCAGGGCGGAAATTCTTACCAGATCACGATACGCTGGGCGTCGGTAACCGCACTTTTTCCCTGGCATCCGAAGGCATCCGAAAATTCCTTCATCAATGGGAGGGTGGCATTGATACGCCAGCGGGCAGGAGAGTGTTCGTTGGTCTGCACCTGGTTGATCAGGCTTTCGTTGGTCATGTTGTCGCGCCATACCTGGGCCCATCCGAGGAAGAACCGCTGCTGGTAGGTAAAACCGTCGATCGGCTTGGGTTTCTCTTTTCCTGCAAGGGATTTTTCAAGGGCGTAGTATCCGAGGGTGAGTCCACCCAGGTCGGCGATGTTTTCACCCAACGTCAGTTTCCCGTTGATGTTAAAACCTTTGGTGACTTCGATTGCGCTGAAGTAGTCTTCGAGCCTTTTTCCAAGGGCCTGGAAATTCTTGGTGTCTTCGGGTGTCCACCAGTTGTTGAGGTTGCCGGTGCCGTCGTACTGGGCTCCCTGGTCGTCAAAACCATGGGTCATTTCGTGTCCGATCACACCAATGATGGCGCCATAGTTGATGGCATCGTCGGCATCGGGGTTAAAGAAAGGCGGTTGCAGGATGGCCGCAGGGAAAACAATCTCGTTGTTTGTGGGATTGTTGTAGGCGTTGATTGTTTGCGGCGACATGCCCCATTCGGATTTGTCGACCGGTTTGCCGGCCTTTGCAAGCATGTCGTTGTGATCCCATAGGGTGATGTTGATGCTGTTTTCGATCAGTTTGTCGGGCTGAATGTCGATCGTGGAATAGTCTTTCCATTTATCCGGGTACCCGATTTTCCAGGTGAAGGCGGAAAGTTTCTTCTTGGCTTTTTCCTTGGTGGGGGCGCTCATCCAGGTAAGTTTGTCAATACGTTCGCTGTATACGGCACGTACATTTTCGATCATCTCCACGATTTTCTTCTTCGACGATTCAGGGAAGTATTTGGCAGCAAAAAGTTTGCCCAACGGCATCCCCAGCCTGCGGTTCACACTCATGGTGGCGCGTTCTTCCCGCGGACGCTGTTCCTTTACCCCATACATGATGGTGCTGAAAAAGTGGAAGGTTTCCTTGTTGAACTGATCGGGCAGCTGGGAAGCGAAGTGGGAAAGGATCTGCCAGCTGTAATAGGTTTTCAGTACTTCGACCGGGGTCGATTTAATCAGTTGGTCGAGCTTCTTCAGGTAGTTTTTATCCTGAACGATGACCGTATCTGTGGGAAGTCCGAAATTTTTGTAATAATCGCTCCAGTTGATGGCCGGGGCGAGTTTCTGAAGTTCCGAAAAAGCAATTTTATTGTAGATTTTCACAGGATCGCGCAACTCGAAATTTTTCAGCTGGATGAGCGCGAGTTTTGTTTCGAAATCAAGAATGGTTTTCCCCGGGTTGGCTGTTTTCCATTCGGCAGCGGCAAACATTTTATCAACATGAGCTACAAATTCCGCCCTGATCTTTACCATCGCGGCATCTTTGTTCTCATAGTAGTTCCGGTCGCGCATTGATAACCCGCCCTGGCCCATGAAAATGGCGTTCATCGTACTGTTGCGGTCATCAGCGCCGATTCCGACATCAAACGGGCCGCCAATGTTGATTTTGGCAAGTTCCCCTGCAAGGGCGATCATCTCACCGTTGGTTTTTACCAAGTTGACTTTCTCAACCATCGGCATGATTGGGGTAATGCCTCGTTTAGCAATGGTCACCGTGTCCATGTAAGAACGGACGTAACCAGCGATCAACTGGGTGTCGCTGCCCTTTTTGGGGTTCTGAGCGGCTAAAAGCTCTTTAATGATCCCCTTGATTTTCACCTCGCGGGTTTCTTTATCGAGAATGTCAAATGACCCCCACGATCCTTCCGTGGATGGGATCGGGTTGTGTTTTTTCCAGTTTCCATTGACATACCCGTCGAAATCGACACATGGCTTAACGGTCGAGTCAATAGTCGACATGTCAAATGCCGGCACTTTGTTTGTGTTGCTCATCTGTTTGTTGCTGTTATTACAGGATGGGAAGATCGCCATAATCATGACTATGAGTGCGATCGACAGGAATGCAGAGTTTTTTTTCATCTGGTTGATGTTGAGGGTTAGCCGGCAAAATTACAGGAATTTTTATTTATTTCACCTTTCATTGCAGAGATACTGTGCGTTTTAGTTTGTGTTTTTTGCAAACCCAATTAGTCGTATCATAAATCAAAACCTGGTCGTGACACGCAAAAAATCAATTGAACCCTGAACCGGTACCTGTGAACAGAGGATGGTATCTCAAATGGCTGGCCGGTTGAAAAAGTAATGGGAACACCATTACTTTTGGACAGAGGAAGAGAATTTATTTTCGCATAAGGGATTTCAAAACATCTTCGGAAACCGGGTATCCGAGTTTCTTTGCTGTAACAAGGTCCTCTAATGCTTGATGCGTGAGTTTTTTTTGAATGTAACTGAGTCCCCTGAAATACCATATTATACCTCTCCCGGATTCAATGGAAATGGCGTCACTGAAATACCGGATTGCTTCATCATAAGCATCTTTCTTAAAATAAGCAAGCCCCAGGTTGAATAGAATGTCAACGTTTCCAGGCATAAAAGATAAGGCCTTTTTAAAATCGGAAACACCCAGGTCATATTGTGAAGTATTATCGGTATAGATAACTCCACGTTTCAGATAAAGGTCTGCACTCGCTTTGCTGCCAGGATTTTTACGGATGAGAAAAGAATATTCATCAATCGCTTTGTCATATTGGTGCAGACCTGCATAGGTCATCCCCCTGATTGTCCGGGTTCCATTATTGTCTGGATCAAGCTGATTGGCGCGGTTTAGATTTTGTAGGGCTGATTCGAATTTATTATCCAGGAAATAGATATACCCGCGCATGAAGTAACATTTTACCAGATTGGAATCAAGTGCAATTGCATTACTGCAATCCTCCAAAGCTTTCTCATTATTCTTTTCTTCATTGAGATAGGCGATGGCACGGTGTTCATATGCAACTGTTGAACGAGGGTGTAATGAAATTATATCTGTCCAAAAAACGATGTTGTTGTTCCATACAGGGATCCGGGAATATGTTTGAAACATGAAAAAAATTAAAAAAACAGCAGTAAAAATAGCTCCGGTGTAGCGGATTGCTGAGTTCCTCCTTTTCTCAAATACCCATGCCATCATCCATGCATAGGCTAAAAACAATCCTAAATAGGATAAGTAAGAATATCTTTCTGCAATAACCGCCTTGCCGACCGGAAGGAACTGGAGAACGGGCAGAATCGTCACTAAAAAGAAAAGAAGCCCTGTTATTACCTGGCGTTCTTTTCTGAAATACCAGAATACCAGAATACCAATTACTATTGAAATAAAGGGTGAAAGGAGCACCTGAACTGGCAATTTATCATCAATGGTAAACGGATAGGGATAAAATCCTGATAGAAAAACAGGGAAGACTGATTTCAAAACATATAGGTTTAATCCGTAGAATCCAAAGCAAATCCGGTCGAATAAAGGCATGTGAACTTCATTAATGGCTCCATTGGCTTTTTGTGCAAAAATTGCAACGACCCCAAAAATAAGGGAAAACAGGAAGAACGGAACTTTTTCCAACAACATTTTCCAGGCCATCGGGCGATTCCGGAAATAGTCTACAAGCAGTAATATTATTGGAAAAATTACAGCCTGTCCCTTTGATAAAAGAGAAAGAAGGAAAGTGAAGAAACAAAACAATAAAAATTCAATGCGCAATCGCTTTAAATATTCAAGGTAAATGAGTAATGAAATAAGAAGGAAAAATGTATATAAAAGATCTTTTCGTTCTGAAATCCAGACTACTGACTCTACATGCATTGGATGAAGACCAAAGAAAAGTGAAATAACTACTGCCGGGAAAAGTTTATTGCTGCAAAATTTGAAAATAAACAGGAAAACCAGAAGAGTATTGATCAGGTGCAAAATCACACTGACAGTATGGTAACCGCTTGGGTTGGATTTAAACAGAGAATACTCGAACATGAATGAAGTCATGGTCAAAGGATGATAGTTTCCCATAAAGAAAGAGGAAAAGAAGTGAATAATTTCTTTCATCCCCAAAATGGTGATATCCGGATTCTGTGTTATGTAAAAATCATCATCCCAGTTAAGAAAACCATTTATAATGGCACTTCTGTAAATAAACCAGATTAAAAACAGTATTATCCCAGCGCTGAATATTACCAGGTACTTGTTGTCAAAATCCCCGACTTTTGTTAATTTTGAAGACTTACTGTTAATACTATTGGACTTACCCATTGAGTTGTCGTTTATCCTGATTTTTTTTATTTTGTCAATGCCTGGTTGAATTATTGTTTACAAAGATAATTTTTTTATAAATCTATGGATTAATTGCAGTTCAAATGAATCTGCTCAGTCTCTTTTGAATATATTTTCTAATTAACTTTTCGTATTCAAAATTATTGTTAAATTTAGATCGCGAAAACTCATTGACTGTTAACAAAATAACAATGGAATACCAGATACTGAAGACCCGGATTGCCGACCGCATCGCGGTGGTTACCATCAGCCGGCCTGCGGCGATGAATGCACTGAACTCAGATTTTTTCGATGAACTGAACCATTTTCTCGATGACCTTGAGCCGCGTGATGATGTGAAAGTCATGGTAATAACCGGCGAAGGCAAGGCCTTCGTTGCCGGTGCCGATATTGCCGAAATGGTGCACATGGACGAAGCACAGGGATATGCTTTTTCGACAAAAGGCCAGCGTACCTTCGACCGGCTGGAGCAGTTTGCAATCCCCGTTATCGCGGCCGTGAATGGGTATGCACTGGGGGGAGGCTGCGAATTGGCGATGGCCTGCGATTTTCGCATTGCCAGCAAACTAGCTAAGTTCGGGCAGCCTGAGATGAATCTGGGAATGATCCCGGGATATGCGGCGACACAGCGTTTGTCGCGGATTGCAGGCCTGGGAAACGCGCTTTACCTGATCCTGACGGCTGATACCATCAATGCCGACGATGCCCTTCGCATCGGGCTGGTTCAAAAAGTGACCGAACCGGAAGTGCTGATGGAAGAGGTGTTGAAACTGGCCGGGAAGATCGCCGGCAATGGCTCGCAGGCGGTGCCGAGGTCCAAAAAGATCATCCGTGCCGGCTTTGCTATGGATTTCAAGGAAGCCTCCGAACTGGAGGCCGTGGATTTCGGGCGGCAATTCAATGATGAAGCCACGAAGGAAGGAATGAGAGCCTTTCTTGAAAAACGCAAACCAAACTGGAAATAAATCAACCCTCCACCCTTTTTACAGGAAAGGGACTGTTGCAGGGATAAACAAAAAACCAAAATTCTGAATATGACCTACGAAGAACGATTACAGCATGTTTCAGTGTTGGGCGCTGCCGGGAAAATGGGAAGCGGGATCTTACTGCTTACTGCCGTTGAAATGGCCGATTTGAGCCTGAAACCTGAAAACAAGGGCAAGCCGTTTGTCCTGAACGCCATCGATGTTTCCGATGAAGCCCTGAGCGGGGTGTTGAAATACCTGAAAGCCCAGGTGCTTAAGATGGCTGAGAAAAAGGTGGTGGCCTTGCGGAAAGTGTATGCCGGCCGCCCCGACCTGATCGACAATGATGAGATCATCGACCAGTACATTTTCGATGTGCTCAGCATCGTCAGGCCTTCCACCAGGATGGAAGCCGCCTATGATTCAAAGATGGTGTTCGAGGCCATCAAGGAAGATCCCGATCTGAAGATCCGCATCTTTGCCGGGATATCAGCCAACAACCCTCACCAGCCCTGGTTTTTCACCAATACCTCCTCCATCCCCATCACCAAGCTTGATGAAGGGGCAGGACTTGGCGGGCGCATCATCGGGTTCCACTTCTACAACCCGCCTGCCGTTCAGAAGCTGGTGGAGGTGATCAAAGCAACAAACACCCTGCCCGAAGTAGAGGCATTTGCACTGGCTTATGCAAAGAACCTGCGCAAGATCGTCGTCCCGTCGCATGATGTGGCAGGCTTCATCGGGAATGGCCATTTTATGCGCGATATCCTGCATGCAGCCTCGGAAGTTGACAAGCTAGGCAAGGATTTCTCCTTCGTCGAAGCGGTGTATGCCATGAACCGGATCAGCCAGGATTTCCTCGTCCGCCCGATGGGCATCTTCCAACTGGTTGATTACGTGGGCGTGGATGTTTGCAGTTTCATCATGTCGGTGATGGATCATCACCTGAAGGAAGAAACCCTGCGCTGCCCGCTGCTTGACAGGTTCCTCGCCCTTGGTGTAAAAGGCGGCCAGTATTCCGACGGATCACAGAAGGACGGCATCCTGAAATATGAAAAAGGCAGGCCGGTGGCCATTTACGATCCCGGAATAAAAGCCTACGTGCCCATCAGTGATTTCCAGGCTTCGGTGGATGCAAAACTAGGCACCCTGCCTGCTCCTCCTGCATGGAAAGCGGTTGTGGGAAACAAGGCGAAGGAAGATCTCCTGCGCGCCTACTTCGATCAGCTGAAAGGCGCATCCGGACTGGGAGCGGAACTGGCAAGGTTCTATGCCACCCGTTCCTGTGAAATCGGGCAGGAGCTGGTCAGCTCGGGGGTAGCCGGCAACGAAAGCGACGTCAACACCGTTTTGCTGACAGGATTTTTCCATGCCTATGGCCCGATAAATAACTATTTATAATAAACATCCGAAGATCATCATGAGAAGAAAAGTATATATGGTTGCCGGTTACAATACCATTTCGATGGGTACCGGCCGTAAGGAGTTCAACCCGAAAAAGGAACGTCCCGGGCTGGAGGAGTATATCCGCGAAGCCGGGCAGGGCACCCTGAACATGATCGGCGGGGCGGCCAATGTTGATGAATGTGTGATCGGCAATTTCATGGCCTCGCGTTTCAACAGGCAGGCCAACCTGGCCGCCTTTTTCCCATACGTGGATGAGGGATTGCGCTACAAGCCCGCCATCAGGGTCGAGGGAGCCTGCGCTACGGGCGGACTGGCGCTGATGAGCGGCATCAAGAGCGTGCTTGCCGAAACCGCTGACGTCGTTTTGGTGATTGGCGTGGAGGTTCAGAATACGGTCAAGGCGATCTACTGCGCCGACTTCCTGGCCGGTGCCGGGTGGTTTAAAAACCGTAAGAATGGTCATGCCTATTTCTTCCCCGGGCAATTCAGCGACCGGGCCGGGGCCTACTTTGAAAAATACGGACGGGACAAGACACGCCAGGCCCTGGCCCGGTGGTTCCGCAACGCCGTTGAAAATTCCCGGCTCTGCCCCACGGCGCAGGAATATCACAATACTGTCAAAGACCTCGAAGCGCTGGCCATGATGGAACCCAACGGCAAATCGTTTGTGGATCACCTTAACGTATTTGATTGTTCCAAGGTTTCCGACGGTGCATCGTCCATCGCGATCGTTTCTGAATCGGGCTTGAAGCGTTGCGGCATACCTGCATCCGAAGCCATTGAAGTGTTGGGCTGGGGGCAGATGGAAGAGGATATCACCAAACCACCCGTTGATCCGGCCGAGCTGACCACCACGAAGGAGGCCGTGAAAACGGCGCTTGCATCGGCAGGGATCACCCGCGACCAGATCGGCACGGCTGAAATCCATGACTGTTTCACCATCGCCGGACTAATGTGCATGGAAGCGATCGGATTTGCTGAAAAAGGCAAAGGGGCCGATTTTATTCTCGAAGGCAACACCGCCCGTACCGGGCGTTTTCCGATCAACACGACGGGAGGCCTTGTTGGCTGGGGCCACCCCACAGGCGGCACCGGAGTGCACCAGGCAGTGACCATCCTCGAGCAACTCACCGGGAAAGCGGGAGATGCCCAGGTAACCATTCCTGCCGACCGTCCCTACGGGCTCACGGTTAACATGGGCGGGGACGACAAGACCCTGGTCTCGATTGTTTATAAAAAAGCAGAATAGTTGAGGCATTGAACAACCCCATAACGTCGCTCTTCAACATTGATGTACCCATCATCCAGGCTGGGATGATCTGGTGCAGCGGCTGGCGGCTCGCGTCGGCCGTGAGCAATGCCGGCGCCCTGGGCTTGCTGGGCGCCGGTTCGATGACCCCCGAACTGCTCCTGGAGCAGATCCGCAAATGTAAAGGCGCCACCGGCAAGCCTTTCGGCGTAAATGTCCCCCTGATCTATTCCCGGGTGGATGAACAGATGGATGTCATCATCCGTGAAGGCGTTAAAATTGTCTTTACTTCGGCGGGAAATCCCGCCACCTGGACCCCGTTGCTGAAACAGCACGGGATCAGGGTCGTTCATGTTGTGGCCAACCTGAAATCGGCCCTGAAATGCGAACAATCGGGGGTTGATGCCATTGTTGCCGAAGGTTTTGAAGCAGGCGGGCATAACGGCAAAGAGGAGACCACCACCTTCACCCTGATTCCGCTGATCAGGGGCAGCATCACGTTGCCGCTCATTGCCGCCGGCGGGATCGCCACCGGCCGGGGCATGCTGGCGGCCATGGCCCTTGGGGCCGACGCCGTCCAGATTGGAAGCCGTTTCGTGGCCTCTGAAGAATCGTCGGCACACCCGGAATTTAAAAGGAAAATTGTTGAAACCCGCGATGGCGGCACGCTGCTGACCCTCAAGTCCGTCATGCCGGTACGCCTGATCTTAAACCGGTTTGCCGACCAGGTCAGAACCCTCGAATCCGCCGGCGCTTCGCCGGATGAAATGAAACAACTTCTCGGAAAAGGTCGTGCCCGGCTGGGCATGCTCGAGGGTGACCTCGATGAGGGCGAACTCGAAATCGGCCAGGCCGCCTCCCTCATCAACAGCATCAAACCCGCCAGCGAAATCATCACCGAAATCATGTCAGAATTTCATTCCGCAAAAAAATCCCTAATGGTTCTCTAGCCCCACCATTTTACAATTTTGCCATTTTGCCATTTTGCCATTTCATGATTTCATTTTTTCGCTACCTCGCTACCTCGCTACCTCGTTTTTTTATACCTCATCCCCCTGACCCCTTCTCCGGGTATATACCTCATCCCTCTGATCCTTCTCCGGGTATATACCTCATCCCCCTGACCCCTTCTCCCCAGGGAGAAGGGGAGAATCGTTTGTCCTGGTGGCACTCAATTTCACCATTTCACGATTTCACCATTTCACCATTTCACGATTTCATTTTTTCGCTACCTCGCTACCTCGCTGCCTAATGTGTGTGCAACGCCATCCTATTCCCTTCACTGTCCAAAAAGATAGCCATATAACCCACCTCTTTGGAAATAAGTGTCTTCGGCATAAGCGCCTTTCCGCCGGCTTCAACCGCGCGTCCGAGTTCGATGGCAACATCCCCGCTGAAAGCCGTGAAATAGATCAGGGTTCCGTTGGACGAGGGCTGATAGTGCCTCGGCCTGTAAACCAGGGAGCCACCCGATCCGATCGAATTTTCAACCCCCGGGAACCAGGCCATATCGAGCGGCCCCATTTTAGCCCGCGTGAGTTTGAATTCAAACACTGCTTCATAAAAACGAACGGCGCGGTCCATGTCGGTAACCGGGATCTCAAACCAGCCGACAACATTATGGGTGATTTCCATGGGATTGGTTTTTGTGAGCGATGAATTGATAATCCCAAATATACGACAAAACACACCCGTTAATCAAATGTGCGTTATCCTAAAAATAATGCAATGTTTTTTTTTATCCGCTACTGCATCTTAATAAAAAAGCAACGCACTGGAGGGCGGCAATAACCGGACTGCAGTGCATTGCGGCAAACCGTAAAAAATTAGGAAAATTTTCTCCGATATAAACAAGGACTACACGGTTGGAGTGGGGTGTCCTGTAAAATACTGATGGAGGTGGAGTATGCCACGGACTGTCATGGATCTGCCTGGCAAATATCCAGGTAGGTGACGGTGTTGAAATCCGAAAGCTATTGATTTAGTGTGTCGGTTATCACAGGCCGGGTGATTTTCGCTGGGCATACCGCAACCTGATCTCACCCTCCCTGCTTTTATCGTTTATATAGATCACCGTCCGGCCGTCGTCGAGTACAACGGCATATTTGTCTGTTACCGAACCTGTCGACAAAGTTGGCTTTGGAACCCTGGCCTGGCGGTTTGAGATGCTCATTTTGTTGTCAAAAGCGTCGTTGGCGGTTATATGCGGACTGTTTTTCATAACGTAAAGTTTTTTGAAGGGGTTAATGAAAATGAAGACCTGTTTACAGGGTAAAAACATCAAACCGGGTGAAATATTTTTCTGCAACTTCAACATTAACGAATAATTAACATTTGGGAGGTAGGATGGAAAATCCCATAAAATAAAAGAAAAATAAAAGGCAATGGAAAAGCCTGATATATGATTAATTCTTAAATTTGATCATGACTTCAAAATAATGGAAAAACTTTTTTTCCTCTTTATGCTGTTGATGCCTGTTCCACTATGTGGACAAATGAATTCATTTAAATCTTCTCCTTCGGATCATATGTGGAAGAATGTCGGCAATGCCGGACTCTCAGCAGGGCAGGCCGATTACATAAGTATTGCGGTCAGCCAGGCGGGTGAACCTTATGTCGCATACGAGGATTATTCCCATTCAAGGACCGCAACCGTCATGAAATTTGACGGGAACAACTGGGTGGTGGTAGGTGATTATGGTGTATCGGGAGGAACTGCCGAATATATAAATCTTGCCTTTAGTCCCTCAGGGCAGTTATATATTGCCTTCATTAATGGCAGCTATGACGGTGTCAATGTCAAAAAGTTCAATGGCGCCAGTTGGGAGTTCGTTGGGGCTGTCAACTTTTCAATCAATGCCATGTCACTGGGTTTTGCGGTCAGTCCGTCGGGGCAACCCTATGTCGCCTACAACAATGGAAGTAATTACGGCAGAACCGAGGTGAAAAAATTTAATGGCACCAGCTGGGTGATCGTTGGCACTGCGGGTTTTTCCATCGGCAGTACCAATTATAATCACGTAGCCTTCGGGGCATCTTCTGACGTTCCCTATGTCGCGTTTACCGATTACATGGCCCAGGAGGCGGCCATCGTTATGAAATTCGACGGGTTTAACTGGGTTACGGTTGGCGGGAACAGTGCCTCCGGTTCAATAGCCTGGTATACAAGTCTTGCAATCAGCCCGTCGGGCCAGCCCTATGTGTCATATGAGGATGTGGGAAACGGTTCAAGTGCCAGTGTAACCCGGTTTAACGGAAGTACCTGGACCACGGTTGGAACTGACGGGTTCTCTGCCGGGAAAGTTGAATATACCTGCCTGGCGTTCAGTCCGTTGGATGGCCTGCCCTATGTAACCTATAAAGATTACGGCCATGGCCAGAAAGCGACGGTGATGAAATTTAACGGGAATTCATGGTCGTATGTTGGAGATGCAGGATTTTCAGCCTCAGTCTCAGCGTTTAACTGCATTGCTTTTAGCCCTGGAGGTAAACCCTATGTGGCTTATCAAGAGGCGGGAAGCACAAAAAAAGCCACAGTCAAGACCTACGATTCAGTTTTTGCGGGTATACACGAGTTTGAAACGACAGGGTTATCTGTTTATCCAAATCCTGCAGTGAATTACATAATCATTGAAACACCTGCAAACAGAACCCCTGGCAAATTATCGATCATGAACCTGAACTGCCAGGAAATCATCTCCTGCCCGATCAACGGGACTAAAGCCCGGATTGATATCAGCAATCTGGCGGGAGGGGTCTATTTCATGCGGCTGGCAGGGGGTGAGACGGTGCAGGTGGGGAAGTTTATCAAACAGTCAGAATAAAATATCTGAAAAATGCAAACACCAAAAAAATGTTCATATGAATGCATTTATCAAACTGTTCAAATGCTTTGTAGTTCTTACCGGCATTACATTGGCAATTGCACAACAGGCGGAATCACAGGTCGCAACGTCAATGGGTTCAAACCGGAGCATATTGGCGCCGGATGCCACTGTTTCGTCGGGGTTCCTTGATCTTCCCTTTACCGAATCGTGGGACCAGGGGAATTTTACCTATCACCACTGGACATTTTCCTCAACCGACAACAACTGGTCAGTTGATACTGCGTACGGCAACCCCGCCCCGTGCGCCGACTTCTTCCCGCAGCCTTACCGCATCAACTACAGCCAGGCGATGACCAGCGACACGATTGATGCGAAGGCATTTACCTGTGCCGACATCTGGCTTGATTTCGACCTCAGGGTGATCATCTACAACCCCACGGTAAATGAGAAGATGACCGTCGAAGTTCTCCGGAACGGCATCTGGAACCCGCGGATGGAATTATCCAACCTGGTCACCACCAGCTGGCAGCCCAGCCATATTTTCCTGGATTCACTGCAGGGAACGCTTTTCCAGGTTCGGTTCGTCGTCCATGGCATTAATTCAGCCGATGTGCTTCACTGGTACCTCGACAATATCCATATCTATGGCGACTGCCATGGCCCGGTTAATCTACATGGAAACAGCGGGCAGGGCAGGAAAATGTACCTGGCATGGCAGCCGCCCGATTGCAGTGTTTTACCCGGCTCCATGACCACGATGGTGCTTGACGACGGCACCTGGGAAAACGGATGGCACATGCCGCCCGGCATCCTGGGCTGGTTCGGAAACGAGTTCTCCGTATCCCCCTTTACATCCGGCGAGATCCGGGCAGTGAATCTATATTTTGTCGACAATGGCAACGGTTCTCAGCAAACCCTGTCGTTGGACATTTACGACCAGAACTATGTGCTGATTGGCTCCAGCGCTCCGTTCACCACAGTGCTGGATGCGTGGATGACGGTTCCCGTCAATAACATCCTTTTTAACAGTTCATTTTATGTGATGGTCAAATTCAACGTTCCCGGGATGTCTTACTTCCTGGCTTCTGACGAGAACGGACCGAATGCCGCGCAGGACCTGGCATGGTACCGCAGCAGCACGGGCGTGTGGCAGCATGCGTCATCCCTGGGATCGCAGCCGTGTGTCTTCCTGCAGCGCGTCAAAGCTTTCATGATCGGCGACATGACTTCGCCGCCCGACAGCAGCCAGCAAACCGGGTACAACGTTTACCGTTCCGCCCTTGGCGGTATTCCGCCCTTCACCAAAAGAAACACGACCCTGCTAAGTGCCCTTTCCTATGTCGATACCCTGCCCCCCGGCACTCCCTGGTATTCCCACTGGGATTATTATACGACCATTGTTTACAGGAATTCCGCCGACAGCACCATCCTGTGCGAAGGGTCTTCGGATATTTTAAATGTACTGTACGTAGGCACCGGGGAACATGCACAACCGCAAAACACGATCTTCCCAAACCCTGCGACTGACAGTGTCAAAATAACATCCGGCTCACCGGTTTCCTCCGTTGAAGTCTTCGATATCTTGGGGCGGAATGTGTACACCGCCCTCAAAGCGAACGACCTGTCTCTGGATATTGAAACAAAAACTTTTAGCAGGGGGGTGTATTATTTTAAAGTTACCACCCCCGGGGATACATGGATAGAGAAGGTTGTCGTTGCAGATTGATGGTTTTATGCAAAATGTCCGTTGTGCTATTTGTCTCTGTTCTAATCTTTTATCAAGCGAACTGAAAAACCGATTTTCGGGTCATTATCTGAACGAAAAACGGTTGGATCATCGCTATTGAGGAGAAACGACCATGCCGATTGATCTTTTTTCTTTGTAGCGCTCCAGAAAACCACATCGCCATTAAGTACACTGAACTTACCTTCCTCCGAACCGCGCTCACTTGCCCCAACTGCACTGAAGCCGCTTTCGTTGGTAGCTCCTGCATTTGGACTTTTCCAATGCGAAGTTCCGGACTCTTTCATTTTTCCGCCTGCCACCTTTTCGCCACCTAAAGTGGTGATTAAGGTTGTCCACTCGGCATCAGTCGGAACATGCCAGCCTGCCGGAGCAATGTTGTGTTTATCAACTGCGGCGTACCAATTATACATTAAGCCATAAGTGGCAATAAAGTCTTTATCCATCGAATTTTTGTAGCTGCAACAGGCACCGGAAGTCAGGTTGCTGCTCCAATCGTGGTGCATATTTACGATGGGGATCGGTGTTCCGTCGCGGTATTTGGTTACACGCAGGTTTTCAGCCATCCATGTTTGTGTTCCGATTGTTACTGTTTTGTAGGTGTTTCCATCCTGATCAGTCATGGTGCCGTAAGTAACTTTAGGATTAAATGCAACCATGCTTTTGCCACCTGCAACAGGAAGAATTTTCTTTAACTGAACAAGCTGGGTTACAACAGGTCCTTTCGTTATTTGCGATAACCTGGTTGCCTGGGCAAGCGTTGGCTTGTAAGTAATCACGTCGCCCATTTTTACCGCATTTGCCGAAAAAAGAATGTTAAACCCATAATCCGTAGCATGTACACCATAAACAACGCAATTGTTGCTAAGGGCATTGATGCTCCCGCAGTTATATGGTTTATCGACCAGCGTACCGTTTCGCTCATATAAATTGACTGAGATATAGGTTGGATCATCATTTTTTATATCATCAGCAATTTCTATCCGGCCGGATTCTTTCACAACTACGAACATCATATACCGGTCGCCGTTTTTGCCCCAGTCTAAGTTCTTAAGCTGCTGCCCGCCATCAAATTCGCGCTGAACAGGTCCTTTTACCGTTAAAGTAAGGGTTTCGCCGTCTTTTAAATCGTCGGTTAAACCATCTGCTTCCCAGACCTGGTTTTTTGAAAATTTCGTGTTAAAAATATCGAGTCCGGTATTGACATCAGGTAATCGGGGCAGCTTATTTTCAATAGCAGGATTTACGATTTTCGGTGCACTGCCGGGTTTTTCTTCAGGTTTCACTTCCGGTAATTTTACCGGGGTGTTTATTGCATAAGGTTTAATTAATTCCGACAGTTTTGTTACCTCCGTCAAAGAGGGTTTGTATTTAATTACAGAAGAGGCAGTTACTGTATACGAAGTAAAAAATGTTCCAACATCACCTTCGGCTTCATACAAAAATCCCTGCGTGCCCAGGCCTCTTATTTTACCCCAGTTTGACACCACATTAACCAGCTTTCCATTGCTTTCGAAAAGTTGAAGCGAAAGATTATATTTTGCACCTGATTTATATACGTCGTCGGTCAATGCATTTGCTGCATTAACATTCGTGGTATTGATTACGAACCTCAGATACCTGCCATTCCCCCAGTCAATATTGGCTCTTTTTGGATCCATGGCACTTTGAGGTTGCGATAATATCCACTCCTGATTGGCAACAGGGAATGCTGGTGAACGTTGAACGTCCCAGGCTTTGTCTTTTGAATATTTCGAGGCGAAAAAGGTGGTCGTTGTATTGATTTTAATTATTTCGGCTGTGCCGGCATCGGTCTTCGGTAATTCTACAGGTTTAATTACTTCATTCGGTTTTAATAATTCCGAAAGTTTTGTTACAATTTTTATGGTGGGTTTATATTTGATGTTGCCATTATTCACGCCATACTGGGAGAAGTATAAGGCAAACCTGTTTTCTTCGTTATACACAAAAGCCTGCTGGGCGATGCCTATAATATCCCCATATTTAGAAATGACTTTCACGAATGTTCCATTGCTCTCGAACAGTTTCAGCGAAACACTGTATTTGGAACCTGTTTTAAAAACATTGTCTTCCAACAGGTTGGATTTATCCGTCAAACCAGCTTCAGCAACAAACATCACATACCTGTTTGTGCCCCAGTCTATGGGATTTCCCGAGACTTCCAAAGCTGCTCCGGTTTTTATTAATGTCCAGTCATTTCCAATTGTTGGAAATTCGGGTTGTCTCTGAACATTGTAAACTTTCTCTTTGGTGAACTTTGTTGTAAAAAAAGACAACTGACTAACATTAGCCGGCAACTGGGCTTTTGCGTTTAACATGGATATTGCCACGATGACAAAAATGACGAGGTTCTTTAATGTTTTCATTTTTAATATATTAAGTCTAATTTTTACGGAGAGCTTCGGTGCTGGGAAATATCTGGCAAGTTGCCTTAAAAAATGATTCGGTAGATGAAGCAAAAGTACACCTTTTGCCATAAAACCGGCTAAAGGTGACATGTTATTTTTTTAGGAAAGTCTTGGGAATCGCCTGTTTTCAGTGAAGAAGCGCAAGGAATGCACCTGTTATTTTATACCTGGGAGTGGAGTGCCTGGCCTCCATGAACATCAGGGAGGGACTCCCGATAGTAGAATTCCTGGGGCCCCCGGTGTCTAATCTTTTCGATTAGTAAAAGATTCCCGTACCTTCAATAAACTAAACAACTTTCTGTTAAAGTCAGGAATTGAAAATACTTTCGGGCGAATGTGACAATATGAAGTTTTTGGTTTAAATTTACTCTTTGGCGGGTGCCCTTTATGTATTGACAATCAGCAACAGGGAGAAATCATTGTATCAAAGTTTTATAGGTGACAGAAGCAAAATGAATACGAACCTGAAGTTTTTTTGCATAACGATGCTTTTAGTTTTATTTTTTATTGACGAATGCTTCCCGCAATGGCAATGGATCAATCCAAAACCCCAGGGTAACAACCTCTCCTCCGTGTATTTTACCAGTCCCACAACCGGGTATGTCGTTGGGAACTGGGGTACGATCATGAAAACCACTGATGGCGGCTTAACCTGGGCAACTATGCCATCGGGTACCACGGAAGACCTGGTGGCACTCTTTTTCACCAGCCCTGCTGCAGGCTATGCGGTTGGAACCTCTGGAACAATCCTGAAAACGGAAGATGCAGGGGCACAGTGGACCGCTCTGCCGGCGGGAACAGCCCGGAACCTGAGCGCTGTATATTTTACCGATCCAAACACAGGGTATGCCGTAGGCGACAGTGGTACGATCCTGAAGACGACCGATGCAGGAAACCTCTGGACAATGCTGACCTTGCCTAACCCGGTTACCGACTGGATCTATTCGGTCTTCTTTCCCGTCGCTGATACCGGGTATGCGGCATCTGACAGCTACCTCTTTAAAACCACCGATGCCGGTCTTTCCTGGATGAAATTGTATTTCCCTTCTACCGGCTGGTACCATTCAATATTTTTCACCAGCGTCGATGTCGGGTACGCTGCTGGCACAGGCGCCAACGGCGGGAATTTTGGAGGGGAGATACTCAAAACCGTTGACGGAGGCATCTCGTGGAACTCCACAACCACGGCTTCCACTTACGACCAGCTTACCTCAATTTTCTTCACCGGGCATGCCACCGGGTATGCCATCGGGTTCCATACGAATCCCTTTCTTACCTATGACGGATCTGTTTATAAAACCATCAACGGGGGCTCAACCTGGGATACTGTGCCGGGTGAATTCTCCGATTGGCCAAGTTCGGTTTATTTCCCGGATACAACAGTCGGTTATGTCGTGGGCCGTGAGGGGATTACCTATAAAACGGTCACGGCAGGGAACTCCTGGATTCCCTTGTCAGGCGGGATTTATTATAGTTTCAATTCTTCCTGTTTCCCGTCAGCCGTAATGGGCTATTGCCTTGGTTTTGACCAGGAAAACAACATATTCCGGGTTTTGAAGTCAACCAACGGGGGCATGAACTGGGATACCCTGCCATACAAGTCAGGTACGATATTGCGGTCCATTTACTTTTCAGATGTCAGCAATGGCATTATTGTCGGCGATGGAGGTATCATTCTGAAAACTACCGACGCCGGCGCAACGTGGCAATCACAGGGAAGTCCGGTCACCAAAAACCTGTATTCGGTTTTCTTTTTCTGTACCGATACCGGTTACGTTGCCGGGGCCGGGGGAACCATCCTTAAAACTGTCAACGGGGGAGTTGCCTGGACGAGGTTGCCCATCCCGAACTATGGCGATATGCAATCGGTTTTCTTCACAGATAACTTGAACGGGTATGTAGCGGGAGACATGGGTTACATATTGAGAACGACCGACGGAGGGATAACATGGGGGATATATAATGTTGGAGACAACGAACCTGTTACGGCAGTTTATTTTCCCGATTCACAAACCGGTTACGCCATTGGCGGATTCGGAACCATACGGAAAACTACCGACAGGGGAATCACGTGGACCCTTTTATATGACGCACCGTCTGATTATTACAACGCCCTTTTCTTTAACGATGTCCACACTGGCTATGTGGTCGGCTTTGGCGGCAAAATCCTGAAAACAATAAATGGCGGGGTAACCTGGGACAGCTTGCAGTGCGGCACAAATAAAGATTTATACTCAGTGCATTTTTTTGATTCCGTTACCGGCATCGTGATGGGCTTGGACGGGGCAATCCTGGAAACCACGAATGGCGGGGCCGTTTTTACAGAGCAAAAATCAAAGGCCGGTTCCCGCTTCAGCCTTTTTCCCAATCCAGCTTCTGGTAAAATTACGGTGTTGGATAACTGGGAAATCCCCGGAAAAAAAATCATTCAACTCTCGGATGTTATTGGAAACATCGTGTTGATGAAGAGGGTGAAGGATCAAAACAGGATTGAGATGGATGTGAGTTCCCAATCCAACGGCATTTACCTCTTAAAAATTCTGACAGGCGAGGGAGTTGAGGTCAAAAAATTATTGATTCGGTAAAATATATTCGTTAAGGTCCTCTATTCTTGAAGGAGGGTTAACCCTTTATTGGGAGTGGAGTATACCGTTATCAAGCTGGATTGCTTTAAAGTAGCATCGTTATTGGTGTTTACAATACATGATGATTTGTGAATGTGTTTTAATTGTGACGGACCGTAAAACCGTATAAGAATCAATTTTTGTCATTTCGCTTTTTCTTGGGTTTAGGGTAATCCTCAGGGTTAAAGTCAAAGAGTTTATCGGCTTCAGGAGAACCAATCTTAATTTTTCCTGTCATAACTTTTTTTATAACATCAAATGCATCGAGCATTTTTGGAATTACTTTAACCGACTTATTTAGTAACTCTTCATTGGATTCAATTTTTTTATAGTTTTCGATAATCTGTTTTTGGCTTTGGACAAGCATGTCAGTTACCGCAAGCCTTTCCTGCATATGTTCCATATCCTTCTTGATGGAAGGCATAATGGCTGATATGTCTTCCAGTTTATCCTTATAATACTTGATCTCCTTTCTTAAAGGCTCAAGTTGAGCCTCCGGATCCAAATCAAAGAAGATCCATATGGGGGTGTCCAACACCTTTGCAATTTTCTCAAGAATATCAACTTTCATTGATTGATTCCGAAAAGACTGGTAAAGTCCGGCCTCTGAAATGCCAATGTTATCAGCCAGTGCAGGTATGGTTAACCCTTTTTCTTCACAAATGGTTTTTATCTTATTGAAATTCATTTGTTTGTCCTGTTTGTAAATAAAAGTTGTGTAGTATGTTACAAAACTACAGTAATGGCATATATTTGTGGTGTCCTGTTTTGTTTTATTATACAAATATAAGTCTAAACTATTATTATGCAACCTCAATCAAAAATTATTTTTATGCCTTTAGAAACCGCGGTTGATGAAATCCGCAAGGCAGTAGCAAATGAATTCAAGCGCGTAGAATCTGAAAAGAAAAAGCTTGAAGGCGAAAAAATATTCACGATAAATGCCGTGAGTAAAAAACTGGGACGGAACTTCCAGACAATTAAGAAATATTGTAATAACGGACTTATCCGGACAGTTCCTGGTGGAGGAATCCCGGAATCTGCTATCATGGAATTTCTCAATAATTCAAGGAAGTAATCTCACTCGCTATACCATGAGTAACAATAAAAAAAAGGAGCCAAAGCCTGATAAAGAAAGAAAACCATTGGCGATTGTCGAAGTTCAGCAGGCGCTTAATGATTGGTATGACCTTCAGCGAAATGAAATTACAGGTGTAGTTGAAGCCAGAAAAATCGGGGAAGATGTCTTTCGTGAAATCAAAGAAGACAACTTAATCATACAATTGTTGAATTGCGGTCACCGGATTTCCCAAGGTATTCTATCGGCATTGCTCAATTCTGAGTTTGTACCGACGTACAATCCGTTTAAAGACTATTTTAAATCCCTTCCTGGCTGGAATGGAAATGACGTGGATTACATAGAAGCGTTGGCCAATCGGGTCACTGCCGTTGATCAGTCACAGTTTAACCTCCAGTTTAAAAAGATGCTCGTCCGAACCATTTCCTGTGCTCTTGATGACCATTCGTTTAACAAACATGCCTTTATCCTGGTCGGACGAGAACAGAATACAGGAAAAAGTACATTCTGCCGATATCTTTGTCCAAAACCACTTGAGAAATATTTTTCAGAAAATATAACACTCGACAAAGACGGGTATATTACACTTGCTCAAAGTTTATTCATTAACCTTGATGAATTAAGCACCCTGTCAAAGTTTGAACTAAACCACCTTAAAAGCCTTTTTTCTAAAGACAGGATTAGCATCCGGCATCCATTTGGCCGCCGGGTTCAGACAGATCCCCGCCGGGCTTCATTTATTGGTTCTACGAATGAGGATACATTTTTATCTGACACCACGGGGAGCGTTCGATGGTTATGCTTCGAGATTTCCAAGATTAACTGGCCATACGATCACATTGGCATAGACCAGGTCTGGAGCCAGGCATATTCACTTTATAAGAGCGGTTTCAAATTTCAACTGACCGTAGATGAGTTAAGGGAAAATGAATTACGAAATCAACAATTTCAACAATTTCCGATGGAGTATGATTATGTCCAAAAGTATTTGGAACCTGGGAACGAATTTGACGGAGATTTATTTATGACGCCAACCGAAATAAGAGACCATATCATTTCAAAGTCAGAAAATAGGGCTGATATTAAAAGTCTTGAGAAACTTGGGAAAGTGCTTATTCAATTGGGTTATACCCGACATTCGAAACGAATCCCTGGAAGACTATATTCGGTTTATGGATATCATGTTAAAGTTTAATAATATTTCAATTTCGCTTACTACAGTTACTACATTGTTATATAAATAAAGAAGTATCAAGGGCTTT
>CAIWMX010000007.1 GCA_903913885.1 uncultured Bacteroidales bacterium | reverse complement strand
CTTTTTAATTGTGTTTTAAGATAATTTTTTAACTCAAGTTCATTATCATACAGGTTTGGTGTGCCAGGATCAAAGACAACATGAATGTCAATGTCACTTTCGTTTGTTTGTTCGTTGCGTGCGTAAGAACCAAATAGTCCAATTTCAACACGGGAAAAATGGGTCCTGATATATGATTTATTCTCTGTGAGAAAGCGGATTATCTCATTTGCAGTTAGCATACTTTGTATTTAATGATTCATGCAAAAGTATAAATTTAATTTCATTCCGCCCTAAACCAGGAGAGGCTTCTGACATACCTGGCATTATCTTACCTGTTCCCGGGCTTCCGCACTCACACGCGCCCTGGCACCACCTGCGCTTGGTATTTCTTTTTCAGCATCCGGTCAGATTTTGATAAAAAATTCTTTATACATGTTCAATCAGAATGGCGGGGGGGAATAAAAAAGGACAGTGATTTTCCTTTGGGGCTGAATGAAAAAAGCATCGGTTTCCTGAGGCTGGTTTTAGTATTTACTTACTTTTTTCTAAAAAAATCATTTCGTCCAGTCCTCCAGAGCGATTCCCTTTATCCTGGTGAAATGGTCGGTGTTGTTGGTCACCATTATCAAATTATGAGTTACTGATGTTACTCCAATTAAAAGGTCAAAGTCATCAACATGAGTTCCCGATTTTCTCAATCAGGCTTTTTCTTTTGCATAGAGGTCAAGAGAATGAAAAATTGGAACAATTTTCACCCCTGTTAAAAAGTAGTCAAGCGCAATTTGGTTTATCTCTTTTTTTTCGCTGTTTTCAACACCAAACTTTAATTCAGCGAGCGTGATTTCGGAAATAAAACAGTTGTCGGAATTGACTTTCTCGAATCGCGTAATGAGATCAAACTTGCCTTTAATATAAAAAATACAAATGTTTGTATCAATGAGATATTTTTTCAAAACTGTTCAATTTGGCGGTTTAGTGACCTGCTGTTCCGAATGTCGGAAATGATTTCGTCTGCCGTTTGATTTGACTCCCACGCGCCAAATGCTTTGTAGAAAGAGTTTTTCCGGTCGGTGATGTCGGTTTTCACTGACATGGTAAGTTTTGAAATAAGGTCAAGTTTGTTACTTGGGCTAAGATTGTCCAGTAGCCGTAAGTAACCCTCAATTAACGTCGTATTTATGTCAATGGCTTTCATCGAATTGCTGTTTAATTGATCTCGTAAAAGTACTAAAAAATATGCTGGGTGTCATTTACACATGCATGATAGTAATCATTGATTGTTTAAGGTGAGCGCTGCCAGCTCTACAGTCCACTGATCTTTACAACCATCGTGGAAGAAAAAGTCTGGCAGCCCTGTTTGCCCTGTCGTTGAACCGGTTATCCCTTATTCAAACTTTAATATAAATTCCTTCAGCACGGTGTCAATATGCCCGAACATCGCCGGTGTCAATCCCGGGTAGGTGCCCAGGAAAAAGGTATTGTTCATGATGTAATCGGTGTTCGCCAGCGAGCCGCTCACCCTGTAGGTGACATGCCGGTAGGCAGGCTGTTTGATGATGTTGCCGGCAAACAGGCAGCGGGTTTCTATCAGGTTTGCAGTAAACTGATTTACCAGTTCTTCACGGCTGAAAGGCGACGATTCCTTCACGGTTACGATGAAGCTGAACCAGGCAGGATCGGCGTGTTCGGTGGCTTCGGGCAGGATGAAGAAACGGCTGTAGGGCGCAAACATGGCGGTCAGCGTTTTGAAATTTTGCTTCCTTGATTCGCAGAACGAGGGCAGTTTGTCCATCTGGGCGCTCCCGATCGCTGCCTGGATGTCGGTCATCTTAAGGTTGTACCCGATTTCGCTGTAAACGTATTTGTGATCATAGCCCACCGGCAGGTCGCTGAATTTCTGGCTGAACCGCTTCCCGCAGGTGTTGTTTTCACCGCTCGAACAATAGCAGTCACGGCCCCAGTCGCGGAATGACCGCACGATGTTGGCCAGCGCCTCGTCATTCGTTACGATGGCGCCGCCTTCGCCGGTGGTGATGTGGTGGGCCGGGTAAAACGAGATGGTGGCCAGGTGGCCGAAGGTGCCGGTGTAACGGCCCTGGTATTTACTGCCGAAGGCGTCGCAGTTATCTTCTATAAGCCATAAGTTGTGTTTTTCAGCCAGCCTGGTCACCTCGTCGAGGTTGAAGGGGTTGCCCAGGGTGTGCGCGATAAAGATGCACCGGGTTTTAGGCGTGATGGCCTTTTCCAGCGCTTCGACAGAAATGTTGTAGGTTGGAATGTCAACATCCACAAACACCGGGATGAGGTTGTTCTGGATGATGGGGGAGATGGTCGAGGGGAACCCGGCTGCCACGGTGATCACTTCATCGCCCGGTTTCAGCCGCTTATCTCCAAGCTTTTCCGACGTAAGCGCGGTAAAGGCCAGCAGGTTGGCCGACGAACCGGAATTGGTCAGGATCACATTGTCAACGCCCAAAAAATCGGCGATCTTCTCACTGAAATCCTGCGAAAACCGCCCTTCGGTTAACCAGAAGTCGAGCGAAGCATCAACGGCGTTGATCAACTCTTTTTCATCAAACACCCGGCCGGCGTAGTGAACTGGATTCTTCCCGGGCTGGAACTGCAACGGGCCCTGGAATGCAGACTGGTAATACTCAGCTACAAGACCGGCGATCTCTTTTCGCAGGGAAGTTTTATCTTTCATTGTCTGTTATTATTCGAATTACTTGCATGTTATAATGCGTTATTCAGCATGTTTTTCTCAATGTAGGCCTTAATCTGGTCAACCCTTTTTTCATAGAGGTTCCCCGGTGAATTCATTTCGTCAAGGTATCCTGTTACAGTAAACCCGATCGTTTCTTCGAAACTCAGCGACGGGCGCCAGTTTAGCCGGGCGTTGGCTTTTGAAATATCAAGTTTCAGCAGGGTGGCTTCGTGCGGTGCGTTTTCCGACGGGGGTACTTCATATTCGCCGGTTTTGGCAACGCCGATGATCGATTCGACCAGCACCCGCACGGTGGCGCAGTTGGTTTCGACCGGGCCGAAGTTCCATCCACCCGAAAAGGCCGTGCCATCTGTGTTAAGCCTGGAAGCCAGCAACAGATAACCTCCGAGCGGTTCCAGCACATGTTGCCATGGCCTTATTGCTTCCGGGTTGCGGATCACCAGCTTCTTATTGTCGGCTACTGCCCTGAAGAAATCAGGCACAATACGGTAAGGCGCATGGTCGCCTCCGCCGATGACGTTGCCGGCCCTGGCAGAGGCCACGGCACAGCTTCCCGGCTGCGAAAAGAAGGACCGGATATACGACTGGGTGATGAGCTCCGAACAGCCCTTGGAGGCGCTATAGGGGTCGTGGCCCCCCATCGGGTCAGTTTCCCGGTATCCCCAAACCCACTCATTGTTCTGGTAGCATTTGTCGCTGGTTATATTCACGGCAGCCTTCACCGAAGGCGTGTTTCTCACAGCTTCAAAAAAATTGACAACGCCCATCATATTCGTCTCAAAGGTGTAATGGGGTTGCTCGTACGAATCGAGCACGATGGCCTGTGCTGCCAGATGAAATGCAATATCGGGCTGAACCTCCGAAAAAAAATGCTGCAGTGCATCAAGGTCGCGGATATCGCCGTCGCGGTGATGAACGACGGTGCCCAGACGGCAAAGGGAAAAGTTTTCCCTGTCTGACTTTGGTGGCAAAGCATACCCGTATACCTCGGCACCCATTTCCATAAGCCATATCGCCAGCCAGGAGCCTTTAAACCCGGTGTCGCCGGTAATTAAAACGCGTTTGCCCTTATAAATACCCGAAAAGCCAGTGTCCGGTGTTATTCCCATATCTTCCATTTTGCATTATTCTTCTGCCATGCATCTTCCAGCTCTGTTTTGTCGCGCAGCGTATCCATGGGCTTCCAGAAACCATAATGTTTGAATGCAACCAATTGCCTCTCTTTTGCAAGGGTTTCCAAAGGTGTTCGCTCCCAGATCGTCTGGTCCCCCTCCGTGATATGATCGAAAATGGCCGGTTCCAGTACAAAAAATCCTCCGTTGATCCAGGTGCCATCCCCTTTGGGTTTTTCCTGGAAGGCAAACACATTCACGCTGTCATGCGCGTCAAACTGCACAGCCCCGAACCTCCCCGAAGGTTGTACGACTGTGACAGATGCTGTTTTCTGATGCTGCCGGTGAAAAGAGAGCAGCGCATCCAGGTCGATATCCCCCACGCCGTCGCCATAAGTGAGCATAAAGGTTTCATTGTTCACATAGGGCTGGATGCGTTTGATGCGCCCGCCGGTCATGGTGTTCAGCCCGGTGTCGATCAGGGTGATCTTCCAGGGTTCTGCATGGGAGTGATGTATATCCATCTGGTTGCCTGCCAGGTCAATGGTCATGTCGGCCTGGTGGAGGAAATAGTTGGCGAAGTACTCCTTGATCATATATCCTTTATACCCGCAGCAGATCACGAAATCGTTGAAGCCGTAATGGGAATATATTTTCATGATATGCCAGAGAATGGGTTTCCCCCCGATCTCTATCATGGGTTTGGGCCGGAGATCGGTCTCTTCAGAGATCCGGGTGCCCATGCCGCCGGCAAGGATAACTGTTTTCATAATTTTTTAGCACTGATAAAGATTGATTGGCTGACCATTTTAAACAGGGGCAGTTTTTCAAGAACAGCCCCAAGCATGATGGATGGCCGGATCAGGAAGCCAGGTATGTTTGGCAAAAGGAAATCCTTGTATTCAACCTTGACCTCATCATAATCATGCTTTAACAGAATCCGGGTAATGTAGCTCTTTGAAAAGGCCATTTCATCCGGTTCAAGGTTGGCCATCCTTCTAAATACAGGCCAGGTATTGAAGATGAGAAAACAATAAGGATTATAGAGGTTCGGCTCCAGGAAAATGATTTTGCCGTTTTCCTTTAACAGGGATTTAATATTGATAAGCGCTTGGTCCAGGTTGTTATAGAGGTGATGAAGAATGCCATTCCCTACAACGAAATCGTATTTTTCCCCGTCGAGCGTTGGATTGTTGAAATCAAGCACCCGGTAACTTAGATTTGGCAGTTTGAACTGTCGTGACGCTTCTTCAATAAAGGGAGTACAAAGGTCGGTTCCCAACACCTCCATGCTGGTCTTTTGTGCCAGAATATGACTCATCTCACCTGTTCCGCATCCGATTTCGAGAATTTTCCCGGAATCAAACCTGCTCATCTGCTGAATAATGTAATCACACCGGCGCTCAGACCGTATATCAAGTGCTTTGGTCTGTTTGAACCCCTGGTTGTAACCCCTGTCATCTTTTATACTGCCCATAATTCATCCTTAATGGGTAACCTAAATCATACCCTGTTTTTTAATATCACTGATCACCTTGTTGATTTCCTGCTGACGGCTGTATGTTTTACCGTTGTATGTAATTTTATCCCTGATAAATTTGGGCCTGTTTTTCACCTCCTCGATGATTTTACCTATGTAATCTCCCAGGATGCTGATAGAGATCAGCTGTATCCCGCCCAATCCAAGCATAATCAGGATCAGGGTCGGGATTCCCCTGGCATTTTCGGGTGGGTTGATAAAATATTCGATCACATAAAATGCTGATAATCCAACGGTGATCAGAAAAACCAAAAACCCAATGGTTTGAATGTACTGCAATGGCTTTGTGCTGAAGGAGAAAATTCCTTTTTTTGCCCACCAGATATTTTTAAGGAAATTGTTGGTGCTGTGTCCAAAGAGCCTTTCCGGTCTTACATAGGGTACTCCAATCTGCCTGAAACCGATCCAGGCCCTTAATCCGCGGATGAAAATATCCTTTTCCGAGAACTTCAGCATATGATCCGCCGCCTTGCGGTTAATCAGTGAAAAATCTCCTGCATCTACAGGGATGTTAACATCGGATAATTTTTTAAATACCCGGTAGAACAGTTTGTAGAGGAATTGCATATGAATCGGAGCATCCCGTTTAATCCGGTTGCCGTAAACGATCTCATAGCCCTCTTCCCATTTTTGAATGAAATCGGGAATAACTTCGGGAGGATCCTGGCCATCCCCATCCATCAAAACAACGGCATCCCCGGTCGAGAGTTCCATGCCGCTCATAAACGCCGATTGCGAACCAAAGTTCCGTGAATGGCTTATGCCGATCACGTGCGAATCGCGGGAACAAATTTCTGAAATAACCTGTTCATCGTTGTATGGGCTGGCATCATTCACGAAAATAATCTCATAATCGTAACCTGTCTTCCTGAAGGTATCGGATAATCGTTCATACATAAAAGGGATAGCCTGGTTATCCTTGTAGCAGGCGATGATGGCTGTGATTTTTTTATCTTTAACAGGAGTTGAAACGTACTTTAATCGCTCAGCTGCCTCTTTTTCCCATTCCGTTGTTAATTTCAGACCCTCTTTGAACGAAACCCGGCTCTCCCAGCCCATTAGCTCACGGGCCAGTTGCGGATTTCCGTACCATTCCGTGAGGTCCCACTTCCTGTTTGGCATGTTCCCAAACAATGGGTCTGCCTGGATTTTGAATAACTCCTTCGCGGTTTCTGCCACATCCGACAAGGTGGTTTTTTTGCCGGAGGCAATATTTACCGACACCCCGGGATTCGTTTTGCAGGCGGTAAGGGCGGCTTTAACCAGTGCACTGGTGCAATCGTCAATATAAACAAAGTCGCGGGAGATGCCCGGGTTGACAAGCTTTGGATATTTTCCGAGCAAACCAAAGGTAATGAGCGTCGGAATCAGCCGGTCTCTCTCTTCCCATGGCCCATAAACAGAATACAACCGCAAATTGGCGGAAGGCAGGTTGTGAACTATTCCATAATACTTCACCAGGTAGGCTGCCCCGACTTTGGAGACCGCATAATCTGAATTCGGGATCAATTCGGATTGCTCATCGGGAAAAGTACAATTCAAACCATATTCAGAGGAGGTGCCGGCTTGGACAAATGCGCTGCAGCCGGTATCCATGAGCGACTTGATAAGGTTCAGCGTGCCTATATAATTCGTAAGGTGGATCTGCTGGCTGTCCGCCTGGCGTGCATAGGCGCCATAGGCGGAAAGGTTGAAGATTGTTTGAGGTTTGAGATTGTTGAATACATGCTGAACCTGTTCAGGATCAGTAATATCCAGATTAATAAGTTTTGTTGTATCAGTTCCTGACAGGCGCCAGCTTTTTTGCGGGTTTCGCGAAACTGCGTACACATCATTTCTTAATGTACGAAGGCTGTGAAAAAGGTTGGCGCCAATAAACCCCGAAGCGCCTATGACAACGATCGGACCCGACAATTTGCAGGCCTCTTCTACCTGGCCACTTTCCCAATTGGGTAAGAAAAAATTGTCACTTTCCATAAAGAATCTGTTTAATGGTCGTTGCAATGATTGCCGGATCAAGCCCGCTTAATGACTGGTGGTAGCTCTGACTGCCATACAATCCGTTTTGATAGCCTGTTGCGTAAAGTTGTTTATAGGAGCATGTTATATTGTTTTCCAGAAGATGACTGGCAAGATGTTCCCCCATGCCGCCGCGTTTGACATGCTCTTCAATGACCAGCACCCTGGATGTTTTCCGGATACTTTGTTTGAGTTCATCGGAGAGGTCCGGAAAAGGCATCTCGGAAATCGCAAAAATATCCGCGGAAAACGGGAAATCGGTTTTCCCGGATAATTGAATGGCATTTAGAAGCACGGGCCCCATGCCCACGATCGTAAGGTCATTGCCATCCTTAAGTTTGCGGGTATGCCGGAAAGCCGGGAGTTCCATGCTTGCCGGCAGTACTCCGAATCCCAGGCGAAAATAGGAGGGGCCTTGATATTCAAACATCGCCGATAAGGCTGCCTCCACATCTTCGTTACAAAGCGGGATGAAGCATTTCATGTTCTGGAACGACGAAAGAACTGCAATGTCCTCAATGGCGTGATGCGTTGCGCCCATGATCCCGTACCCGTAGCCGCCGCCATTTCCAACGATTTTTACATTTAACCCGTGAAGGCAGACATCCAGGCGGATTTGCTCGGCGGGCCTGAAGACGATAAAGGGAGCTATGCTGTAACATAACGGTAAAAGGCCCTCAGTGGCCATCGCGGCAGCCATGCTGATGATATTCTGCTCGCTTACACCGGCATTGACAAAGCGGGGGCCGATGGCATCCCTGACATTCTCCAGTGCCATAAATCCCAGGTCGCCGGTCAGGAAAATCAACTCCTTGTTTTCCCGTGCTATCTTCTCGATCGCATTTGAAAATTCACGTCGCATCTATCCCTGTATTTCGTTGATTGCTGTAAGATATTGTTCATCCGACATCGGCAAATAGTGCCATTCCATTTTGTTTTCCATATAGGACACGCCGCTTCCTTTAACAGTTCGCGCGATGATCATTTTTGGTTTGTCCGAATTTTTATCCAGTGAGCGGAAGGCTTGATCGATGGATGAAAAATCATTGCCATGCTCAGCAACCACCACCTCAAAATTAAATGCCTCCCATTTTTCTTTTACAGGTTCCAGGTTGATCACATCCTCAGATTTACCGAAACCCTGGAGCCCGTTGTTGTCCATCATAACCACAAGGTTGTTCAGTTTATGCTGCCCGGCAAACAGCGCTGCTTCCCAGGTGGATCCTTCATTACAGTCGCCGTCGGAGAGGATGCAGTAGGTGGTGAATTTTCTTCCTGTAAATTTGTTGGAAAACGCGAGACCGGTGGCGAGGGATAACCCATGACCAAGGCTTCCGGTTCCAAATACCACCCCGTTGAGCTTCCCGCTGCAGGGAGGATGTGCAGCCAGCAAGGTTCCTTCCTGGTAATAGGTTTCCAATTCAGATTCCGGGAAAAACCCTGCCTTTGCCAGTACAACATACATGGCAAGAGCAGCATGGCCTTTTGACAGAATGAACTTATCTCCTTCCAGCAATCTCCTGAAGAATGTATAGATCAGGAGATCGAGGCAGGAAAGTGACGACCCGATATGGCCTGCATTGGCTTTCTTATAAAGGGTTAAAATCTTATGCAGGCAGTCCCTTTTTATTTGTTCAATTTCATCCATCAATTTTTTGGTTTCTGTTTTTGCCGGTTTAGCATAACCTGCAAAAAGTTAAACATATCGGTTATAGCGACTTTAAATTGAATTCTCTTTTTCAGGCAGCCTTTTTCCCCTATTAATCCGCCCAAATATTTTGGCGTTAAAAATTAACAAAAGCAGGATAAAAATGAATAGTCCGCTTGCAGAAAGGCCAACGCTAAGGTTAACATTTGGCAACTCAAAATCAAGTTTCACATTGTGCACGCCCTCTTTCAGGTAAATTCCTGTAAACCCGATATTGCAAAGTATGATTCTTGTCTTTTGCCCATCAATGGTCGCGCTCCATCCTTTATCATAGGGAATGGATAAATAGAGCAATTTGGGTTCTTTCAGGGTAATTGTTCCGGAAATGTGATTGTTTGAAAAATGAGTTATCGTCAACGTGTCTGTCCTTAATGCATTAACTAGTGAAGCCAGTTCGGCAAAGGTTAAATTGTTGGTAGTATCTTTAAGCTTATATTCCTTAAAAGCTTTAATATTGTCAGATACGGTATCTTCGGTTACAACAGCTTTAAGCAGTGCAAAATCTTTTTGGATGTTTGATAATTTAGTAAATTCAGCCAGGGGCATAAACCGGTTGTAACAAAACCCCAGGGGCAGGAAATACCTGTTTTTAAGCACCCTTACATCGCCGAACCTGGCAATGGAATCCCATCCCATTGTCGTGTAGAAGGATTTCGATTTTTTGGCAAAATGGTATTTTACACTACCGATTATCTGGCTCAGGGGCCGGTTAACCAAACCCGGGGCCCACCTGCTTTGGTCTTCCTTACCTTTTTCTATCAGGTTGGTTTCTTCCAGAAACCGGATATAATATTTCTGGTTAAATGAATAGTAACTGGGCGTGCCGAAATACCCGTGAACTTTGGCATCGTTCATGCTGCCGTGAATTGCCGGTCCGGAACTGTAATCCTTGCTGACCCGGTAAAATCCTTTATCAACGGAATTAACGTAGGCGGAAGCTTCCACCGAAAAGTCATTATACCCGGTTTTTTGCTTCCATTCCGTTTGGGTGATCGAATCTCTGTCCCGGACAGTTTTTCCATTCAGGTAAACAAGTTCAACGCAAACGGTAAAAATCAGAATTGCTTTCAGCAGGGATCTGTTCGGAACAAAATTAAACATCAGCAGAAGGATGCCGTAAAAAAGAAGGAAGAAGGTGGCAAATCCCTGCAGGCTTTTGTTAAGTATCTGATCGATATACTGGTAGGGATAATAAAGCAAAATTAACAGACCGCCCAGGGTGGCCAGCAATACCCACAGGTTTATTTTTTTTACTTTATCAAGTTCGCTTATCGCCTGCACGCTGAAAAAGAGGAGAACGAAGGAAAAGAAAAGGGAAAATCCCCGGTAATAGTCCCCTGTAAAGGCCCAGAAAGCATTTCTCAGGAACGGGAAAATGACCGGCAGGAAATAAAAGACCAGGAACAGGGCATAAATGACTTTACGCTTATTACTTAAAAAAGAAAACACCTGTGTGAATAGAAGAAGCGGCAGGAGACCAATGTAAAACAACGGAGCTTCAAGGTAGTTGTACCATCCCTTAAAGTTGCTGCCATTGCCGATCATATCATTTGAAAATGCACGCATGATGGCCGTGGTATAGTGCATTGGATCGGCAAGGGCAAACAGGGGATTGCTCATGAGTTTCTGAAAATAAGCGGAATTGCCGCTCACTCTCGGGCTGTCCAGCAAGGTCTGGATATTTACAAACAGGAAGAAGGAGGATATTAATAGCCCTAGTACTGTAAGTCCGGCTAACTGAAATATGATGCTGACGCATCTTTTCAGGTTGAACGATTCATCGGTCAGGAAGCGGAACAAAAAATAGGTAATAAGGAACAAGCCATAAAGATATACGTTAAACGTCTGGTATATGGCGATCAAAGCAATTGCGATTGGAAACAGGAACCAGGATCCTTTTTGAATAAGTCGCTCGAATCCCCATAACAATAATGCCAGGTACATTGCCTCGGTAGAAAAATTATACCAACTGCCTCCAGCAATCATAAAACCTGAAAAAGCATACAGCAAAGCGCCGATTATAATAGCTGTCCTACTAAGGTTCAGCAGCTTAAGGAACTGGTAGAAGAACAGGCCCGCGAGGAAAATCTTAATCAGTTCAGTCAGGATAATCCCATACGCCAGGTGATCTGCCCCCATAAGGTAAAGCAACAGGTACGTGGGATCTGCCAGGCTCACGGGCAGGATATTCTGGCCCATACCCTGTGCAAATGACCATTTTGGGAACCCGTCGGTGTGGAGATATTTAGAAATATATACGTAGTTCGGATAATTGAAATTTACCGTATCGCTCCCTATGTCCTTAAAAAGATAATAACGGTCACCCACGATAAAATTAAAGAAGATGATAAGAAGCATCACAGCAACCAACGATGCGAACAGAAGCAGCGTTTGCCGTTCGCTGAGCAGGTTGATCCAATCCTTATTTTCTTTAACAGCTTTTTTAGGGGGTTGTTTCTTTGGTTGAACTTTGGTTTTTACAGACATATGTTCTCAAAAGTTGAATAAAATTACATTTCTGAATGGAAAATATTGTCGGGGGTAAATATAAGGAGAAAATCAACATTACCCATACCCATCCCTTCAGTTGGCAATTTACAAACAATCATTTTTATTTTCTCCGGAGGTTGGTGATTGGCCAACTATTCACCTTTTCGCTACCTCGCTACCTCGCTACCTCCCCATGCACTCCTTCTCGTAAATCCCCTTTGCAGCCGGGTGCCCGTATTTCATCGCCGCCTGCAAATCGCTGCATGCCAGATCTTTTTTTCGGTTGTTCAGATAGAACAAAGCACGGTTAAAGTAGGCCGTGGGGTTTTCAGGATTGATCCGGATGGCATCAGCCATATCATTGAGCATCCCCTCTTTGTTGCCCGTGTTTGCATAGGCAAGGGCGCGGTTGGTCAGGGCGTCATAAAAATCGGGTTTATATTCCAGGGCTTTTGTAAGGCAGTTGATTGATTCAGTAAATTTTTGCATTTTACCGTAAACAGTGCCAAGGCTGAACCATAATTCAGGATCGTTGCCGCGGCGTGCCAGGGCATTGTTGAAATCAACAATCGCCGTGTCAAATTGTCCCGCTTGTGCATGCAGGTTGCCCATCTGGCGGTAAGGTTCAGGCAGGTCCGGATTGATCTGGATGGCTTTTTGGTAATCCGCCATGGCTGAATCAATTTTCCCTTCGAAAGAATATGCATCTCCCCGTAAACGAAAGGAAACGGAATAGCCCGCGTTGAGGGCAACAGCCTTGTTCAAATCATTAATGGCGAGTTGATTTTTTCCCTGTTTGATATAAAGCCCGGCCCGGTTGTAGTATGCTTCAAAGTACCGGGGATCTGATTCAATGGCTTTCGTGTAATCGGCCAGGGCTTGCGGGTATTGCCCCTGGTAGAAATAGTTTAACCCGCGGCTGTTGTATGGGAGGGCGGTTTCCGGGTATTTCTCAATTGTATCAGTCCACAGCGTTTCTGTGTTCTTCCATACCTTCACGCGCTGGGCTGCCAAAACGGTACTGACGGTGAAAAACAGGAACATCAGGATATAGGATATTTTTACGGACAGGATGGATTTGTCCGTCAAAAATTTATCGGTCAGCCAGAAAAGTGCCATCAGCAAACCAATGTAGGCCAGGTAGGTATAACGATCGGAGATGATCGAATGACCTACCTGCACAAACTGCAGGGTTAACGAAACGGCCAGAAAATAGAACAGGAGTCCGAACGCAATCAAGCGGGTATATTTCAGGGAGTAAATAACCCCGGCCACCAGCGCGATGTTCACCAGGGGGGTGATCCAGAAGATCAGGGGCAGCGCGTGTGCATGGTCGGTGGGGGGGAAGGCGTAAAAGGCTGAAAGTCCCGTCGGGACAAACAGACGCGCTATATACATGTAAAAGCCATAGGAGGCGAACAGGATTTTCTGGATAATGGTGAAGTTTTCCATGTCCTGCGAAACCATCTCAATCTGGCTGTGCATGGTTTGCCAGCCTATCCATAAGGAGATGGCAAAAAACGGTATTTTTTCGGCGATGACCAACAGGTTGAATTTCCGTTGCTTCAGATAATCGGCAAGCAGCAGCACAACAGGGAAGATAACGGCGGTAGGCTTTGAAAGAGCTGACAGCAGGAACAGCGCCAGACAAAGGACATAGTACAGGATGTTTTTTTTCTGCAGCCAGGTGAGATAGGAAATCAGCCCGCTTAAAAAGAAAAAGGTGTACAGCACGTCTTTACGCTCGGCAATCCACGCGACCGATTCAACATGCATGGGATGCACGGCAAACAGTGCCGCCACGAATAGCGCCATGGGCTTGTTTTTCGCGGAAAGGAGCACCACCAGCCAGTAAACGAGCAGGATGTTGAAAAGGTGGAAAATAATATTCACCAGGTAGTACGAAAATGGCGTCAACCCTGAAACGTTGTAATTCAGCGCCAGCGAGATCATGGTAAGCGGATGGTAATTGTTGGCAATCTGGTTGGAGAACATGTAGGAAATATTCTTGCCTGACAAGGAGGTGATAAACGGATTATCTGTCACATATACCCCGTCGTCCCAGTTGGTGAACTGGTTGTGCAACGCGGGAGAATAGATGATAAAGGTGATCAAAACAACACCGGCCAGCAGCCAGAGAAAAAGATACTTCTTTAATATCCCCTCTTCCGCAACCTTTTCTTTCTTCACATGCACCGCATGCAAATCTCTTTTATTAACCTTTTTCCTTTCAACCGGTTTTCCCATAATTTCCCCATTTTACTATGTTACCATTTTACCCTGTTACCCTGTCACCCTGTTACCTTGTCACCTTGTTACCTTGTCACCTTTTCACCTTGTAATGCTCTCACTATTTCCCAAGGCACTCCTTCTGATAAATCGGATATGCATTCGTATTCCCCAAAGATATCGCTTTTTTCAAATCAGCACATGCCGGTTCTTTTTTACCGGTATTCAGGTACACGAGGGCCCTGTTGAAGTAGGCCTGCGAATATCCCGGGTTCATGCTGATTGCGGTGGCCAGGTCTTTCAGCGCCTCGGTGGTTTTGCCGATGCTTGCCTTCACCACGCCCAGGTTGACCAACGCATCAACATAATCTTTTTTATGAGCGAGCGCTTTGTTGAAACAGCTGATCGCTTCCCCAAACTGGTTGGCTTTCCCGTAAACGGTACCCAGTGAATACCATGCTTCGGCATAATCAGGCTTTAGCTCCAGCGATTTCTTGTACTGGACAATGGCTTCAGCCAGGTTTCCCTGGTTTTCAAGGGTTTGACCCGCACTGTAATACTGGGAAAAGGTAAGTTTGGCATCAGGCAGGGAGGTCATTCCTGCATTTTTTTTATAATCTGAAGCAGCATAACCCGGGTCGAGTTCAATGGCTTTCTGGTAATCGCTTTGTGCGCCGGCCATGTCATTTAACTCTTTTTTGATCAGGGCGCGGGTATAAAAATATTCCCCATCCTTTGAATTGAACGATATGGCGGTGGTATAATCGGCGAGTGCACCGGGAAAATTTTTCTGCCGTAACAATGCAGCGCCGCGGTTGCGGAATGCGAGCGGATTTTTTGGATTGCAGCGGATGGCTTCAGAATAATCGCGGATGGCGTTAACCATATCGCCCGACTGGAACATCAGGGTTCCCCTGCTGTTATAAAAATCGCCGTTCAAGGGCTGCAACCCGATGGCTGCGTCGTAATCGGCTTTGGCCCCGGCAATATCGCCGGCAGTTTTCCTGATCAATGCGCGGTCACTGTATATCAGGGGATGGTCAGGAGCCATGGTAACAGCAAGGTCGTAATCTTCCAGGGCCCCTTTGTAATCCATCACCCCGAATTTCACCGTTCCCCTGCTGGTATAAAGTTCAATCTGGTTCGGCTTCAGCCTGATGGCTTCCTGGTAATCGGCCAGGGCCGAATTGTAGTCCTGGAGCATTCGTTTTGACATGGCCCGGTTGGTATAGGCATCGGCATTTTGCGGATCAAGCCTTAGTAATGCATTATAATCTTCGATGGCGCCCAGGTGATCGGATAGTTTCGTCCTGGCCTGCCCGCGGTTTATATAGGCGCTGAAATAGCGGGGATCTTCCTTCAGGCAATCGGTATAATCGGAAATGGCTTTTTGGAATTCATTCGAATTGGAATAGAGGTTTCCGCGGTTGAACCATGCAACCGGAACCCGGCGGTCTTTGGCCAGTACATCGGTCCATAAAACCATGGAGTCCTTCCACACCATGGTCCGTTCAAAAGTGAGGAATCCAAGAACGGCCAGGTAAACGGCTCCGATGGCCCATCCTGCATTCCGGTTTTTTATGAAGGTTCTGTTGCAGATAAACCAGCCGAAAAAGAAGCAATACCCGATGGAAGGGATGTAGGCGTAACGGTCGGCCATGATGGCCCGACCAACAGGCAAGAACTGGAGCAGGAAGATGATATTCAGCAGGAAGAAACCAAGGGCAAAGAACAGTTCCTTTGAACGTTTGAATGCAAACCACAATAGCGCTGCCACGCCCATTGCCGGGACAATGCTGGCCCAGTAAATGAAAGGAATGGGGGAACCCGATTCAACGATGGGGTAGGGATAATAGGCTGAAAGGGAAATCGGCACAAGAAGTTTCAGTAAATACATGACCAGCCCGTACGACGCGAAAGCAACCCGCTCTGTTAACGCAAAATGGACCATGGTCGTAGCCTGGGCATCCCGCTGGGCATGCAGGGCGACCACCCCGAATATAACCGCGAGGACAAGAAAAGGCGCCTTTTCAAGGAGTACCCGGGCAGTGAAAATGTTCCTCTCCCTGAAAAAGTCGATCAGGAACAGGGTAAACACAAAGGAGACGGCCTGGCCTTTTGAAAGACACGACAGTATGAAAAAGCCGAGCGCCAGTCCATAAAATTTAACCTCTTTTTTACCGGTAAATTTTATGTAGCAGAACATGGCCAGAAGGTAAAAAAATGTGTAAAGTACATCTTTCCTCTCCGAAACCCAGGCTACCGATTCAACGTGGATCGTGTGCACCCCAAAAAGCAGTCCGGTTGCCACCGCGATATCCAGTCTCCCGGTAAGGGCGCGCACGACAAAATACACCAGGATGGTGTTGGATATATGAAGGAGGAGGTTGGTGAGGTGAAACCCGAACGGGTTAAGATTGCTGAACCTGTAATCGAGGGCCAGGGAAAGCATGGTCAGGGGGTGGTAATTTCCCATGAAATTCGTGGAAAAAATCCCACGGATCGTGGCAAAGGAGAGGGATTGGAGGAAGGGATTTTCCTGGATGTACCCGCCATCATCCCAATTGGTAAAAGAACCTTTCAAAGCAGGAAGATAAATCACGAAGGTTGCCGCGATGAGCAAAAGAATCCAGGTGTACTGGTTTTCGTAGGCTATTTTCTTCCGTGGTGGTTTAGTCTTCATGCCGCGTTAAAAGAGATGATAAAAGAAAAAGGCTGGTAGAATTTTACTAACCAGCCTTTTATCATGCAAAAAAGGTGACCCTTTAACAAAAAACGGAGGTGGTTATTTTTCTATCCTGGCGAAGTTACCATCTTCGTCGAACGTCGGTTTCACTTCAAGCACCACGCTAAAGGAATTCTTCCCCTTTTCGTTGGTCACTCTTGAGACTGTTTTTACCGGGATATCCTTGTAGGTTGTTTTCAGGTATTCTTTGATCTTCTCAGGAAGGTAATATTCGTTGATGACCCTTTCAACACGCAGCACTTTGCCGGTGGAATCGATCAAAGCTGTCGCAGGGAATTCCATAACCATCGTGGTGCCTTTGTAGTTTGGCTTTACGCGTTCCCATTTTACCGGGTGGGCTACACTGTCAATCGTAGGCGGAAAAAGAAATTGGAACCTGTTCTTGACCATTTTCGGGACAACCAGCGGTTTGTTGTTTTGGGCACTTGCCAACAGAACACAGGCAATGAAAGATAAAAGCAGAATAGTTTTTTTCATAGTTACGATTATATTTTAGTTAAAAATTGCAGATTCCATTTATTGCAAGAGACCTTATTGAATTGAGAACAATAAGGCCTCTTTAACGGTCGGTAAAATTATCGTTAATTATCGGTAACCAGTTTAGCAGTCTGCGCTGGACGCAATATCAGCAGTGCAGGATTGCATGTTTATTTGCTGTCGGGCACTGGATTATCTGTATCTTTTTCTTTACGAATGGTATACAGTTTCTTGCCACCGTAGGCAAGACCCAGTGCCACCAATATGCCTAATCCTCCGTCGATTGGAGCGCCAACAGGTACACCTCCGCCACCAGGACCGCCGCCGCCGCCGCCGCTGGGTGGTGCAGGAGGCGCGGTATAGCTAAGCAAAGGTAAGGACATGATGGCAAGAAGAATCATTATTAATTTCAAGGTTTTCATTTTATATATATTGTATGAGTAGTTGGTTGAATTAAAACTATCGGATAAAGACTTTACCGGTAAGCGTCGTCTTGTCTCCGAGAACCTTAACAAGATAATATCCCAGTTGAACATCGAGGCTAACCTTGTTCAGGCTGTTTCCCTGGATTTGCTGACGTTTCATCTCTTTTCCAAGCAGGTCGTAAACGATGATCTGTCCATTCAATTCCATCGGGATGTTGACATAAACATTCTTTTCTGAGGCATAGATCCTGATTTTGCCTGAAGTTCCCTCTCCGATGCCGGTTAACGGGGAGAAATGAATGTTAAAACGATGAACAGGATTTGAGGCGGCAGCGGTGAATTCGTACACCGGGTTTAACGTCAGGTTCTGCGATTTGTTTAATAAAAGGTCTTCCAGGTAGAAATCGGTTCCGGAGGGGAATGTTCCCAACCCGGAGGTGGTGAGGGTATAGGTGCCGTTCACGCCCGCTTTAAATCCTACCGGGATAACGGTTTGGGTTGAATAATCAGGCAGCGCATTCACGGCAAGGTCGTTGTCGGGGGTGATGGAATAGATCTGCGGGCAGGCATTGACACCCCATAATTTATAGGCGTCGTATTCGGAGTCGAACCCTTCAGTTGCGGCCGGATTGAAGCGGATGGAAGTTAAATCCTGCATATTATTTCCATTCACAGTTAAATCCAGTTGTTCGCTGCCGGTACTTTTCACATAAGCGCTGGTAGTATGAACACGCTCTGAATTGAGAAGAACCATGGATCCGGAATTTGACCCGGTGGTAACGTGAACGTAAAATCCCTGTTCGGCGGGGATCTGGTAGGAAGTGGCATCGCTCGTGAGATGGGTGTCATAACTGGTCCCGTTCCAGAAATAGGCTGCAGCATCCACGTTGATCCTGGTGTGGGTGGCGTCCCATTTAAGTCCTGAGGGATAAGGATTCCCAATGAGGTTGAATCCCCTGACAGCGGTTGCATCAGAATTGGTAAGATTGGTCAGGTTGGTGTTCTGGTTCGAGGTATTCAGGGTGCCGCCGATAAAAGTAATGACATGGTTGGAGGTGAGCGCCGCGGCGTATCCTTTATTTACTGCAAGGGGCGTGGTTGAGGGAATGGTCATGGGAGTCCAGGTGCCAGTAGTACCCGCGGTTTCATCCCAGTAATCGAGCAATGCGTTGGCAAAAGAATCGATGGTGCCGGCCGAAACGGGCGATGACACGTAATGCCATGTGATGGTTGTGGGAGGCCATGTGCCGTCCCAGTTGCCGGTCATGTAGCGCTGGGCGGAAACAAGTCCTGCGAAAGTAATATATCCGTTGTCGACGACTGAACCTGTGTTGCTTGCATCACCCTGCACGATGGCATTACCCATGACCCGTAAGGTGTCAAGTGAATTAACCGTAAGTTTCCCGGCAGGATACACGATCAGTCCGTTGCAACGTGCGCTGGAATCCACAGTCACTGTTGAGCCGGTGATAATGGCATGGACGTTGCCTGTAGGTGCGAAGCCCTGGCCTACGCCGCCGGCAGTAAGTTTCCAGGTGGTTGAATCCCTGAAGTTGCCACCTGCTGAGGATGAATATACGGTTGCACCGGTAGAACCGGAAACGCTGCCATCGTGCCAGGTAGTGCCCAGGTTGATTGTACTGTAGGGATTGGCCTTTATAAAGGAGAATTGCTGCTGGGTTTGGGCGGTAGTTGAAGACTTGTTGTAAACCGCCAGAGTGGTTGAACCTCCCTTGAAAAGAAATTTAATATTTGCAACGGTCTGGCTGGAGAAGGTCTGGCCGCCGGCCGCACCGGTGTAGGCCAGCGAGATTTTCAGCGTTTTGCTCGGGTAGCCGGCATAGGCATAATTGGGTGCGATGGTTGCAATCCCGTTTGAAGGAGGATTGAAATTAACAGTGCTGGTCACAAAACTCAACACATCTCTGTCGTACATAAGGATGATCTGGACATTGCCAACCTGGGTCCCGGTCAGGATCACAGGTACCCAGATATATTGGCCGGGGGTCAGCCCGGTTAAGGCTACATTCACGTTAACGTCGGGAGGAGTAACTCCGCGCGCCGTGTTGAACGCCACAGTGAAAAGCATGACTGCAGCAGCGAAAAAGAGTAACTTAAATTTATTTTTCATATCATTGAAGGTTTATAGTTTAAAATCAAAAAGAAAAATTATTGATTGGGTGTAGGATTAATACCAAGTACATCTCCGGATGTAAGTCCAAGGAAGTTCGTATTGGAAACATCGGCACAACTCACGTTGATTGACGGGATTTCAAACAGCCAGTCGGGGGCCGTGTAATCGGGCAGGATGATGGCTGAACACCTGAAAAAGACATCAACCACATCATCCAGGTCCATATCTCCGTTTTGGTTTACATCTCCGGCCAAAGCGTTTAAGGGATTCTGGTTGGGTAAGGGAACAGAATTCTGGTAGAAGAATATTGCCAGTACGTTATCCATATCGCCGAACCAGGGCAGACCGGCCTTGGGTGTTGCCTCAATGGTATAACTGCCATTGGGCGCAAGGAGTTCGAAATAACCTGTAACTGCTTCAGAGGTTGTGGTACTGATTGAATTGGAACCCGATTTGAGAGTTACCGTAAATCCTTCAAGGGGGATCCTTGGATTCGGATCGCTGTTGTATTGGAGGGTACCGCTGATCTTGAATTTTACGTTTACGCCGCCATCGTTCCAGTTTGCGGGTACGATGGTTTCCGGAGCTGTTGTTTTCACCTGACAGCCGTCGCCGAAGGTTACGGCACCGGCACAGTTGCTGCCGCTGCCTGCAACGTAGCTGAAATGAAGCGTGACAAAAGGGATCGTATTGATATCGGTGGGAGTGCCACTTGCCCAGGTCACACTGATAATATTTCCGTTCAGCGAAGGAATGGCACCATGTGGGTTGGCCGACAGGCTGAGGTATGTGAGACGCGTCGCGTCATAAGCAATGTACATTTTTACCTGGCCGATGTTGGAAGGAAACCCTGTAAAGGTTACAGGCACATCTGCCGTGCTGCCGCTGGTTGCGCTTACATAACCGATGCTGGCATCAACGCCGGGCACATGGGCAGGGGTAACAGTCCCGTTGGTAAATGCTACCTGGATGGGGGAGGAATTTGAAAACTGACAGACCCCGGAAAAGGTGATATTTGCAGTGCCAACCCCATTGTAAGTAAAACGCAATAAAAGGAACTGCCCGTTTATCGACGGTGCTGAACCATTGCTGTAACTCAGGGCAATGGTATTGCCTGATGAAGTGGAGGTTACTGTGTACAGCGCACTCAATACCCCGACAAACGTCATTCTGGGATTGTCGTACGTAAGATTCAGGTAAAAACTAGTAATACCGGCGGGCATAGCGGAGAAATTCAGCGGCACATCAATGGTCTGGCCCTGCACCGCCGTGTTTAATGCAGGCAGCGTGGCAAAAGAGGATGCAACGCCGGAAAGCAAAACACTGCCGTTGTTATAGGTCACCGCAATATGCGACCCCGATGGAGCCGCCTTGATGATACACCCGGTACTGAAGGTGATGTTTGTAGTAACACTGCCGGTGTAGGTGAAATTCAAATTAAACCTGGTTCCGGCAGCATTGAGCAATGCGCCTGCACCTTTAGCCCAGTGAAGGGTGATAATACCGGATGCTGCAGAAGCAGTAAAGCTGTTGTTAAAAAGCCCGCTGCCGGTTACGCTGACGAAGGTCAGTTTGGTAGCATCGTAGGCAATCCGCTGGTGAATGGTATCAGCATTGGTCTCTGCTGTGCCGGTATACCACAGGGGCACCGAAACGGAACTCCCGGTTGCTGCGAAAACATTGCCAATATGGGCTTGTTCAGTATTCAGCATATAGGGGCTGACCGATCCGCTGGTGGTGGTACCTTGAATGGCGATAAATTGACCCCCGGCAAATTTGTAAACTTCGGGAAGACCGGTGAAAGTCAGGGGAGAGGTTAAACCATGATATTTGAAATTTATCGTTAATAATGTCCCGCTGGTTATCGTAAAAGGAGTTAGATTTGTCCAAACCAATGAAACAGTATTCCCGCCGTTTAAACCGGGAATGATTCCTCCCGGGGCGAAATTCGTTATACAGAACGGATCGGCCGGATTAAATGTTAATACGGAAGGATCGATCTGTATGAAGAACTGGAAGGAATTGACATTGGAAAAACCGGTAACAATGAGATTTACTGAAACTGTTTCATCAGGGCTCGCTGTCACATTCTGCAGTGTGGCGGTATAGTCGGCAAATGATGTTGATCCGAAGACCACTATCAAAAGGATGGTTATTAAAATATGTTTCATCAGGAATATATTTTGTACTAATTACTGGTATTATAAAGTAATTATGCTAATTGTCATTAATTTTAACCATTTTACGTTCGGTAATAAAAACTTCTCCTGCCAATTTAAAGACATATTGACAAACATAAATTCCGGACGGCAAAGATACAAAATTATTTTCAATATTGTAAACACCTTTTACAGATTGTTTATTAACCAGATTTACCATACATTTACCCATGACAGAGTAAATTTTTATCGAAACAAGTCCTTGTTCCGGAACAGTATACTGAATATTGGTATATCCTGAAAACGGGTTGGGTCTGTTAACGATCTGCAATTGATCAAAAACATGCTGTTCCTCTATACCTGACACCGAATCAACCGTGAGGGTTGCCTGATTGCTGGTCGCCGGGCAATTATCCTGTTTCAGGATGCAGCGGTATTGATATTTGTTGAAAAGGGTAGGTACATGACGAATGGTTAATGAAGCGGCATGAGTGCCGCTATAGGTTGTTCCGTCAGTTAAATTCTGCCAGGTACTTCCATTGGTGCGGCTCTCCTGCCAGGCAAATTCGGCGGCATTTGAGGAGACTACCTGGAAGGCAGCATTTGACTGGGATTTCACGGTTTTGTTTTCCGGATTTGCAGTTATAACGGGAATAGCCGGGTAAGTGGATCCGTTGATATAATTAACGGGAACAATTTGCAGGGAGACTGTGGCAATTTCGCATCCGGAGGAAAAAGAAAGATTTCCGGCTTGATGCAACACATTGAATTTTAAATTAAGCAGGGTTGAATTTTGAAAATGGGCACCGAGTACATTGGACCACACGAGCGCAATCCGTGAGGGGTTCGTGAGCTGGTTAAAAAGGAGCCCGTTAAGCTGGGGGTCGATGTTCTTTATGGTGTCGAATGTGAGACTCTGGTTATCGAAAGCGATGAAAAGGGTCATTGACCCTATGTTTGATAAATTGTTACCGGTAAGGGGGATTAATACGGAGGAGGAAGTGCAAATCCCGACATTCCCGATGGTAAGCGAGGGATTCTGCCCGTTTGTTATTATGCTGAGATACCATAATAGCATAATAAAAGTGCTTGTTTTACAAAAGACAACTTTGATCATTATGCTTGTTCTTGTTTATTTGGATTAGTTAAAGCGGATAAAAAAGTCACCGCGAAGACGCAAAAATGCAAAAATTTATGAATCTTCTTCAAATCTTTGCGCTTTTGCGTCGTCACGGTGATGGAAAACAATCTTTTTAAATTATCGTTATATCAAATTAGCGGGTATAAACCATTTTACTGAATTTGGTGAAGATGTCGGTGCCGGTTTTTAGTTCAAGTTTGTATAAATAAACGCCGGATGACATGTTGAAGTTCCCGGGAACGAATGAGAAAGTGTGCATGCCGGCTTCTTCTGTTCCGTTCACGAGGGTCGCAACCTGCTTTCCGTAAAGGTCGGTAATGATCAGGTGAACCTCGCCCGCTGCCGGCAGCTGGTAAACGAGGGTGGTTGAATTAACGAAAGGATTCGGATAGTTGAATACGGAGAAGTTGTTTGCAGTAGTACCGGTAACAACTTTGGAGAGTTTCAGGTTCATGTCGGTAAGTACATTGGCACCCGGATCCCCGAATTCCGATCCCTGCTGGATGGCAAAAATACGGACCGGTTCGTCAACCGCCCTGCGGGCTTTCATCTGTAATGAGATAACGGCATCATTGGCCTGCAGCTGTCTTGCGTTGAGGTTTGACCAGGCGATTGCAATTCTGCCGTTGTTGATCGTATATGACATTCCGTCAAGTGAGGTATTGAGCTTCTCAACTTCAAAGAGATCCTGGTTGTAGCCCAGGAAGAGGGTCATTGCACCCAATTGCACGGGCTGGCTGATCCTGAGGTCATAGGTGAATGATTTATTTACCTGAACCGTCATGATCTCATCTTCGGTGGAAGCAATTGATGAAACTGATTTCACACCTGAGGGAACGTCGGAACCGTTTACATCACCGGTACAGATCCCTTTGAAAGATCCGGAAACGCTTCCGGAAAACGCATGAACGATGGCATCTTCAAAAACCCAGTCGCCTGCAGGGAAGGAGGAAATGGCTCCTACAATACGTTGCTTGATAAGCAATGCATCGGTTGCATTAACCGGCGCCAGTCCGTTTACGTTTGCCGCCTTGTAACGAAGGGGGGCAAGGGTTACATACCCGGCAGTATACAGTTCGGTGATGAGGGCATCAACAGCCGAGGCTCCGGCCCATGTTGCCGAAAGGGTGGCGGAAACGGTATAATCATCATAAGGAAGGCTCACAGTATAATAACCATTGCCCACATTGGTGCTGGTCGTGTATGGACCATGCACTACGGCGTTGCTGCCGGTAAGATAAACTTTAACAGTATTCATCCCCGTACCAGGACCATTGTCATACGTAACATAGCCCGACACAACTGCAGTTCCTGTTGCGTTGATAATGGTAATGGCTTTTGAATTGGAAACATTGCAACCGCCCGGGTTCGTATAACTTACAGCAACCGTGCCGGCTCCTGCGGCACCCCAGTTGACGGTAATCGCAGAGGTGCTGTTACCTGAAGCAATGGTGCCTCCGGTAACTGACCAGTTATAGTTGATCATACTTCCATCGGTGGAGTAGGGAACTGCCAGTGCAGATGAGAAAGGGTTTGCAATGCCGTTAATGACCGGAGCGGCAGGATAAAGATTCACACCCCCGTCAATCCAGTTTGAAGGAACATAGGCGGCTACTGCATTGGCCAGTTCGCATGGTTGCTTCGTAAGGTCATCGTTTTTAAACCATATGTCGGCTGCACAGGTATTGCCGCCTCCCCCATTGTAATGAAAATTCAGTGTAAGGAACTGTCCGTTCAGCGCGGTGCCATAGGGTGATGTCCAGGCAATGCCGATCTGGGAGGATGAGGCATAATAGGATGCATTGTAAGAATTGTCGCTGATCCCGGTGAAGGTAAGCCGGGTGTTATCGTAGCCGATGAACATGGTCACAGCGCCAAGCGGGTTGGAACTTGAACCATCAACGTACACAGGGACTAAAACCTGTGAACCGGCAACACCCATAACAGAACCAATGGTGACACTGGAATAGGGGGGATAGATGCCCGGGGTCAGCACGCTGTTGACATAGTTTACGTCCAAAATCTGCCAGCTGTCATCAACGATCTGACTGCCCGGTAAAAAGTTGACATGGGCCGTGCCCATCCCGGTGTAGTGGAATTTTAACTTTAAAAAGGGTGACAGTGCAGTTGACACAGGAATAGGGTCGCCGTTTGTATTTACATATACCAGCGTTATTGTCGAGCCTGTGGCGTTTGCCACCACAAGGGCACTGAGCGGGTCGCCGGTTTCAATTCCCTGGAATGACATCACCTGGGAATCGAAATGGAGATAAAAGGTAAATCCATCAACGCTGTAAATGCCGGAATTGAACTTAATTTCCAATGGAAGAGTATAATTATTTCCCTGAACAATTCCACTGGCCGATTCGATTTTGACCTCATCGATGGTTGGAGCCTGGGTAACAGCGCCATCCGTGTAACACATGATCACATTATTCATGGCGGAAGCGGTAACAACACATCCCGGTGCAAATTGAATCAATGCGGTACCCGGAGCATTATAGACAAAATGGAGGTTGATATAATCGTTTGCCGAAACGATAGGAGCGCCGGCAACCTTTGTCCAGGTAATGGTAATGATTCCGTTGCTGGCGGATGCGTTCAAACCAGAACTAAAAATACCCAGGCCTTCGGTATAATCATACGACAACCTGGTTGCATCGTACTTGATCTTCTGCGTAACTGCCCCGATTTCTGTGCCGTAATCTGAATAAGTCACGGGGATAATAACCGTAGAGAGTGCTATATTATTGGGGGATGTCCCGATGATGGCGGTGATGTCGGGGGATGAACAATCCGGTGAAACCGAACCGTTGGTATATCCCACGAGCATGTTGGCCGCCGCCTGGGTTACAGTACATGTCGGTAGAAAACCAAGGGAACTGGTGGTTCCGTTGTACACGAAATCCAGGTTGCACAGTACCCCGGAGACTGTTTGCGGGGTAACGGCCGACCAGAAAATGTGGATGGTTGAATCCGTAGCATTTGCAGTCATGCCTGTCAATGCTGATGAACTGATTCCATTGAACGAGAGAACGGCAGGGTCATACCGGATGTTGAATGTGAGCGAATTGATGCCGTTAAAATTACCGACAGTAAGCGCCACAGCGGTGGTCGTATTGGGAACCGCCTGTTGATCGCCGAGCGAAGCCGTTTGACCGAATGACATTATTCCGAGGAAAAATGTCAGGAATAAGAATAAGGTAAATGTCCTAATCATGGGTTCAATTATTAAGTTGTGTTTATACTTTCGGATTGTATATAGATTGATTTATATTAATTTCCTTGATTTTATGCTGAACCCCCCAATATGAAGGGCTATTTATGAACAGGTCAGGTTATTGTATTATATGATGTTGAAATTGATGGTGCCATATGTGTATGCACATGCTGAATATTTTCATTTGCGGCAAGGATAACGAACTGTTCATCGTTGCCGGAAAAGCAATGGGTCAAAATAGTGTTTTTAACTGGGTGGCTGAAAAAGTGATCAGCCGGTTTTGTAAAAGTACGATGAATGTTTAGAGGCAAAAGGAAAAACACTTCCCTGGCTGCACAGAACTTTTCCACAGGTGCGGGAAGGTTCTGTGCAGTCGGAAAAATGCACTGAATAAATAAAAAGAAGAAGATAATCGTACTTTTCATTTGGGTTTCAGTCTGGAAGTGTTTGTATGACATTTTTTAAGTTTAAGAAAGCGGGAGGGCAGCAGTAGAAACTGCTGCCTTCCTGCTTCATCAGGACTACCTGGCGTAGATCATTTTATTGACCTTCGTGTAGGTATCCGTTGCTCCGGCTGATTCAATCTTGTACAGGTATACGCCTGGTGTAAGGTTGAATTCCGACGGATTTACATTGATTGTATACGTACCAGCGGCCTGGTTGTCATCAACAAGGGTACGCAGGGTCTGACCAAACATGTTGGTGATAACCAGTTTAACCTTGCCTGCTTCAGGCAGTGAATAAACGATACTCGTATGGTTGGTGAACGGGTTCGGGAAGTTGGACATCGAGAACTCTTTTGCACCCGGCGTAACAACGCTCGACAGTTTAAGGTCGAAGTTGTTGATTCTCCTGCCAGACGGATCGGCAAATTCACTTCCGGTCTTTACATTGAAGATCTGTGAAGGTTCGGCAATGGATGCCTTGGCTTTCACTGAAATCGTAAAGATCGGGTCGTTGTTCTTAACCTGGAACGGTTTGGTGTCTGACCAGGCAATCGCAACGTTGCCGTTTTCAATAACATACTTCATTCCTTCATTGAACGGAGTAGTTACATCAACAACATCGAAACGGTCAGTGTCATAACCCATGAAGAGGGTCATAGCGCCAAGTTCAGCAACCTTGCTGCTCCTGATTTCATAGCTTACAGTCTGGTTAACAGGGATGGTCTCGGTCTTATCGTCAACCACAGACACGAAGGAAGCATCCTTCATGCCAACCGGTACATAAGAACCGTTCACATCGCCTACACAGAGGCCATGGAGATCCATCGTGTTCGATCCTGAAACAGGAATACTCACGGCAGGATTGTCAAATTTCCAGTCGCCTGCAGGATAGGAGGTGATTGAGCCAACAACGCGCAATTTGATATAAAGTGCGTCGAGTGCGGTAATACAACCGCTGGCGTTAACATCTCCTGCAGTATAAGTCAAACCTGAGAGGATGTTCGGAGCGCATCCTGTTCCGGCCTGAATCTGCACCAATAGCGCATCGGTAGCATTATTACCACCCCAGGTTCCGTTGAAGGTTGCTTCGAGTGTGTAACTGTAGCCGGCTCCTGTCGGGGTAATTCCATCGAAGGAATAATATCCGAGTTCACCTGCACTGGTCATGTTCGGACCGGTGACTGCAGTTGCAACAATGGTATTGGTAACGGTATTCCTCAGTTTGACAGTTACATTATCCAGAGGTGTGCCGCTGCCTGTAGGTCCAAATCCATTCTGATAATAGACGTAACCTGAAAGCTGAGCGCCGGCCTGTTCAATGGTAATGTTCATCGTGTTGCAGCCTGTACAGCCTGATGCATTGGTTTCACAAACCTGTACGTGTCCGCAACCGCACGGAGGATATGGTCCCCAGGCGACAACGATGGTGTTGGTACCTTGTCCTGAGACAATTGAACCGCCTACAATACTCCAGGAATAGAGGTGGCCTGTAACATACGGAGTAGTATAAGTACCCGATGTATTTGCTGTTACAGAAACCGGCCCGGTTACTACTGGTGCAGGTGGAGGATTGATCGTGACAGGGATCATGTTCGTAATGGAGCAAGGTGTGAGGCCCTGTGTAACGGTCAGGTAAACTTTACCGTTACCGCAGCAGGTCCAGCTAACCTGGATCGAGGAGGTGTTTTGTCCGGAAGTGATTGAACCTCCTTCAATTACCCACTGATAGGTTACTGGTGAAGCATAGGCGCCACCGAGACCGGTCACCGTGTAGGTAACAGGTGAATTGGTGGTGCTGGTATTGCAGCACACGCTCTGGCTGCCGTTGATTCCGAAGGACCATGCGGCAGGTTCAGTAACTACATAGGATCCGCTTGCTGTACATGAGTGTGCGTCGGTAACAACCACGGTATATGTGCCTTTTACAAGACCATTGATAGTCTGGGTTGTTTGTCCGTTGCTCCATGCATAGTGGTATACCGGTCCTGAGAACGGAGTTCCGCCCGTAGGATTAACCGTAGCCGTGCCATTGCTGTAAGTGTAACAGGTAACCGATGTTCCGGTAACCGGTGCTGTAAGCAGGCTCGGTTCGGTGATAACCTGGTTCCCCAGCGTAATTGCGCATGCGGTATGAGCTGCATCACGGATCTGGACACTGTATGTATTCGGTGTCAAACCTGTAAAGCTGCCGCTTGTCTGCCATGATAAGGCATCGAGGCGATACTCAAATGTTCCGTATCCGCCTGTCGGGCTGGTAACGGTGATTGTACCATCACCTGCGTTGAAACAGGTAACGTTGGTTTTGCTAACGGTTGCATTCAATACAGCCGGTGCGGTGACTACCTGGTTGCCCAGTGTAATCGCGCATGTGGGATAAGCTGCGTCATGGATCTGCACACTGTAGGTGTTTGCTGCAAGTCCTGTGAAGCTGCCGCTTGACTGCCATGCTAACGCATTGAGACGGTATTCGAAGGTGCCATAACCACCTGTAGCGCCGGTGACGGTAATTGTACCATCCGTTGATCCGAAGCAGGTGATGTCGGTTTTCGCAACATTTGCAAACAATACTGCCGGAGCAGTGATTACCTGGCTGCCCAGTGTAATCGTGCAGGCGTTATGAGCTGCATCGCGAATCTGTACACTGTAGGTGTTTGCTGCGAGACCTGTGAAGTTGCCGCTTGTCTGCCATGCTAACGCATTG
>CAIWMX010000006.1 GCA_903913885.1 uncultured Bacteroidales bacterium | reverse complement strand
GACTTCGCTCAGGGACCGGATCTACCATCTTTTCAGTTTACCCTTCGGCTCCGCTCAGGGTTATCGGAGTTCCGATCGCCCCCTCTCCCAGTCGCCTTGTCGCCCACTCATATTTTGACATTTCCCAATTTCCACATTGTCGAATCATTTTTCATTGAACACCAGCGCGTCACTCACATAGATCTTGCTGTCGAGCGATTCCGGTTTTTTATCGCCAGTAACCACGAGTTTCAAAATGTGTTTTCCGGAACTCAGGTGCATTGCATGGCAGATGTTGATAGGGGTTTGTTCCTGCTTGTTGTAATAGAAGTAGGTATCGAAAGTGGAATGCAATTTGCCATCGATATAAAGTTCTGCCTTGCCTGCGTCTTTTTTCCAGTTTCCTTCCAGTGAGATGGCGGTACCTTCAAAGGCAAATTCGAGGGCATCCCCTTTTTTGCCTGCAAATTTTGCCTCCTTAGCCTTCACTGCAGTGTTTTCATCAGGTAGGTCCATGGTCTGCCAGTTCCCTGAAAGTTTCCAGCGTTTTTCGTCGAAGATGGAGACTTTCTCGCTCAGTACCATTTTGGGAAAACTCACTTCCAGCGGTGCCGGCACCGGTGCTTGTATTCTGACGCTGATTTTATCTGCAGTCACAGAGCCACCTTCCGCTTTCACGTGATTGACAGCATATTTGTAAGTATTGTCCACAGCCTTGCGGAAAGAGTAATTGGTGTAAATGAAGAGGGAGTCCTGCATGTCGGTGACGGCTTTTTTCATCGGTTCGGGCAGGTGGCTGAAGCCATTGATTACTCCAAGGATAGCCATCGCATTCGACGGATTGCAATCTGAATCCTGTCCGCACCGGGTGGTGATTTCCATCGTTTTCATGTAGTCGCCATTGCCGTACAAAAGGCCAATAACGATAAATGCTCCGTTGAATTTGGCATCGATGTTGAATGCTTCTCCGGCAGTGCAGATGTGTGTTTTGCCCCATTTATCCTCAATGACTTTCCATACGGCACGCCAGTCGGTTGGATTCTTATCTTTCAGTTCAAGTACATCCCGGATGATTTTAGCGTAATCCGATTCTGCAGGAAGAGAAAGCAGGGCTTTTTCGACAATTTTACGGAGATCTTTTTCAAAAAATGCCTCGGAGTAAAGGGAAGAGAGAAAAACTCCGCCATAAAATCCATCCCCGTAATTCATGATGTGGCCAATCTTATCCGCGAGTTTGAGGGCGCTGTTGGGCATACCCGGCGACATAAAACCGATGTAGTCGGCTTCAATCTGGAAATCAATATCGTTGGCATGGAAGTTATAATCAGGGGCACCGGAGCGGGGAGGGAAGATACTGTCGAAATAATTCTTCCGAGCCTGGCAGTTTGCATGCCAGAGCATGTAACCCGACCTGGCAAACAGTTCCTGGTATTTTTTTGCCGGAGCATCGATGCCATACTGGTCCATGGTCATCAGGAAGGTGAGCTGGACATAGAGGTCATCCTGCGTCAATGATCCGATCGCATCCTTTGGAGTCCAGCGGATGGAGTCATCAAAAGTGCGTCCGAGCGCGTGGAATTCGGTGGGGGCGCCATAGGTTACCCCAAGCATTTTGCCTGCCCAGCCACCCGCAATCTTGTCTTTCAGCACATCCGGCGAAATTGTGCGCATCGTTGGATCAGGCTGAATGCAGGAAGTTAGTGTTCCAATCAGTACGAATGCAAAAAAATGTATAGTTTTCATATTATCAGGCTTTTAATAAATTACAGATTACAGATTAGTGCTGATGCGTTAAAATTGAGTATTAAATAAATCATACTGTTCTTTGAAATTTTGATTGACTTGTATTTCTGTAAGTAATTCTCTTATTGAAGTTTTATCCAGTGTGGATATGCCTAAAATTTGGATTATTTCATAAATTGACAGAGTGCTTTTGATTGAAAACTTTACGTACGCCACAATGAGATATGTGCAAATAGCAATCCAAATGTGGATTTTAACTGCATTTTCAGAGTGGCCCCAAAGTGTTTTTATTGTCAAATTCTGTTTGATCCATTTAAAGAATACTTCGATTTGCCAACGGTTACGGTATAAATGAGCTATTTCAAGTGCTGAGACTTCAAAGTTATTGGACAAAAAAATGAGCAGCAGATCTTTCTCATCATCTTGGTATTCAACCAGTCTCAGTATCTCCGGATATAGTTGCTTCGACTTAGGACCATTTAGTCTAATCGTCTTATCGCTCCTAAGTCCGGTTTTCTCATCAATATTGTAATTGCACTCCATAACCTTGTAGTCTAAGGTCACTTTTGCTCTTGTTACAAAAAATGCTCCTGCTTTGTGCATTTTGTACAAGGGGGCAAAATCAATATAAGCCTTATCCATTAAGTAAATAGCTCCAGGCAAGGGAATAATCACATCGAGGACATTGCTGTCATGGTATTTACCGTCAGTGATTAAAATAAAAGTTGGTATGCTTCCCCTTAAATCAAGTAAAGTGTGAACTTTTACCGCACCACGAGAATACTTTCCCTGTGCCCAGCTAAAAAGTTTAATGCTTAGGGATATAGTTGTAGAATCCAGAGCAAATACATCATTGTCTATATCAAGATTGGGGATTGAACTGTTGGAATATAACGGTCTGACAAGTTTTATCAGATACTCTCCAAAGTCAGCAAAGATCCGCCAATCCCTTTTCTCGTTTGCTCGGGAAAGTGTGGATTGATTGACATTTTGCTTGATTCCCAAATGATAAAGTTTGCTTTTATGCGCTTTTAAGCATACACAAATATCTCTTAATGAGTTACGTGAAGTAAGTTGACCAAAGAAAAGTTGAACAAACTGATTCCAACAGTTTAACTCCCTTACTCGATGGTTACCCTTATAACGAGTAACACATTTTTCAAATTCATAATTGTGGATAAAATCCAAAAGCTGAGCAAATACGTATTTACCAGTATTCATAATCTTGCACTTAATGAAAGTGCAAAACTACAAGTCAATTCAAATCAAAAAATCAAAGAACGCTTATATTGAATTTAATATCAGTTATTTACAAATATTTTTTAAAAGTTAACGCATCACTAGTAATTTTTAATCTTTAATTTTTAATTCTCCCTGGCAAATGCATCATCCTTGCTTCAATGAAATTTGCTATGCTATCCGGCGCCATTTTGAACTTCACATAGGCGTGTTTTCCGTTCGGATCATCCTTCCAGCCGTTGCTGCCATCGGCGTTTACCTGCATGGCGCCTTTCACGGTAGTAAAGAATGGTTCAGTGCCATAGGTAGCTATGAGTACCGCTGTCTGGTCCCAGCTCATTCTGCCATAATGGTCTTCCGCTGAGTTGGCCAGGGCGATTCGGAAGGCTTCCCTAACCGGATTGTCTTTCCAGGGCTGGCCAACCAGTTTCAATCCTGTTTTTATCTTTTCCCCGATTTCGAATCCTGAAAAAATTACTTCTGTAGGCCAGTGTTGGAAGCAATAAATGGAAGCTGTGGAATCCATGTAGACATTGAATTCCTTGCCGGAAGGGAACATGCCTGCCATAGAGACCAGTTTTTTGACTTTCTGCGCAACCAGATCGGTCCCGTTCAAAGGACTGACCTGATCGGCGGGCGACTGCAGCAAATTGCTCAGATTGGTCAGGAAACCAATGGTAACAACCGTCACGGAATGATCGGGCTGGGCGGCAAGGATTTTGCGGTATTGGGCAACCGCATCTGGTGCTTTTGCCGTAGATATTGTTTGATGAGGGAACCTTGATACAACAGAATCAGGCCAATGTTGGGAGGCGGTCAGGCTGACTCCTTTCGTTTTCGGACCACCTACCGGGATAGCCGGTCTCCCGAAATAAGTGTTCATGACCTCGATGGTTGGGACCACCAGCGAATCCTTGTTGCTGGCGAATGTACCAATGATCTCGGCTTTACCGCTGTCGGCCATGGCATGCAGGACGGCCATGGCACCCACATCATCATAATCGGGGCCGATGTCCGTGTCGAGAATAATCCTGACAGCACCGGACTGAGACGGTTTGGGCTGAGTAGTGCATGCCATGCAGAACCAGATGCAAAGCAAGGTG
>CAIWMX010000005.1 GCA_903913885.1 uncultured Bacteroidales bacterium | reverse complement strand
GGACAGGTGGACAGGTGGCCGGTTTCATTTTTCAAAAATCTACAGTTTTTTAATTTCCACATCATCAAAACATCACATCATCACATTAGCACATCATCACATCATCACATCATCACATCATCACATCATCACATCATCACATCATCACATCAGCACATTAGCACATCAGCACATCAGCACATCAGCACATTAGCACATCATCACATTAGCACATCATCACATCATCACATCATCACATCAGCACATCTCACCACCTTTCATCCTCCAATATTATGAAATCCCCCCGTAATGCTCACCCCTCCTTTTTCAGGTTTCAGACCGACTGCTTTTTCGAGGGCCTCTCGTATTCCAAGTTCGCGGATGCTGAATTGCATATCGTTGAACAGGCAGGGCCGGATCATGCCATTGGCGGTAAGTCTCAGACGGTTGCAGTTCGGGCAATCGCCCCCGTGGCCGTTCTCAACGATGGTGAAACAGCCATCGGCCAGGCTCATCTCATGGATAAACCGTGCTTGAAGTCCATTTTCCCGGCAGAAGTTTCTTACAGCTTCCGCATCGGGCTCATCCGAAGAGTTTCTCACCACGCAATTGATTTTTACCGGGTCCAGCCCGGCCTTTTTTGCTGCTTCAATTCCCTCAAACACCTTCAGGATATCACCGCCACGCGTAATGGCCTTGTATTTAACAGGATCGATGGTGTCGAGGCTGATGTTGATACGGTGGAGGCCGGCGCCGGCAAGGGCTGATGCAAAACCTGGCAACAGGATGCCGTTGGTGGTCAGGCCGAAATCCAGGATACCCCCGATGGCTGAGATCTGCCCGACCAGCGAAATGATCCCCTTCCGAACCAGGGGTTCGCCTCCGGTGATCCGCACTTTGGTGATGCCCAGCGAAACCGCCTCCGTGACCACGAGGACGATCTCCTCGAAACTCAGAATATCGTGGTGGCTGAGCAGTTTAACCCCCTCGGCCGGCATGCAGTAGGTGCAGCGGAGGTTGCACCGGTCGGTGACCGATACGCGAAGGTAGGTAATCGGTCGGTTATAGCGGTCGTACATGCACCTCTTCCTCTTTGTTAATTTCTTGTGTTCCGACTTCCATGATCATGATTGCATTGGCTTTTGTGAAGGCGTTAATGTGAGCCGATCCATGATAATCGACAGGAAAGACGTTCCCTCCACGGATGATTACCGGGATCAGCGATTTGCGGTCGGACCTCCTTCTTGAAAAATCAACCCCTGCAGACATGGTCAGTTCCAAAGGATTATCCATGCAGCCCATCATGCGGCGAAGGAAAGGCCTGACAAGCACTTCGAAGAGCACGTACGATGAGACCGGGTTCCCCGGCAGGCCGAAGATGAACTTGTTCCCTTTACGGCCAAAAACCGTTGGTTTTCCCGGTTGAATGGCAATTTTTTTAAACAGGATCTCCACACCGGCTTCCAACATGATTTCAGGGACATGGTCAAATTCACCCATGGATACACCGCCTGTAAGCAGCACCACGTCGTTTTCTAGGAGGGCCTGGTCGATGATCGTACGCAGGGCCGGGCCATTGTCGGGTGCGATTCCCAGGTTGGCAGAAACCGCCGGAACCGACATCACCTGGGCAGCCAGTTGCCAGCCATTCGAGTTCCTGATCTGGGCCGGGCCAGGCAAAACCATTGGTTCCACAAGTTCATCCCCCGTGGAGATAATTCCAACCCGTGGGAGTTTTGCCACCAGGGGATTTGTAGCGCCTACGCTTGCAAGTACCGCCACATGGGCCGGTGTAATGGTGACACCCTTGCCGAGCACAAGGTCGCCCGCCCTGATGTCTTCACCCCGGTAACAAATATTTTTTGAGGACAGTTCCACGGTTTGCCTCACGAGGTTATCTCCGTGCATCTCCATATCTTCTACCATCACAACACAACCGGCACCTTCGGGAACCATTGCGCCGGTCATTATTTTTGAACACTCAAAGGGCAGAATGGTTTTTTTCGGGATGCTCCCTGCCGCGATCGTTTCGATGACCCGCAACGAAGCAAAATGTGGTAACCCACTGTTGATGGTTTCTGAATTTATAACGACTGCATCTGCCGGCATGACTGGCGACCAGTTGACATCCGCTATTCGACATGCATACCCGTCAACCGCAGATTTATCGAACGGTGGCATATCCATATCCGAGAAAATATCTTCAGCCAGTATCCTCCCTGCACAATCGGACAATCCAACCCTTTCGCACCCCGGCGATCCGAAATCCTGCGTCAATACGGTGTTTAGTGCTTCCTCAAATGCGACCATGGGAATTTGCGATTTACGATTTACGATTTTTGAATTACGATTTACGAATGACAAATGACGAATTTATTTCACGATTTCACGATTTAACGATCTCACCATTTCGCCACCTCGCCACCTCGCTACCTTTTAATAAACTTCACCGCCGTTGCCTTAAAATGCACCCAGCAGGTCTTGCCGGCCCTAAGGCCGAGTTTTTCAACCGAATCAGGTGTTACCAGTGCATGCAGTTCAATACCCGCATCGATGATCACGTCGGTTCCATACGCGTTGTTAATAATCTCAAGGACAGTTCCCTGGAAATTATTGGTGGCGCTGGTTTCAACCGGGGTGTCCGATAACAGGATATCCTCCCCCCTGATCAGAACGAAGCCCTCGCCGGAGGGGATATCAGTAACGATGCGAACGGCGAAATTGTTGTCCGTGAAAGCGTAGGAGGTGTTGTTTGAAGTTTCGAGTTTAGCCGGGAAATAATTTTTCACGCCCACAAAATGCGCCACGAATTCCGATGCCGGCCTTTGAAACACTTCCGAAGGGGTCCCCGACTGGATGATCGAACCCTGATGAATAACCGCCACACGGGTTCCCAGCGTAAGGGCCTCTTCATAATCGTGGGTGACATGCAGGATCGTTTGTCCGTTCCTGTGCAGGGAACGCAGCAGCGTGCGGAGGTCGCTTCTCAGCCTTGTGTCGAGCGAGGAGAGCGGTTCGTCAAGGAGCAGGATGCCCGGTTTCTGGATGAGTGTGCGTCCCAGCACCATACGCTGAAGTTCTCCGCCGGACAGGGAGCCCGGCTTGCGGGCCAACAGTTCGCCGATGCCCAGTTCGCCGGCGATGGCTTTAACCCTTTCATCTTTTTCTGATTTGCTGATGAGCGCACCATAGAGGGCATAAGAGAGGTTTTCCGCCACGGTTAGATGAGGAAAGGCGGCATGATCCTGGAAAACCAGCCCGATCCGGCGGTTCTGGATCTTCTCCCGTGTAATATCCCGGCCATTATAATGAATCGTCCCGGAATCGGGAACCATCAGCCCGGCAATGGTTTCAAGCACCACCGATTTCCCCGCACCCGATTCACCCAACAGGATAAAATAGTCCCCCTTTTCAACCGAAAAAGATACATCCCTCAGGCTGAAACTCCCCAAACTTTTCGAAACCCTCCTAACCTCTAACATCATTTCACGATTTCACCATTTCACCATTTCACCATTTCCAAATTTCGCTACGTCGCTACCTCGCCACCTCACTACTCTTTTCCTTCGCTACCCACCTCAGCACTACAAACAAAGCCAGCGAGATCAGGATGAACAAAACCGCCACCGGCCGTGCATACTTCAGTCCGAAAGATCCGAACCGTTCATAGATCAGCACCGGGGTGATCATCGGGTGGTAAGCCACCACGATCACGGCCCCGAATTCGCTCATCCCGCGGGCAAACATCAGGATCAGTCCGGAAAGGATGTTCCGCCAGGCGAGCGGCAAGGAGATGGTAAAAAATACCCGGAAGGGCGATGCTCCCAAAGTAAGTGCTGCTTTTTCAAGCCGCACCGGCACGCCTGAAAAACCATCGCGCGCGGCATTGATTAGAAACGGGATGCTGACAAATGCCATGGCGATGGCAATGCCGGCAGGATGGCCTACGAAGTCGAGCCCAACGACCGAACCCGCCTTTCCAAGGGCCGATTCGCGCGAAACAAAACCAAGCAGGGCGATACCTGCCGCCGAATGCGGAATGACCACCGGCAGGTCGATAATGCCGGTCACGATCTTTTTCATCGGGAATTGTTTCCTGGCCAGGATGTAGGCCAGCGGGATGGCCGCTACCGAAAACACCAGGGTCCCTGCCAGCGATGTGTAAATTGTAAGCCAGATGCTGTCCCTTACTTCCGCTTCACGGGCCGTCTCGAAAACCTGTAATGGCGTTGTATTCAGAAACATTCCCGCCAGGGGTGCCACGATGAATAGCAGGATCAGGGAACCCAGGAGGAGGAAGGTCAGGTGGATGGCGGAGAAGCGGGAGATCAAATTAATTAAAAATTAAAAATTAAAAATTACTGTCGGAGCCAGCGAATGCCAGGCTCCGGGCAATGGGATAGTGTGGATTTTGCGATTCAAGGGGGCGGTCCGGTTATTGCTGCTTTTTAATGAATGGCCTCAGTTCGGCAGGTATTTTGTCGTAATTCGGGTTTTGCTGCGGGATTACCGATGGTTGCCCGTCATTCTCCAGGATCCGGATCCCTTGCTCCTTCGAAAGCAGGAATTTCAAAAAGGCGAGCGCGGCAGGTTTGTTGGGGGCGTTATTTAACATGGTGATCCCGTAAATCATGGGTTCTCCCTTCATCATCACCTTCTGTCCCGGTTCCTTGCCGTTGATGGGAACAATGGCGGTGTTGTAAAGATCGGTGAGTTTCGGATCCTTCAGGTTTATTTCGGATGGCAGTACCAGGTATTTCAGGTTATGCTGGATTGCCACCGATTTGTAAAGAAAAATATAATCGACCGATTGAGATTCAAGAACCGCCAACAGGTCGACCTCTTTGGGCCGCATGTAGTTCTGATCCTTATCGGTCACCATTTTCGCGAGACCGGGTTTCCTGTAATATTTTTCGGCTAGTTGCAGGGTCATCAGGGAACGGTAGCCGCAGGGATCGGTGTTCGGATCTGCACGGCCGAAGGCAACATCCTTTTTAAGCAGGATGTCAAACCAGTTCTTGTCATTGATCTGACCGGCGTAACGCGATTTTTCACTGTAAACGATGCACATCTCGTTGGAAACGAATTTGATGTTCCAGTCCGCAAATTTGGGAATCAGCATGTTGTCGATCACTTTGTAATCGGCGGAGGCCATGATGTCGCACGGTTTGTTGAGTTCCGTGATTTTTCTGGCGCTTTCAACACTGCCGGCCGATTCCATCAGGATATTGACCTCTGGATGCAGCTTTTTAAATGCAGCAGCAATGTCCTTCATCGGAACCGAAAGACTGCCGGCATGAAAGATCACCAGGTCGCCTGAAACCGGCTGTGGCTTTTGGGCAAAACAGCATATGCAAATTAACAGGATAAAAGATAAACTAAAGCACAGTTTTTTCATAATGCGATTGGTTTTACTGCTGGTTGTTCAATTCCCTGATAAATGTTTCAAACCCCTGCTGAATATGGGCGTCAACGGTTTTATGGAATGCATCGAAAGCCCTAACAAGACGTTTTCCCTCTTCGGTCAGCGCTGTATGCCCGCCCTCACTGCCGCCGCGCTGCTTTTCCAGGAGCGGGAACCCAAAGAATTTCTCGATTTTCTTGAGGTTTCCCCAGGTCCGGCGATAGGTATAACCCAGTTCGTCGCAGGCAGCCTTCATCGATCCTTTTTCCTCGATCAGCTTGAGCATTTTCCATTTGCCATCACCCATAATGCCCGTCTCCCGGTCATCCGACATCCATATCTTATAGTGGAGCTGCACATCCGAAAGCTTTTTGGTGAACTTCGTTTCCATAATCCTCAATTATACTGCAAACTTAAGATTTTTACCGATATGCAAAAACCGGCCTATCCATTATTTCCCCGAACCCATTAAAATGATTAATTTTGCAGGCATTCCCGTTCACCCGTTTACCATTTCACCATTTCACCATTTAACCATTTTACCATTTCACCATTTAACCATTTCACCATTTCACCATTTCACCATTTCACCATTTTACCATTTTACCATTTTACCATTTAACTTATGTCCCAGAATAAACATTCCACAGCCATCCTCATCCTCCTTTTCATCGGGGTACTTATGGGTGCGCTGGATATTTCCATTGTCGGGCCCGCCATTCCTTCCATTGAAAAGGCGCTGCACGTCGAAGCGCGCGACCTGAGTTGGATTTTTTCAATCTATGTGCTGTTCAACCTCGTCGGGATCTCACTCATGGCCAAAATGTCGGATGCCTATGGCCGGCGATGGGTCTATATTCTGGCAGTAGCCATTTTCGGTATGGGTTCACTCGTAGTTGCTCTTTCGCACGACACCACGATGCTGCTGATCGGCCGTGCTATTCAGGGATTCGGATCAAGCGGCATCTTCCCGGTCGCTTCAGCTACCATCGGCGATATTTTCCCGATCGAAAAGCGTGGCCGGGCACTGGGGATGATCGGTGCGGTGTTCGGACTGGCCTTTATGCTGGGCCCCTTCATGGCGGGGATCGTGCTCATGTATTTCGAATGGAACGTGCTGTTCCTGATCAACCTGCCGATTGCCATCATGCTCATGATCTTCGCGGCAAGGCTGCTGCCGTCGAACCGGCTTGAAAAAGTGCCTGATATTGACTGGACTGGCATCATCCTGATGGCCATCATCCTTACAAGTTTTACACTTGCCCTGAATAACATCGATACCCATCATATCGGCGACAGCCTCTCCTCCTGGTCGGTTTTGCCATTCATCGCTCTAACGGTGTTGCTGACTCCTGTATTGCTGATGCTTGAAACCCGTTCGAAAGAACCTGTGCTCAATGTCAGACTTTTCAAATCACGGCAGGTTAGGATCGTCGGGTTTATTGCCTTCGGACTGGGGCTTTTCCAGTCGGGCATTGTTTTCCTCCCAAAGATGGCAGTCGCCCTGTTTGGCGTGGAACCGTCAAAGGCCAGTTTCATGTTGCTGCCGGTTGTCATTGCCACCGCGATCGGTTCGCCGGTAAATGGCCGACTGGTAGATAAGATCGGCTCGAAGATCATCATCATCACCGGGCTGCTCATCGCTTCCGTCGCTCTGTTTTTGCTCAGCCTGCTTTCAGCGAACATCCTACTCTACTATGCTGCCGAAGCATGCCTTGGGTTCGGCCTGGCCATGCGCGCTTCGCTGAACTACATCATGCTCAACGAAGTTTCGGCCATTGAACGGGCCTCCACCCAGGGGATTCTCGTTATTTTTGTATCCATTGGCCAGCTCACAGGCGCGGCACTGGTGGGCGCCATTTCGGCCGCCACCCCGGGGTCAGCCAAAGGCTTTGGCTTTGCCTTCCTTGTCATGACCTTCCTCTCTGCTTCACTCGTTGTTCTTGCGTTTTTCCTCAAAAACAGGAAACAGGAACTTGCCGGGCAGAATTTAACTTAGAATGATTCTAAATAAAATCGTACCTTTGCAACATAAATTTTACGACCGATATGCAAAATATAACATATCGCTTTTATCCTTAATTTTGCTGACTAAAATTCTGATATATGAACAATGCCATATTTAATATTGAGCGTCCGCAGAACGAGCATACGCTGAGCTATGCCCCCGGATGCAAGGAGCGCAAATCACTGAATGCCGAACTTGACAGGATGAGCTCAGAGGTGCTTGACATTCCGCTGATCATTGGCGGCAAGGAAATCCGTACGGGTAATACCGGGAAAGTGGTCATGCCGCACGACCACCAGCATGTGCTTGCCAATTATCACAAGGCGGGTGAGCCGGAGATCAGGATGGCCATGGAGGCTGCGTTGAGGGCGCACAGGGAGTGGGAGTCATTTCCGTGGGTCGACAGGGTTTCGATCACGCTGAAGGCGGCGGAACTGATCTCGAAAAAATACCGCTCGGTGGTGAATGCAGCCACCATGCTTGGACAGGGAAAGAGCGCGTACCAGGCCGAGATTGATGCTGCCTGCGAGACCATCGACTTTCTCAATTTCAACGCCTATTTCCTCACCGAGATTTACAAGGAGCAGCCTCATTCGCAGCCCGGGATTATCAACCGGATCGAATACCGCCCGCTTGAAGGATTTGTTTTCACGGTGACCCCATTCAATTTCACGGCGATTGCTTCGAACCTGAACATGGCCCCGGCCCTGATGGGGAATACCTCCGTGTGGAAACCGGCAACCACCTCGCTGCTTTCGAATTATTACCTGATGAAGATTTTCCAGGAGGCCGGCCTGCCCGATGGCGTCATCAATTTTATCCCGGGGGCGGGAAGCCTGATCGGGAAGACGGTGCTCGGGCACCGCGACATGACCGGAATCCACTTCACCGGTTCAAACAATACCTTCAACAGCCTGTGGCATACGGCAGCCCAGAACATGGCATCCTATCGTTCTTACCCCAGAATCGTGGGCGAAACGGGAGGGAAGGATTTCATCTTTGTCCATCCCTCATCCGATCCGCAGGAGGTTTCGGTAGCCATTGTCCGCGGCGCTTTTGAATACCAGGGGCAGAAGTGCTCGGCTGCTTCCCGAGCCTACATCCCCGAATCGATGTGGCCGGATGTTAAATCGCGGGTTGGCGACATGGTTGGCCAGATTACCCTGGGCGATGTCCGTGAATTCAGCCATTTTATGAACGCGGTGATCGATGAAGCCTCGTACGACAACATCATGGGTTATATTGAATATGCCAGGAAATCGGCCGATGCCGAGGTGATTTTCGGCGGTACCGGCGATAAATCGAAGGGATATTTTGTTCAGCCGACGGTGATCAAAACCACCAATCCCCATTTTAAAACCATGGAGGAAGAGATCTTCGGGCCGGTGATGACGATTTACGTATACAAGGACAAGGATTTCGAGGAGACCCTGCACATCTGCGACCAGACGTCGCCATACGGGCTTACCGGGTCGGTGTTTTCAAAGGACCGCGAGGCGATCAACAAGGCCTGCCGCATCCTGCGATATGCTGCCGGGAATTTCTACTTCAACGATAAACCTTCGGGTGCGGTGGTAGGAGCGCAGCCATTCGGCGGCGCCCGCGGATCGGGGACCAACGACAAATCGGGCAGTCACCTGAACCTCTTGCGCTGGACTAACCCGCGCACGATCAAGGAGACGCTGATCCCGCCCACGGAGTTTACCTATCCCTACATGAAGGTGGATAAGTGTCACTAAATCAGGCTTCGGCGGCGGCTTTTTCTTTCAGTTCCTCCCGTTTTTTCCGGTAGAGAATGACCGGGTAGTCGCCCGGGATCAGGTTTTCATCCATCTTTAACCGGCTTGCCATGGGCTGGTGGGTTTCAACCACCCGCCGGTCCTGCTTAAGGACGATAATGTTAAAGAGCCTGGTGAATGCGAAATAGAGTTCCTTCAAAACCGGGAGTTTGACCATTTTCTGGTATGTGCGGAGGTAGAAGATGGTATTCTCATCATCCACCGGAACAAAGGCGACCACGATCCGCATGGAATCCATGATGTGGTTTTGCCAAAGGTTGGGAAAGATAAAGGTAAGGTAGGTGGATACCCTTTCCGGTTTGGTCATTTTCGAAGAAGGGATTGGTGTCTGACCGGTATCGGGAGCGTTGGACGGCCAGAAGGAGATGGTGTTTTCAGTGGTTTCAACATAGGGGCCATTCACAACGGGTCCGATCCCTCTGCCGATGGTAGTATGGTGGATAAACGGCACATGGACCACATCAAGCTGGTTCTCGATCGCCCTTGAATAGTGGGCTTTCCAGTGATCTGTGAAACCGCTCCACACCAGGTCGTCTTCCAGGTTGGTAAACCAGGGGACAGGCGGGAGGTCAGCAGCAGCCGGCGTGTTTTCAATGCCGGGATCAGTCATGTACCAGATGTAGATAAACCCGTTTTTCTCTGCGACCGGGAAGGTGGCCGCACGGATATGTTCAGGAACTGGTGCTGCTTTGCCGTTGGCGGGTATCAGCCGGCAGGCTCCCGACCGGTCGTATTCAAACCCATGAAAAGGGCACTGCAGGTGATCGCCGGTCATTTTTCCCTTGCTCAGGGCAATCCCCCGGTGCGGGCATTTGTCATCAGCCACCCCGACGAGGCCCCGGCTGTCGCGCCATACCACCAGGTTCCTGTTCATCCGCCTGACTCCGATCACTTTATTTTTCCTGACTTCCGTTGAAGCAAGGATGACATACCACTGGTTTGGGATCATGTATTGTTTCAGTTTATCAGCTCAAAAAAACCTTTTTCCCCGTTATAGCCGAATACTTCACCTGTTTCGATGATGTAGTGCCAGCCGATCAGGTTGAGGGTGCCCTCGCGGTAACGTTGTTCAATGTAGGGGTAGGTGAGCAGGTGCCGCAGTTGTTCAACAACATTCATCTGTTCGGCCATCCACTCCCTCGCCCCGGCATCATTATCCGAAGGGAGCAGTTGAAGTACCCTGTCCCTGACTGTTTTTGAAAGTTCAAGCCATTTACGGGTATGCGGGATATGGGTCAGTTGTTCCTCCGGTTTAAAGAGGGCCGCACATCCGCCGCAGTTGGAGTGCCCGCAAACCAGGATATTGTCGACATGCAGCGCCTGAACGGCATATTCGATGGCGGAAGTGATCCCAAGGTAGTCGCCGGCAGCCTGGTAAACCGGGACAATGTTGGCGATATTCCTGATTACGAAGATCTCGCCGGGAAGGGTGCTGGTGATGAAATTGGGTACTACCCGGGAATCGGAACAGCCGATGAAAAGGGTGTGAGGATACTGCGATTCGCTGATCTGTTTGAAAAGCTCCTTGTGCTTCTCGAAATCGTTCGTGCGGAATTCTACGGTTCCCCTGATCAGGTTTTCCATGATTTACGGGAGGTCAGTTTTTTCGCACTGACTGGAGCCCGTTCTCCGCCATGTATTTTGCAAATTCCTCATATCCTGATTCCCTGATCTTTGCGATGCAGGCAGCCCGGTCGGACTTGAAGATCAGGGCAAATACTTTGGAGAAAAAGTTGTTAAACTTCTTGCAATCCATCGGGTTTTTAAACTCCGTGCAATCGGCGCAACTGGCATAATGGTGTTCAATATTGCAGGCCCGGATTTTGCACCAGGAGGCTTTGTTGTTCTCATGGCAACCGGGGCACGCGCCGGAGATATGTTTCTTGCAGGAACCGCAGTACAAACCGCAATACGCGACCAGTTCCCTATCTGCAACAACAGGCATCATTTCCGATAATTTTAAAGAAATACAAATATGAAAAAAAAAAAGCGAAACGGCAAAAGTTTCAAATTTTGCCATTTCGCTATTTCGCTACCTCGCTATTTCACTACTGCAGCGGAGTGACCACCTCCAGCAATTCCGGCAGGTCCATCCCCAGTTTTACCAGGTGTTCAATTTTAGGCACGCCGTTTTTGTTCCAGCCCCGGCGTTCGTATACGGCGTCGAGCAACTGTTCATAGCGGTTTTCGCGGTAAGCGCGCAGCGCTTTCATCTTCTCTTCGGTTGATTTGCCAGCCGGGTCGAAATTAACCTGTTCCAGTAATTGTTTGTCGTACCGTTCGGCGCGCGATTCATACTCCTCTTTGGTTACCGGTCCGCAGGCGCGGTAAGGCTGGGCGTCGTGAATGCGCAGTCCGCGGCCCCTGCGGATGTTGAAAATGCGCTGGAAATTATAAACCCGTTCCGACATGCGGATGATCTCCTGCTTGTCGATGCTGGAACCCGTCACGGCGTTGAAAATGGTCACATAGTTGTCGACGTGTTCGGGAACCTTGGCAGGCTCGGCGGTCTGGGCATTGTCCTCAGGTTCAACATCGTTCCATGGAAGCTTACAGAAGCCGGCCAATCCGAACCAGGTACGGAACATGGGGAAATAGTGGAGTGCTTCGGCTTTCTTTTCAAACGTTGGGATCTGGTTGTTGACCATGTCCATAAAGATCAGCCAGGCTTCGTCGTGCTGCGGACCCTTGTTGGTCATCGCGTAGCCACCCTGCTGTGCCAGCGACTCCTTGGATACGTATTGCGAATACTCCAGCCCCTTGTTTTCCATGCCGATATCCTGCATGAAACCTGCATCGCCCCAGCCGTTTTTAGCAAACAGGGCTTTCATTTTGCGCACACCCTGCCCGGCGGTCAGCCCGAATCCTTCGCCGCGGGATACCAGGTGAAGCAGGTCCATCGCGGCGTCGGCATTGCCGAAATTGAGTTTCAGCCCGCCGGTGCGTTCCTCGTTAAGGATGCCATTTTCGTAACATTCCATCACAAACCCGAGGATAGTGCCCCAGCTGATGGTGCATATTCCATAGGTGTCGCAATAGAAATTGGCTTCGATGGTGAAGTCGGGATTGAAAATGCCGGCAATCGAGCCGAGGGATGATGTCGTTTCATATTCGGGTCCGTCAACGATCACCTTATCGCCTTTGTAAGGGCCTGAGCGGAGTTCGTAGTTGTCGACGCCTTTGGCACAAGCCATGTTGCATCCGACCCAGCATCCGTCGGGAACATTTTGCGTGAAAAAGGATTTCCACACATCGCCCCTGATCTTGTATGCGTCGGGATGACTGCCGAATTTGAAATTGTGAACCGGCAGCAGGTCATAGTCGTTCATAACGTGCGTGAGGTGGGCGGTGCCTTTGGAACGCATCTCGCACTGTTTGTCGTCGAGTTCGCGCATCTCCTTGTTGAACTTCCTGCCGCGTTCCTGGATGGCTTCCATGTTGACCACATTGTTGCGGTTCCCGCCGATGGTTTTAACATGGGCCACCACGGCTTTGATCTTCTTGTCGCGCAGCACGGTGCCAATCCCGCCGCGGCCGGCCTGTTTCAGCCTGACTTTTTTACGTTTGATGTCATAAAAACTAAAGTTCAGCATCCCGATCAGGGAATGTTCGGCGGCGGTTCCGGCCGACACCACCGATACATTGTATTTGTCTTTTTCATTGCCGGGTACGGCCATCATGTCGTGCAGCTCTTCGGCCAGCACATGGCTGTCGGAAGGCAGATCGCCGGCTTCATAAATCTCGATGACTTCCCGCTCTTCTTCGAACAGGATGAGGATCTCCTGCTCCGATTTTCCCTGGATTTCCAGTGCGTCGAAGCCGCAGAATTTCAGGAAAGGGCCAAAAAAGCCGCCCACATTCGAGTCAACCACGATGTCGGTTTGCGGACTGATCGCGCAGCAGATCGCTTTGCCGCTGCCCGAATACTGGGTGATGCCGCAACACGGGCCGCCGGAAATCACGATCTCGTTGTCGGGATCGTTCCACTGGGTATCGGGTTTGGTGGCGTCCCAAAGCAACCGCAAATCAAATCCCTTGCCCCCGATGAATTTTTCCTTCATCTGTGCGCTTACCGGTTTCTCTTTGATCGTCCGGTCGCCGGCGTTGATGTAAATTGTACGGTTGTTATATCCTTTTTCGATGGGGGCCCATGTGTACTTGTACTGGGCCAGTAACTTGTGCGTTTTCCTGAAATCTTCGAATGTCATATGCCTCGTTGTTTTGTGAATTCATTAACGAAACAAAAATAGGAAAAAATCAAATTGTAAATACCAATCAATCAAAAAGTTCGATAGGTTTTCTCATGCATATCGGCAAGTGCCGGTAATTCAGTTATTCATCAACCACGTTCTTTGGGTCACTTCGACAGGCTCAGGGACCCACGTCCCACGTCCTACGTCCTACGTCCTAAGATCTCCCCAAATCCTCGTCTTCCGGGAAAGACAATTCGTGCCAGCTGTAAAGCCCTTCGAGCAGCCGGTCGCGTTTTTCCTGCGGACTCAGGCGGTCGTATGCTTCGCGTGCTTCGCGTGCCTTGCGGCGTTTTTCTTCCTCAATCTGGTGGATGTTCTCGGTGTAATTTTCTTCTACACATTTCTGGAGAAAGTCGCGGGCTACGGTTGGGAACAATTCCAGCAGGAGCTCATCTTTTTCGTTGTCGGCGAGTTTCATATCGCCATACTCTTCAAAAATGGTATTTTCCTGCTTCTTGTAGTTTTTGGTATCATAAGGGGTTTCTTCCCTTACACCGGTAAGTTGTTCCCTGAAATCGGGGTCAACGGGGATAGGGGTTCTACCATAAATGCCTTTCACCAGGTTGACGAACTGGATCGATTTGGTGGTGAAATAGGGAAGGTCTTTGTTTTCGTCGATCACGCAATTCACGGCCTGCACGCCGACGATCTGGCTGGTCGGGGTTACCAGCGGGGGGCAGCCCGATTTGATCCGGACGAGCGGAACAAGTTCCAGCACGCGGGGGAGGAGATGGTCGAGCTTGAGCTGTTTCAACTGGGCGTGCATGTTGGTATACATGCCCCCGGGAATTTCAGCTTTTTTCACTGCTTCGTCGGGCTCGGGGAAGTTAAAGTACTTTTCAATTTCAAGGCATGCCGCCAGCAATTCCTCTTCGCGGTCGTGCTTTGCCATGTAGATCGCCTTTACAAACAGCTTGTTGATGTGTTTCGGCAATGTATCCTTCGTGAAATCAAAATCGATCGGGAAGACCGTGCAGGTGTCGAATTCGGCCAGTTCTTTCCTGATAACCTTCAGTTCCCTGTCGATGGCCACCACGGCTTCGGGGTTCACGCCGGTATCGATGCCCAGTTTGTCGCAGAAGATATGGATCAGCTCATAGGCTGGGGCAGCAGGACCGCCCGCGAAATTCCAGATATTGGTATCGACGATATCGACGCCATTTACGATGGCCGACAACACCGAGGCAAGGCCAAAACCCGGGGTGCAATGGGTATGGAAGTCGATGGGCACGCGCACTTCGGCTTTCAGCCGCCTGATCAGTTTGCCGGTTTGGGAGGGGGTAATGAGACCGGCCATGTCTTTGATGGAGATCATATCGGCGCCGAGCGCTTCCAGCTGCCGTGCCTTCTCAACGAAATAGTCGATGGTGAAAATGTCATGGGGCAGCGCCTTGAAGTGGATCCAGGAGCGGAATTTCTGCCGGGTCGAAAATTTAGGATCCACGGTAAAACTGATGGCGCAATCGGCAATGCCGCCATTCTGCCGCACGTACCTGATCGTGGATTTCATGTTTTCCACGTCGTTGAGCGCGTCGAAAATCCGCATGATCCCGATGCCCGACTGCACGGCAAGGCGGTTAAAGCCTTCTATAACTTCCTCAGGATATGGGTTGTAGCCGAAAAGGTTACGGCCTCTTGACAGGGCTGTTAGTTTGGAGACCTCACCCACGGCGCTTTTAATCTTTTCAAGGCGAACCCATGGGTTTTCTGAAAGGTACCGCATGATTGAATCGGGTACGGCGCCGCCCCATACCTCCATGGCGTAGAACCTGGCATCTTTATAAAAGGGGAGAACCCGGTCGACCTGTTCCTGGGTCATCCGGGTAGCAAAGAGGGATTGCTGGCCGTCACGCAGGGTAAGATCCCTGACCTTCAACGTACTTCTGGACATGTTGCGTTAGTTTGTTAATTATTTAACAGTAACGCAAAAGTAATGAATTCAACAATTCAAACGGTGGAATTTCTGAGAAATGAAAAATCAGTTCGGCAATTTCTCCTGACGGTGATGCTGATGGCGGTGACGATGCCGGTTATGCCTGTGTTTTGCACGCGAGCCTGAATTCCGGTAAATGTAGATTAGCGCGGGGAGTAAGGCGGCAACCAATGCGATAATGCCGGCCGTGAGTGTGGCTTCCTGCAAATCGTAATGCCCTGCCGACCTGCTGGTGTCAATGACAAAACCGGCAATCCAGAAAAAAACCAGCAATAACTGGAAAAAGAAGAGAAGCTTGAGAAATTTCAGTTGCGATTTCCTGACAAACCACTCGCTGGTAACGTGCATGTTCAGGTTTTTCAATAATTTGTGATAAAGCCAGACCACAACGACCATGATCAGTCCTTCGCCTAAACCTTTCCTGAACATGGTCGGTTCTGTTATCATGCTTCCGGAATATAGGGCAACAAAATAGTGATCCACCCAGTTCCACAGGTTTGCCATGATCATCAATACCAGGCAGGCCATCGACAGGAAGAGTCCGAACTGCTCTTTCCTGGTTTTAGTAATGGTCAGGATAATGACGCTCATTGCACCCGCCAGGGCAGCTTTCAAGTCGGCATGACACCATTTTGCGGCTACTACCAGCAGCATCGCCCCGACAATAAAAATTGCAGGATATATGTAGGTCAGGTAAAGTTTTGAATGAAAAAATCTGTTTCGTGAACGCGACCTGTCAGAGGATTTATGCGAGCTATGTTCGACCATAAATAAATTTTCGTTTTTCTATCATTCGTTTTCCGGCTCCTCAAGTCTGTTTTTCAACTCGTCCTTTTCAATCTCCAGATCGAGGATCTGCTGCCGTTTCCGTTCGATGCTGCGTTGCGTGGAGGTTATCCTTGACTCCAGCCCGACCAGGGCATCCTTATCCTTGCCTGAGGAACCAATGATCTCCAGGTGATCTTCCAGTTCGGCGAGATAGGCCTGTTCTTTCCTGAGCGTCTCCTGGAGTTCAAAAATATCGGCCGCCAACCGCGAGAGTGTGAATTGCATCTTCACTTCCCAGTTTTTCTTTTTATACCGGAAAAATTCATCAAGCCTTTTCCCGAGGATGTCAAAAGCGGTTTGCAGCCTGGAATAGAGTTCCTCGCGCTGTTCCCTGACCAGTTTTATCCCCTTGAATTCCGATTGTATCTTTTTAAGGAACTCTCTTGTTTCTTTGTATTCATGCGTCTCTTCCGCCTGGATCAGCCCTTTTTCAACCAGGGCTTTCAACCGGGTGTAGTTTTGTTGCGCCTCCTGCTCAAAAACATGACGTTCTTCCTCCCGCTTGGTTTTTATCATTTCAAACGCTGCCTGGAGTTTCCCGTACAATTCATCCCGCTGTTCCCTGAAGAGCTTTGCACCTTTTATCCTGGTCTGAACCGTGAGCAGGAAATCCCATGCTTCCCGCGTGTTTTCCGAATGCGACGCCATACCGGCTGCTTTGTCAACCTCCGATTTTATATCGGCATAATTTGACAGGGCTGTCAGTTCAAAATCAAGACGTTCGTCGTCGATTTTCTTGTTGACAATGGCGAAAGCCTCCTGTAGCCTGTTGTACAGTTCTTCACGGTCCTCCCTGCGCAATTGTAACCCTTTGAAGTGGTTCTGAACCTCGATCAGGTAACCTTTTGCCTCGCGCAGCTCGGCGGATTTATCAGCGTTTGCCAATCCTGCGTCAAGGATTTTTTTCAGGTTCAGGTAATTCTGGTACAGCCCTTCTTCTTGATATTTATCCGGTTCCATTGAGTTTGTTTATTACAACCTGTGATTTCCGATTGACGATGTAAATTTAGTCCGGATTCAGATAACGCACAAATATTATTGCGGATATCTTTTTGCCGGCATTTTATTATCTTCACGGGCTAAATCGCTTTCTATGCCAAAATCATCCCTGCTGAAAAATCCTGATGGTCGTAACTATCTGATACCGTTTATTTTGTTGACGTCCCTCTTTTTCCTTTGGGGCTTTGCCCATGGGCTGCTTGATGTACTAAACAAACACTTCCAGGTTTTGCTTCATGTTACCCGCGCCGAATCGGGGCTGGTCCAGTTTTCGGTATATGGAGGCTATTTCCTGGCCGCGCTGCCTGCAGGGTATTTTATGAGCAGGTTCGGTTACAGGAAAGGGATCATCCTGGGCCTGTTATTATATGCCGCGGGGGCCTTTCTCTTCTATCCGGCGGCGGCGTCTCAGTCATTCTGGCCCTTTCTGGCCGCCCTGCTGATCATCGCCTTCGGGCTGGCATTCCTTGAAACGGCTGCCAATCCTTATGTTTCAGTGCTAGGTCCCAAAGAGAGCGCCGGGCGAAGACTGAATTTAGCGCAATCGTTCAACGGGCTGGGTTGGATCTTCGGACCACTGATCGGCGGATTGATCATTTTCGGATTGCAATCGTCGGGTGAAAATCCCTTCACCTCCATTTCGTGGCCTTACCTTGGGGTGGGGGGCGTGGTGCTGCTGGTGGCCTTGTTCTTTTTTCGCACGCCGCTGCCCGAGATCCGGGAGGAACAGGGAGCGGAGAGCGGCGAAGGGAAATACAGTGATCTGTTGAAACATCCGCATTTTATGCTGGCTGTTGCAGCGCAGTTTTTCTATGTCGCTGCACAGACCGGAATTAACAGTTTTTTTATCAACTATACCACCGAAACAATTTCAGGTATCAGCAATGAGCAGGCGGCGATCATCCTTTCGTTCGGAGGCATGGGCTTGTTTTGGGCAGGCCGGTTGTCGGGCAGTTTCCTGATGCGCTCCTTTCAGCCTCACAAGCTGTTGTCAGTCTATGCTGCGATTTGCCTGATCATGATGCTGACGGTGATTGGCGGGTTTGGATGGGTTTCCGTATCAGCACTTTTCATCACCTATTTCTTCATGTCGATTATGTTCCCGACCATCTTCGTGCTTGGCCTCAAGGATCTCGGCACGCTGACAAAAAAAGCATCGTCATTCCTGGTCATGGCCATCGTGGGGGGCGCCCTCTGCCCGATGCTGATGGGTTACATTGCCGACCATTCTGCCATGCAATGGGGGTTTTCGATTCCGTTGTTCTGCTTCGGTTTCGTGCTGTACTTCGGATTATCGGGATACAGGCAGAAATAAACTGCACAGTTCGAAATTGGAGTTACGGCACCGACCCTGGCCGGAACAGCCCTGCAAGGGCGTTTTATACCTGCGAAGAACAAAATTCTCAGCCATGCCAAAGTAAGCCCTGAAAGGGCGCTATCTGCCTACGAAGAACAAGATTCTCAGCTATGCCAAAGTAAGCCCTGAAAGGGCGCTCTCAGCCCACGACGGGCGAAGCCCGTCGATGAGGGCCAGCCAGCTGCCTCAAGCCCTGAAAGGGCGTAATTATTAACCACCTGCCGCGTGCACTTAATACCAGATTCCAGGCTCCGGTCATTAACCCGTGCCAGATTTGGTCGATTACGCCCTTTCAGGGCTTAGTAGGGAGTAGATTACGGTGAACGAGGGGCTACACTCCCTCGTTCACAGATAACGCCCTTTCAGGGCTTAGTAGGGAGTAGATTACGGTGAACGAGGGGCTACACTCCCTCGTTCACAGATAACGCCCTTTCAGGGCTGAATGTGCATGGCTAAATGCAGGAAGGCGGTGGCAGGTATGTTATTACTCCCCGGAAAGAAAGGTGGAATACCGTTTACAGAGCGAAGATCTGATCCATGAGTTTCCATTTCTCCGAAGATTTACTACCCGGCTGCGATTTCTGGAACCGGGAAACAAATGCTTCCCATTCCTGCTGGCGGGGGAAGGAGGCAAGCCGTTCCATATCCCGGTCAAAATCGAAGGCAGGACTGGCTTCGATGATCATAAACAGCCGGGTTTCCAATCGGTAGATCTCCATGTTGAGGATACCCGCCGCTTTAATCCCGGCAGGAATTTCGGGCCAGATGTTTTCCCTGGCGTGCCAGTGGATGTATTCCCTCACCAGGTCAGGGTCTTCCCTGAGATCCAGGGTCAGGCAAAATCTTTTTATTTGTTCCATCGGTTCAGCTTTTCATCCGCAAAAGAAAGAAAAATAAATCTAATTTTGAAGATGGATAACAATAAACACCCTGTTATGGATATTCTTCTTACCCTGCCACCGCCATTTGCAGGCTATGTTAAACAACACATCAGGGAGATTCCATCGGTCACCGGTGTTTATTCCGACCCGGAAGACCGCAAACTCGGCTCAGGCGGAGGAACGGTGAATGTTCTCTGGCTCGCTTCCGGGGCACCCGGAATCGTAAAACGCATCATCATCCATTCCGATGGCCAGAGCCGCCGGCTACCTGCATATGCCCCTACCGGGAAAAGTTTCATCCCGGTACCTGTATTCAAATGGGGCCGGGGGCAGCGGATCGACCAGAGCCTGCTGGACCTGCAATTGCCGTTGCTCATGAAGATACTCGACCGCGCACCCGCCGGGCAAAACACCCTGGTTGTGAGTGGAGATGCCCTGGTTTGGACCGATGTTTTCAGCGAAGCTGTCCCTGTTGCCGATGTGGTATGTATCGGGCTATGGACACAGCCGGAAATCGCTTCAAAACATGGCGTATTCGTTGTACCTGCAAGCGACCCGACGCGGCTGGCGTACATGTTGCAAAAACCCGGGGCAGGCGAGCTGCAGGCGCTCACCGAAAATGCAATGTACCTGCTGGATGCGGGCATCTGGCTGCTTTCAGACAAGGCGGTTGACTTTTTGTTCCGCGAAACGGGTTGGGATGTTGAATTCCGGAAGTTCAGACAGGTAGTGCCCGACACCTATGATCTCTATACGGATTTTGGCAGTCAGCTTGGATCGGCTCCCGGGAAATCAACGGATATTTCGGTCAGGATCATCCCCCTCGACCACGCCGAATTCTACCATTTTGGCAGTAATGCTGATCTACTGCAATCAACCAGGAAACTCCACGACAGGGTCCTCGACCAGCGGGAGATCTGGCATAAAAAGATCAAACCGACCCCCGAAATCTTCGTACAGAATGCAGAGACAGGCATCCAGTTTGATGCGAGCCATTCCTCTGTCTGGATTGAGAACGCATCCGTGCCCCGGGGCTGGACGCTGCACCACCATCATATTATCACGGGGGTTCCCGACAATGACTGGCACCTCCATGTGCCGGCCGGGATATGCCTCGACTTTATTCCCGTGGGTTACCGGAAATGGTGCATCAGGCCATATGGCATACATGACACATTCAAAGGCAGGTGGCCGGATAACGCAACCTGCTGGATGAACAAGCCTGCCACTGGCTGGTTTCATGAGCGGGGGTTTACTGATGCTGACACTGCCGGTTTTTCAGGCAAAGACATTTATGAATGCCCGCTGTTTCCGGTTCTGGATGAAAGTGAGTTGGATGAGAAATTCATTGCCCGGCTCCTTGATCCTTCCTGTGCCGGCAGCGACCAGGATGCCATTTCATTCAAATCCGCATGGATGTCATGCCAACGCTACTCTTCCCATGATATCATCATCCACGCCAATCACACCCGGCTGATCAACCAGCGCAAAATCAACCTGCGTAGGTCGGTTGCAGCGCTTGCTCTTAACTCGCGGCAAAGTGTTTTCTACCAGCTCGACCTCGACCATCTGGCCACGCTTTTCCGGCACAACAGGCTGCCGCTTCCCCCTCCGCCCGACATAACTGTCGGTTCCATGACCCGTATTCACGACCTGATGTTCAGGGCAGCGTACCTTGGTAAGCAGTCGCACAAAGGGGCTCAAACCATGGAAAAAGAAGCCTTTGCCGCTCTCAGGGAGGGAATGGTCGGAAATTTGCGGGCTCACCTGGTAAACCCTGTACTTGAAGTATATCACGACCAGATCCTCTATGCCCGTTCACCGTTGCGTCTTGACCTTGCCGGCGGCTGGACCGATACGCCGCCGTATTGTATAATTTACGGTGGAAAGGTCGTGAACATGGCTGTTGAGCTGAATGGTCAGCCGCCTGTTCAGGTGTTCATAAGGCCAACCACCCGGTATGAGATCGTGATACATTCGATCGACCTGGGCGTAAGTGAGGTTATCCGTACCTACGATGACATTGCCGGTGTGTCGAAAGTTGGTTCAGCGTTTTCCATCCCCAGGGCTGCATTGATGCTCGCGGGCTTTTATCCCGGTTTTTCTTCCCAGACTTATGCTGAACTTAAAGATCAGCTGTCGGCGTTTGGCGGGGGATTTGATATTTCGCTGATGGTAGCTGTTCCAAAGGGCAGTGGGCTGGGTACCAGCTCGATCCTGGCTGCAACCCTGCTGGGAGGGCTGTCGGATTTCTGTTCGCTTGGATGGGATCGCCATGAAACGGCATACCGCACGCTCCTGCTGGAGCAATTGCTCACCACCGGAGGTGGGTGGCAGGACCAGATCGGCGGGATTTTCAAAGGGGTGAAACTGATTGAAAGCACCCCCGGGTTAATACAAAAGCCGGGAATCAGCTGGATGCCTGATCACCTGTTCACCGGTGCCGATACAAAAGAGCTGATGTTGCTATATTATACGGGAATCACCCGTGTGGCAAAGGGCATTCTTGCCGATATTGTCAAGGGGATGTTCCTCAACTCGTCAAAACACCTGGCAACACTGTCGGACATGAAATATCACGCCCTGAACACCTGCGACGCCATCCGGCATCACGACTGGAACGGTCTGGCGGAAGCCGTCCGCGGTTCGTGGGAACTCAACCAACGGCTTGATGGCGGCACCAATCCGCCGGAGGTTGCCGCCATCCTGGAAAAGATCAGGGACTACACCGATTCTTTTAAACTGCTTGGAGCCGGCGGAGGCGGGTATCTCCTGATTTTTGCCAAAGACCGGGACGCCGCATTTCACATTCGGAAAACCCTGAAAGATCAGCCGCCAAATCAGTCTGCAAGGTTTGTTGACTGGGAATTGTCGATGAGGGGATTGGAGGTGACGAAGAGTTAGGAGGTAGGGAGGTAGCGAGGTAGTGAAATGGTGAAATTGCTGAGGGGTGGGGAAATTTTGGTACTTTTGGCGGCTCATGGGTTAGTATGCTGAAAAAATTCCTTTTTTTTATTTTGTTGCTGGTTTCCGGGACAGTTCGGGGGCAGGTGGTGTATGAAGATATCAACAATGCATCCGTTTATGAATTCCTGGATGAACTGGCAAACATGAAGGTCATCACGCTGAATTCGGCTGTAAAGCCTTTTTCGAGGGCATGTATTGCTGAGAAACTGCGTGAAGCCCTTGCTGCAGACGACCTGGCAGCCGCCAATCCGGGCGGCAAGGCCCCCCGGCTTAACAAAAGGCAGAGGAAAGAGCTGAATTTTTATCTCCAGGATTACCAGTTTGAGAAAGTCGCCCGTCATGACCATGGAGATTCATTGCGTTTGGCCGATAATTACAGGTACAAACTAGGCTTCCTTGCCCTGAAACAACGCGACATGGCTGTTGCCCTTAATCCCATTGGATTCCATTACCGGGATTCGCTTTTCACGCTCTCCATCCGGCCAATCCTGGGGTTTAATTGGATGACCAATGAACATGCTTCGGAATACCACCGTTGGTGGGGGGGGAGCGTGTTCGGCTACGTCGGGAAGAACTTCGGCTTCTATGCCAACCTGCGCGACAACAATGAAAGCGTTCCGATGTCCACAACTGAATATTTTACCACACAGCAGGGAGCCGTTTATAAATACTCGCTCAGCGGGGCTGTCTATTTCAGCGAGATGAGAGGCGGGGTGAACGCTTCGGTAAAATGGGGTTCTGTTGGCATTATGGTTGATCACATAGCCTGGGGCGACAATTATCATGGCGCCAACATCATCTCAGGAAAAGCGCCGGCATTTCCCTATCTCATGGTACATCTCAACCCGGTTAAATGGTTCGATTTTAATTATATGTATGGCTGGCTTAATTCGAATGTTACCGACAGCAGCCGTTCATACCAAACCCCGGATTTTTACCGGCAGGTTTCTTATAATAAGTATATCGCTGCCTCGATGATTACCTTCATACCCTGGCGCGGATTATACCTTTCGGTCGGAAATTCAGTGATATACAGCGATGCCCGTGTTAACCCGGTCTACCTGGTGCCGTTCTTCTTTTTTAATACGTTGCATGCCACAAAAACCAGCCTGACTAATAATTCGGGTTCCAACCCGCAACTTTTTTTTAATTTTTCAAGCAGGCAAATCAGGCATTTGCATCTTTTTATGTCCATCTTTCTCGATGACTGGAAACTGTCGCGGTTTACCGCAAAAGACCAGTATAATTTTACAAGTTTCAAAGCCGGAGCGCGCCTGAGCAATTTCCCTGTTCAGAACCTGTCGGTAACAGCTGAATATACCCATACCACACCCATGACATACGATCATTTTCTGTCCACGACCACATTTGCATCGAACGGCTATTCCATGGGAAATTACCTGAGGGGGAATTCGCAGGAGATTTTTTTGTCCCTGTCATTCCATCCGGTCAGGGGGCTGCAGGTCAGCACATCCTATACGGTTGCGAAGCATGGTGATGAACCGCCATACCTGTCTGGTGCCGGGAATTCCGTTTATCAGGTGCCGTTTATAAAAAACCTTGCATGGCAGGGTCACGCACTGGAGGTTTCGCTGAAGTATGAGTTTGTCTCCAATGGCTTTTTTCTGGTCCGGTACGTAAATTCAAACAATTCGGTGGATGCCTATTACCAGCCTGATTTTCTGGCCGGCAGGACCAACACCGTTTCATTGGGAATTAATATCGGATTTTGAAAATAAATTGATTACCTGGTGAAGTTCCGGATGTGATGGAACTTTACACAATGACCTGATTTTTAAAGTATGTTGTTGACAAGATATATAAAGCAAACTTCGTTTTTACTGTTGCTGGTCTGCCAGTTCGCCTGTGTTTTAGTGCAGGCGCAGGTGGTGTTCAACCCGGCAACAAACAATGGGGTTTACGAACTGCTCGACGAACTTGCCAGCCTCAGGGTGATTACCCTTAACTCCGTGGTTAAGCCCTATTCACGAATCTATATTGCGGGAAAACTTGCGGAGGCCGGGCATTTTCTTGCAGGCAACACCCTGGCTGGAGCCAACAGCAGGATCAGCAGGGAGGTCGACTTTTACCTCCGGGACTATTCGCCTGAGCTGAACCTGTTGAACAGCAAAGCCGGAATACTCAGCCAGCACGGTGAGAAACCGGGATGGGGCCTGTCTTTTTCCCTTGCGGACAGTTCCCTGCCAAAGCAACATGGAGGCAGCCGGATTTCTTTTGATCCGTTAAGCTACCGGTATACAGGAAAAATTTTGAAGATTGCCGTCAGCCCGGAACTGGGAGGCAGGATCCTGGTCAATAATAACGGGCATGTGTGGGAGATAAGCGGGGGAGGGACCGTATCCGGCTACCTGGGCAGGCATTTTGGCTTCTATGCCCGTGTTTGTCGGACCTGGGAAAGCGAAGCCCTGTCAGATAAATCCTTTCTTACCATGGAGGAGGGTAATGCCTGGACAATGCTGAAAAACGGTTCGGTTGCGAATACTGAATGGAGGGGAGGGATAAGTGTTGCCTGGAACTGGGGCGATTTTGGCATCTACAGGGACCGGCCGGTGTGGGGCGATGCCCAACACGGTTCCAATATACTGTCGGGCCATGCACCTGCTTTTCCGTTTATCCAACTGCACCTGACACCGGCAAAATGGATTGAATTCAGGTATATTGCCGGTTTGCTCAGGTCGGTTTACCTCGACAGCCTCTACCTTGAACGGCAAACGCCTGAAGGCGACCGCGCAAGGAAGTATTTTATCGGGAACATCACCACGCTGACGCCATGGAAGTGCCTGCAGATCACAATCGGGAATTCAGTGATATACAGCGAAAGAAACATCAACCCGGCTTTCCTGATTCCTTTTTTCTTCTATAAATCCATTGACCAGACCCTGAGCAACCTGAGCGTTGAAAGCGGCCAGAACAACCAGTTGTTCCTGAACGTGAACTACCGGCCGGTAAATCATCTCACAATGTATTCCTCAATCTTTATTGATGACCTGAAGATGAGTGTTCTGTTTAAGAAGGGCCAGCATAACGAGATCTGCTCAAAGGCCGGGTTTTTGGTTGCGGGATGGCCCTGGAAGAATATTTCCCTTGCCGGCGAATATACCAGGAGCAATCCCCTTACATACCAGCATTATGTAACGCCTACCGATTATTATTCGTCGGGATATTGCCTGGGAAGCTACCTTCGGGATAATTCCGATGAACTGTTTTTTCGCCTGGTTTTCAAGCCGGCATACCGGTTACGCCTTTCGGCTGAGTACCAGGTTATCCGCCATGGTCAGGATTATACGCATATCAAATGGCTGAATAACTACCTGTTGCCGTTTCTTGGTCAAATCACGTACAAGGCAAGCCAGGTTCAACTGAATGGCAGTTACATGCTGTTTCCAAGGCTTACCCTGCATGGGGGATTATCCGCCAGGTTTTCACAGGGTGATGTTAAATATGCCCCGTTAGTATTTCAAGGAAAAACGTACTCGGTTTTTCTTGGATTCAGGGTCGGTTTGTGACACCTTCGTAAAGTGCGGTGTTGCAGGAGAAAAATGTTAATTTTGCAATTAATAAACAATAACAATTAAAACGTAGATGAAACAGTATATAACAGAAAGTTACAGGAAGCTATCGGCGTTTGTAAAGATGGAAAAAGTTAAGTCGCTGAGAGGGATACTGATCTTTATTCTGCTGACAGTTGTTATTCATATTTTCTGGAAATTCTGGTCGATCCGCCTTGCGTATTTCCCGATTGCCGGGTTCATGGACAATGCCTTTAATTTTATGATCGGGGTGGTACTTACCCAGTCAAAATGGGCAATCATTCACATTTTGGGCATATCGGCAACAATCGACGGGCAGACGATCTGGCTGCAAAACGGGTGGGGGATTTCGATCGGGGAGGGATGTACCAGCCTGAAACAGATCAGCCAGTTTGTGTTGCTTATGGTCTTTTATCCCGGGCCATGGAAACATAAATTGTGGTATATTCCATTTGGCGCGGTGGTTGTCTACCTGACAAACCTGTTCAGGATCCTTCTTCTTGCAGTGTTCATGAACTTCAGGGCCCCGCAGTGGTTCATCGATTTTGCCCACAACGACCTGCTTCGGATCATATTTTATATCGCCATTTTTGTTCTCTGGCTCATCTGGGCAGAAGTCATCTGCAAGCCGAAAAAATCCTGACCCCGCCGGGAAGTTACATCCGGGGATGGCTATTTACTGCGCGCATGCCTGAACAAGATGTTCCTCATTGATTTGAAAAAATATCTCAGATCCGTCCTGATCGGTTTTTTCGCATACGCATCGAGATATCTTCTCTCTGAGTCCATGATCTCCTCCAGGGTTTTTGGCAGGTCAGCATAAAACGGAGGAATGAGTCCGGGTTTATACAATAGCCGTTTATGCTTTAATTCTTCGGTATAGAGACTGAAATAATGCTGGCTCAGCGGCCGAACCCCAACAATTTTGAGTTCCCCTTTCATGAGGTTTATAAACATAGGGAGTTCATCGATCCACAGTTTCCTGAACAGCCTGCCGGCTGCCGATATCCTGAAATCGTCCTTGAATTTGCCACCTTCGTCAAGGCTGTTTCTGTCGTATACATATTTCTGCAGATACTCTGAATAGGGATGCATCGTGCGGAATTTGTAAACCCCGATGATCTTCCCGTTTTTGCCCATCCGCTTCAGTTTGATAATAGGTCCGTATGTGGGATGATTGTCAAAACTCGGCTCCTTGACTTTCTTCGCCACGAAGAACAACCTTCCGTTGATCATCTGCTCATGTTCCAGTTCAAAGCCGCACGAATAAAGCCTCCCGAAAGTTTCGGCCTTTGAAATTGCCCTGTTTTTGCCACGGGTAATGAAGAAATAGATTTTTTTTGTTACAGGGAGTTTCGGAAAGATCCGCGTCACTATGAAATCCAGCAGGTAAACCAGGTGGGAGATCCCGTAAGGAAATTTCGCCAGGATCCTTTTTCGCCTGATGGTGTAGGTTTCTGCCCAGCCGATGAAGGTGCCTGAATATTCTAATTTGGAATTAACCGCTTCAAAAAATTTGTTGATATACTGGCAATCGTTCACCCGCTGCAGGTTTACAATGGCTTTGTATATGTCCTCCGGTTGGTTGAGTACGTTGAAAAAATTTGAGGTTGAAACAATAAGGGCATCATGCTTGAGGGAGGTCAGGTAACGTACAATCAAACTATAGCTTTCATAGTCGGTTTCTTCGATGATCATAGCCCTGAGGCCGCGTGGAATGCCGGCATCCTGAGCACCAGTTTCCGGCCTGGCAGAGGCAGGCAACTCAGCAGGTTCCTCCTGTTTCAGGGGCAGCGCCTCCGGGCTGAGTACTTCCTTTTCGTAGTAGAAAGGATGTTTCGTCAGGCTCCTGATGCCGAGCCGTATAAAAATAACCAGGAATTCAAGCGCCGTGGAGATAAGAATCGCATAGGTAAGCTGGGTGCGGAACACCGTAAACGGGAATATGAACCTGCCGGTGATGAAAAAGAACCCGAGAATGAAGATGTTGACCAGGGCCATGGTTCCCAGGGTCTCGGCCAGTGTTTCTTTACGCTGAACCTGGTTGTTGCGCAACAAAAGGGCGATCAGGATGCTGATCCCGGTATAATAAACCGATACCTTGATAAACAGCCAGTCGGGCGGGAAAAAGCCATATTTCACCCAGCCTGTTACATAAAAACTCAACTGCAGGATTAAAACCTGTAAAAACAAACCCATGACCGGGGCATGATTTTGTCTTCTCTTGGCAGCTGTCGTATTCATTTGGTAAAATTTTGTCGTTACCTGGTATTTTTATCCCGTTGATCTCTAAGTTGCCTTTTGATGATGTTCTTGGTGTTTTGCCACACAAGTTCGGTTGCCCAAAGCGCAGCCTGGTTATGCCATCGCTGGGGATGAAAGGTCATCATGGCCGGTGTCGGGAAAGACCCTTCCCTCACCGCCTTGATAATATCGGTTGTTGACCTGTAAACAGGACGGGATGCCGCGTGATGCAGGGTTGGCTCTGCCTCTCCGGTGGTTTGCCTGGCCATGGGCCTGTCGCGGATCGAGAATTTGTCGCCGTTCCAGCTGCGGCCGGTATCGGTGAGGTAGAATATATCATTGAAGTCAAGGTCGAAATAGGGCTCGCCAGTCAGGCCCCAGTCACGGTAATTGTGGTTCTTCCACAAAAGACGGTTGTCGTATTTTGACGTAGGGCTGCCATGCATGCAGATGGTTTGTACCGGATAAAACTCACGGAGCATGCCGAGATGTTTTGAAAACAACGCGATGGCGGAATTTACGTCGCCGTGGGCCAGGGCGAGATCTTCATAATGATACCCGATCTCATGGCCGAGCGTGGCTATTTCACGGATGATGTCACGGTCGAAACTACAGGGAAGGATCCGGAAATAATAGGAGGCCCTGATGCCAAGTTCAGCCTGGATCCTGGCAAACTCAAGCGATTTGGCAGGCAGTTTGTCAACGTCATGCCGGAGTATGACCGCATTGCCGGGGTCCTTGCTGTAATCTTCAAACGTGCTGAAGGTTACCTTGTCTTTCAGCGTATGAACAAGTTCCCGGTATATTGAAACAGTAAAGTCGCGATCAAACATGGTCAATGGTTTAGTAGGATTTCAGCAATTCTCTCTGCAACGTGGCCGTCCCAGAATGGGGGTATTTCGCTTTTCCCATGACCATTTTTTAAAATTTCAGCAGCCCTCGCAAGGCACCGGTCAAGGTCTTTTCCCACCAGTTCATTCGTGCCAAGGGTGATGGTGACCGGCCGTTCGGTATTCTCCCGTACTGTCAGACAGGGAACTTTGAGAAAAGTGGTCTCCTCCTGGATACCCCCGCTGTCGGTAATGACCAGCGCAGCCGAGCGGGTCAGGGCAAGAAATTCAATATAGCCTACCGGGTTGATCATCATGACGTTCTCGCTGAGCATTCCGGATAAGCCAAAAGAGTTGATGTTGTTGAGTGTACGCGGATGGACAGGAAAAACCACCGTTCTCTCCTTAGCCAGCGAATTGAGAAAACCGATCAGGCTGGCAAGGAATTCGCGGCTGTCGACGTTGCCGGGCCGGTGGAAGGTGACAAGCAGGTATTGCTTCGCAACAAGGCCCATGGTTTCAAGGATGGCTGACTGTTCGATCCGTGGCATAAAGAAGACCAGGCTGTCGATCATGATATTCCCGACAAAATGGATCTTGCTTTTATCAACGCCCTCTCGCAGGAGATTTGTGGTTCCGCTCTCTTCAGAAACGAACAGGATGTCGGAAACCGCATCGGTAACAACCCTGTTGATCTCCTCGGGCATGGAGCGGTCGTTGCTGCGAAGGCCCGACTCGATGTGTCCTACCCTGATGCCGAGTTTTACGGCTGTCAGGCTGCAGGCCAGCGTGGAATTCACATCCCCGGGAACAAGCACCAGGTCAGGCTTTTGTTCAAGGAGCACCTTTTCAAATTCCATCATGATCCTGCCCGTTTGCGAGGCATGCGACCCGCTGTTTATGCCCAGGTTGAAGGTGGGTTTGGGCATTTCAAGCTCCCTGAAGAAAATATCTGACATTTTCTCATCAAAATGCTGTCCGGTGTGACAAATGAGGTGTTCAACCCGCCCTGGAAACTGTCGTAGTACTTTATCAAGCGGAGCTATCTTTATGAAGTTGGGACGTGCCCCGACAACGGAAATTATTTTCATCTGTTTTTAAATCTGTTTTGCCATTCATTATTTTCCCTGACCTCCTTTAAACTGGCAGGATAGTTTTCAATGAACCAGACCATGAAGCCTGTAAGATCAAAAGCGTCGGCCAGCATCAATTCGTGCTGTGCCCTGAATTTTTCCCGGATGTTGTTCAGCGAGATCAGTTCGAGCGCTTTTGCAAGCGATTTTTCCTGGTCGTCCAACGATTCGGTGAAATTAAAGATAAACCCGAACTTCTGTTCGATTTCCTGCACATAGCAACGTGAAACATCGTCAAGGTAAATGGAGGGTGTTCCCAGGATTGAACATTCGGCCGCCATGGTTGCGCTTTCTCCGTACATGAAAGCGGCATAATAGAGAAAATGGTGCATCGATTCGGGGGGCACGTTCAGCCGGTATTCCAGGAATTCAGCTGGAAGTTCCGCCTCGGAGCAGATCAGCACGCGGGCATGCGCCGAGAGGGCCTTTATCAGCCTGACCTTGTTCTCATGGGAGATCCCCTGGTGGCCGATGTCGTGGGAGGCGTTCCATCCGACAAACCGCAGGATAATGTACTTTTCTCCCGGTGTCAGGCCTGCCAGCTTCAGAAAGGCTGCGTCCGGGATAAAATATTTCGGTAAAAGATAGGCAAGCTCCTTGGTGCCGGGGAAATAGATCTGGTTTTTTCCCAGTTTTATGGGAAAGGAGTCGGGGGTAATTATGACATTGGAAAAATACCGGTATAACCTGATCTGCTCCATGTTTCCGGTGTCCTCAAAGGTGATGAAAGGTTTGCGCAGGAGGAACGCGACATGAGAAAGGTAGAAGGAGCCGTGGCTGAGGCAGATGTCGGGTTTGACTTTCATGGCGATCTTCAGCAGTTTCAAATCGAATTTGACCATGCCGAATAGCTTGCCCAGGATGGAGGAATAGGACTTTCCATAAGGAATATAAGGAATCCCGGCGGCATCCAGCAGGGCGTATGAAACATCTTTCAACCTTGCGGTTATAGTGATCTGATGCCCCTTTTTCGTCATCAGAAAATAGAAGTTCCTGAAAAGGTGCACATCAGCCGGATGACATAAGTCGATAAGAATTTTCATCTGTTCAGTTTGCTTGGGCGTTAATTCCTTCAGGAGAAGGAGGCAGGGTAAGTTCTCCGATTACAGGGAATAGAAAGAGGTTGTTAAAAAGAAAGTGTTCGGGAGCAAAACGGTTCCCGGCCCCGGCAGGGAAGAAATCCCACGATTTCTCATAAACCTGGCATTCAATTCCCCTGGTTTTGAGGTGCCGGAGATAGCTCTTCCTGTTTCCCCTGATGATGCAGGGAACGCCGTTCAGAAGATTGTTGGGATGGAATTTCCGGGAGAAAAAATCAATGTTCCCGGGCATGGGCGCATGATAAATTTTTTCGATATTCCGGCGACGGGTAGCAATCAGCTGATCATAATCAATGTTTTTCAGGATCTTTTTCGTTATTTCTGAAACCGGTTGAGGTTGAAAGGACCGTTGCAAAATAAAATAGTAGGTGGTATAAAGTCCTTTGCTGAAGAGGTTGACAAAACGGTAAAAGATGGAATATCCTAATTTTACCTCCCACGATTTTACCAGCAGGAACAGGAGGTGAAAATACACCAGCAGGCTGCCAGCAAGTGTGCGCCTGTACTTTACTTTCTCTGTGAGGTACGTTAATTCGGGGTTGTGTATCAAAAATAATCCCCCGTCGGGAACCGGCAATATCTTGGGAAGCGAAAAGAAGGCAATATCCCCGGTTGAACCTGTGAGCAGCCCGTCTTCGTTTCTTGAAAACATCGAATGAACACAGTCCTCAAGGACAAGAATCCCACTGGCTCTGCACAGGTGCATGATCTCATCAAGACGCTGGGGAAACCCGAAATAATGAATGATCACGATGAACCTGATGCCGCTTTCCGTTTTTATAAGTCCGGCGATGTTCTCAAGGTCGGGACTCAGGTCGGGCAGGGAGTTGTAAAAAACGACCTCCATCTTCTTTTTTCTGAAAGGGTCGATGATCCCTTCCGCTACCCAGGCCGGCAGCATCACTTTTGACCCGGGCGGGATTTTCAGGCTTTCAATAATCGCCTTCAGCCCCCCCCTCACCGAATTGGTGAAAAAGTGTGCCGGGGCAGCCGGAAGATAACTGAAGATATCATGGTTCCCCTTCCCGAAAAGGGTCTTTGTATCCAGTCTTCTTTTGTAGGATTGCATGTTAAAATTTTATGTATCTCCAGAGCCGGAAGCCCAGTTTTGCCAGTTTCATGATTACCGGCCGATGGATTGCCTCATACCTTCCAAAATTTACCAGCGTTCCACCGAACCGCAGTTTGAAATCTCTTACCCCGTAGGCAACACCGGGTTTGCCGGCACCTCCGAAGTCAAAGGTGTGCTGGCTGCTTGCAATACCCCAACGCAACACCTCCCAGGGAAGGATGTCGTTCGGGTATTTATCGTGGTGGCTGTACAGGCTGCCGGCATACCAGTCATAGATGAGGCCATTGTATACCAGGAAGAACCGGCAACCGATCAGTTCGTCTTCCGACCAGGCCATGATGGCTTTTAAGCAGCCGATGCCGCCAAGAAGTTCATTCGCACGGGTAAAAAACGCCAGGTCGGGGAATGGGAGCTTAATATCGCGGTAAACTTTGGCCATGATCTGATAACAGGCATTCAGTTCATCCTGGCTCAGCTTATCTTTGACAGAGGTGGTCACGCCCCTTTTTTTTGCCCGGTTGATCTGCTTTTTCCTGACCGGGTGCATTTCGGCCCAGAGTTCCTGCTCGCCTTTTTTCAGGTCGATCAGGATATCCAGATGATCTTCGAACACATAGCCCTGTGACTGGAAAACCTCCCGGTACCCGGACATATCTGAAATGTTCCTGAATTGGGAATAGACCACTTTTGTATGGGTGGCCTCCATGAATTTCTTTAACAGCAAACCGGCAATTTCAGTATTGTTTTCAGCTGCAAGCGGTCCGCCCCAAATGATGGCGCGTGCGGTAAAATCGCCATACCACGGTTTATATTCCCGCTGGATCACGGCAACCAGGATACCGCACAGTTTTCCTCCGTTGTCGGAACAAGCCACCACCACAGGCTGGTGAAGGGGGATGTTGTTGTAAAATTCATGGATCAGGGGAGTCTGGAAGATATTCCCCTCCGGATGAGCGGAAACAAACAGTTCCCATTCCCGGCGATCAACTGTCGCGGCATCGGTGGTGGTGGTGTAGGAAACCGGGTTCGTCATTTTTTCTAAAGACCACGTTCCGGATTTCATCCCGGGACACGGATTGTATGAATTATGAATTGAAAAAAATTATAATGCCAGGTACTGCTTCAGAGAGACCATGTGCGCGTATGTCAGCAAGTCTTTCAGATACGTTTTATCATCAAATGAGCGCTGCAGCCCGGTTGAAAAAATCGCGGATCCCGGGTTGTCAGCCAGCGATTTTTCAATAGCCTGCCTGGTCCACTTTTGCGAGTTGAAGGTGTCGTTTCCGAATTTCCTGACATACCGTTGCGTGTCGTAAACGCCTTTTGCCAGAAACAGATAATTAAAGGGGAATGGTTTTAGCAGGTCGTTGGATGAATAGCCCCGGTCGAGGAGGAAGTCGCCCATTTCGGGTTTGTATTTGCGGATAATGTGTGCATACAGCAACTGGCCCTTCCGGCGTTTAATTTTACTTTTCCCTAAAAACCCATTATACATCCCGGCAAATTGGGTCTTGTATATCAATTCGACAAAATCGTCGTCGAGATAGGGGAAACGTGTTGTAATCCAGGGTCGCTCAATCTGGATTTCCTGCATGAAGTATTTTCTTATTCCTTCCTGGATGATAAAGAAAAAGAACCTCGTTACTTTATCATATTTCTGATATTTGTCGAAGTAATCTTCTTTGAATGACCGGATGATGCTGTCGGCGCTTTTCGACAGGATATCCGGGTTGAGGTAGTTTTTCTTTTTCACCTCTTCGATGGCTTCCCTGATCGCCTGGGGATAGTCATCGCCGAGGAATATTTTTTCAGACCGGTTGTTGATCTGGATACCCAGGTTGTGCAATGGCCTGAGGATCTCCGATCCGAACAGCCCGGTGATTACCAGGTCGGAATAATCCTGCAGATTTTTGTATGCGTACGGGTAATTCGCACGGGTTATCGGCGCTGTTCCGTTTGAAAATGCAATGGCATTATCACTGCATTCCTGGTAATCCTGTTCAAATTTTTCATCAAGGTAGACTGGCTGGTACTGCAGGTTCAGTTTTTTCGATATTTCCATCGGTACCGTGATCTGCTTGCTTCCATGCATGCCATAGGAATAGCAGAGGAAATCTTCGGTCGGCTTTCTGATCATGGCCACATTGGTTCGGCCATCGAATCCTCCCGTGAATGAAACCAGGACTTTCTTGCGGTCGGAGGCGTACAGGTTCACATTCTCGAAAAGCTGTTCGCTCAGCAGGTCGAGCGACTGGTTCCGCGGCATCGGGTCGGCATGGTAAAGTTCCTCAACTGTCCAGTAGGTGTCCCTGACCAATCCTTTTGGGCTGAACGTGAGGATCTTTCCATTTTCAGTTTGCCGGATGTCCTTGTAGAAATAGTGATCGCGGAGCATGTAATCGAACAGCAGCTGTTCGGTCAGGGCCTGCTCATCCGGTTCGTCTGATACGAGGTTTGACTGCAGCAGCATTTTCACAGCCGACGATACCACGATCATCTGGTCTTTATGGCAGTAATACAGCGGCAGCACGTTGAGCCGGTCGGTGAAAATTTTCAGGGTAGCTGTGGATTCATCGACCCTTGCAATTACAAACGAACCTTTCAGGTAGGTTACCATCTTTTCGCCATGGGTTGTATAGAGTTCAGATAACTCCGCCGGCGCGATTTTATGAGGTTCAACCGATTTCAAGGCCTGGTACTTCTTGTTGGTGAACGCGCTTCCATAAATAAAATAATGGATCTGGTTGCTCCTGAAATAATTGTTGTCAACCTGGTTTCGCTCCAGCCACACGGCATAGCCATTGTGAAACTGAACGGTTGATTCATGATACTTTATCTCCTTGTATTCAGGATTTTTGCTGAATTTAAGGTCGGTCGCCTTGTCGCGGTCAAGATTTTTGAAATCGATGGTGAGAAACAGGTCAAACATATCAGGAAATTATCATCTGGAAAGCCTTCAGGAGAAACCGAAGGCTTTCCATGAGTTTATTCTGGAAAGAGAAAATATTAATTACCCGTCCATTCATGCCGGAATGGATGATCCGGTCAACAGTGTCAACAATTGAACCGGTGATCCGGGGGAAGCTTTGCAGGGTGGTTCCGTCTGTTTTACTGAACGACCCCGGGCAAATGGTGTTGATCGTAACGGATCCGTTAGTTTTTTTTAATTCTTTGCCCAGGCTTTCACCCAGGGTGATCAGCGCATTCTTGCTGCTGCAGTAGAGGCTCCCCGTGCTGAATCCGCTATAGGCAGAGATGGACGAGATATTGATGATGCGGCCGAAATTGTTTTTTTCCATCCGGGGCAGGCACAGGTTGGCCAGGATGACCGGGGCGATAAAATCAACCTGGATATTTTGCCGGATCTCGGTTGGTGTAAAATCAGCCAACATCTTAAATTGCCTGACCGAAGCGCAATTGATCAGGACATCAACCCGGCCGGCCCTTGTTATCAGTTCGTTAAAGCATGCTGACAGATCATCCTGGTTGCCCAGGTCACACCGGATAAATTCTGCCGCCTGACCGGTGGTTTTTGCCATTGCCTTGTCGAGAACAAATACCCCATGCCCCTTTGCAAGAAGGTCTTCGGCGATTTTCCTGCCAAGGACGCCTGCGCCGCCGGTAATAAGCACGTTCAAAGCCGGGTTTCCCATGTTTCTTTACTTGAATAGTTTTTTGAAGAGGTAATACGGCAACTTAATAAATTTTAGTCCGAACCCGGTTTCGTAGCCTCCCGGCATCATGTCATCCCAGGTAAAGTCGGAATAAACTTTTGGTCCGCGCAAACTTTTTCGCCACTGGCGGAATGTAATCTCCTTTTCACGCCGGTACTGGAGGAAGGAGTCGAAGTCCATATACCGGTTCACCCATTTTACGCCGGTTTTCCAGGTGGTGATCTTTGCCGGGTGCTGCAGGGTAAGGCTCAGGTAATCAACCAGTGGAAAATTCACGCCGCACGCTGTCGACAGGTAATTCTGCTGCCAGTATCTCGGGTTAATTTCGATCAGTTTAAGCTGCCCGTCCCGCTCGTCCAGTTTGAACTCGGCAGATCCCACACCCTGGTAACCGATCAATTCAAAGAGTTTTCGGCCAACCGCCATCAGGGCGTCGTCTTTTATGCTTTCCACAACTGCGCCCACCCCGAACCTGATGGGGTTCTGCCTTATTTTCTGCAACGTGAATTCGCACAGGGCGCCTTCGCCGGGAACATAGTAGGCGCAGTATTTAAAATGGTTGGTGTCGGGCCCCCTGATGATCTCCTGGACGATGATTTTAAGGCCTTTATCCATGAGAGGCATGATCAACCGGGTAAAGGAATCCTGATCTTTCGCCACGAAGCCTTTGACCGAACCTCCTACAATTTTGCGCCATTCATTCACATCCACTGCCTTGATAAATACCGGGTATGGCAGTCCGGCCTTCGCTTTTTCACTTTGCTCCCGTGAATCGAGGATAAAGGTGGCAGGCACCACGATGCCAACCTGTTCAGCCAGTTTGAACTGGAGATATTTATCACCGATCGTGGTTATAAGTTCTTCGCTGGGGAGGTTGAACAAAAAGTGAGGTTGGAGGGCCTGCCGGTTGCGCGAAACGGCCTGCAAAAAAATGTCCGATGTGATAAAAAGAACCGGTTTGACCGGGAATTTACCGGCGAAGGCAACCAGGCTGGCAATGAATTCCGTTTCCTGGTGTATCGGATGCGGACAAACCGTCGCTGTTACATAGCCAGAATAAAAACCAATATCTTTTTTGCAATCGAAACCGTAAACCTTAACCCCTGCCTGTCCCAGGCTGCGGACAACCCCAAGCCCTGTTTCAAACATTCCCAGCACCAAAGCCGGATTTTTCGTGTCTGTTGCCATACGGATTATGATTCTTTGGTTTGATGCCCCTGGCTCTGTACAGGTTTTTTGGAATTGCTGTTGAGCCACTGGATATATTCGCCCTGTGTAACGATCCATATCCGGTTGCGGTGTTCATCCAGCCATTCGAATACTTTTGGCATGACCTTCTGCACCATGTAGGGATTCATGCTCGGATGAAACCAGGTGTAGGCCATGGAATGGTTCTTCAATGCCCTGCGGAATGTTCTGAGAAACCTTTCCAGCTGCATCTTCTCCGACCAGCCCTGAACATATTCAAATTCAAGCGAGGTCGAAAACTCCCATAACCCTGAAGGGTGGTGCACCGGGAACCCCAGGGTATTCCGGTAATCGGTTCTGAAGTTTGTATAGCCATGCCTGTACAGGTCATCCAGATGGCCGATGGTATGGCCGGGGTGTACGAACGATTCCATCGATGCGATGCCATGCCGGGAGGCTGCTTCGAGTGAAGCCCTCAGTTCGGCGTCAAAGAGTTCGGTGGTGCAGACCTCTTCGCGGCAGTCGATGTGGGAGAACGTGTGGCACCCGACCTCATGTTCAACGGGCGACCCCAGGATGTTTTTCACAAGGTCGGGGGCGTACCAGAGCGGATTGGCCTTGTAATCCGAACCCGGGTCATATTCATACCAGTCTTTGCCGCCGAACCGCCACCAGTCGTTTTCAAACTGGCCCGGGCGCGGCATGCTGGCATGATGCACCATACCTTCAGGCGTGCATGAGTCAAGAAACAGGTGCCCAACCGTAAGCCAGGTTACCGGAATTTTATACCGGTCGCAGAGGTCCAGGATCAGCGGCATGTTTTCCCGCTCGGTCCGTGCCTTGTCAAGGGTCTTTTTTAAGGGATCCGGGCTGCTTTTGGTATACCTCCAGGCCCAGGCCAGTTCGAAGTCGGCCGAAAAGATCACGACGGCTTCGTAGGGCTCCTTAATAAACGATCTCCAGTTCTTCTCCGGCACGATTGCTGGGTCGCGGTTAAACATGAATTTCAGTTGCCTTGCAGCAGGACGTAACGATTTTTTCCGGTTTGCCAGCCAGCTCATTTAACTTTTTTTAATGTTCAGTGCCTTGTAATAAACTTCGAGGACCCTGGTATACACGATATTGTAGCTGTAAGGTGTTGCAAACTTACAGAGTTCTTTCATGGGGGTTGTCTTTAATATCGTGGCAATTCCCCTGGCATAAGGATCAATTTCCTTTTCGGCGATGACGCATCCGGGGATTCCGTGCAAAACCTCGGCGGCGTCGCCCACGTCGTTGCAGATAACCGGGACGCCACAGGCCAGTGCTTCCTTGATAACGGTCGGGCTGCCTTCATATTCGGAGCACAGGCAAAGCACATCCGCCAGGTTGATAACCCCGGGAACCAGTTTGTTCTCCACTTCGCCAAGGAAGGTGACCCGATCGAACTTAAGTTCGTTCTGCAACTGGCGCAGTGCCGGGAGGCAGCTCCCGCTTCCGGCGACCACCAGCCTGAGCCCGGATATTTCATGTGAAGCAACATGGCAGGCCCTGATCAGGAAATCGACGTTCTTCTCCTTTTCAAGTCGGCCAACAAACAATACTATTTTATCGGTATCGGAAAATCCGTATTTTTTCCTCAGGGATTGTTTGTCTTCCGGTTTGAAAACAGTGATGTCGACGCCGATGGGGATGATGGTCTTTTTATCCGCGATCCATGGATAGAGTTTCTCATACACCCCGCAGGAATTCCTGTCAACGAAGATCAGCTGATGGGCCCGCTTCAGGCAAAACCGGGTAATGGTTGAATAAATTTTCCCGAGGAACTTCCCTTTCTTGAAGGAAAAGCCATAATCGCGCAAGCCGTGCATCGTACACACGAACCTTGCTTTGCGCCGGAAAAGGATAAACGGCAGCAGGAAATCGGAACGCTGGCTGTGAATGATTGTATCAGGGCGGTTTGGCACGCTGAATACCCGGATGAAAAGGCGAAGCAGGTAAACCACGTTCGAAATCCTGCTGTTAGCAACCGCGACAGGCTGGTAATCAAATGCCTGGTTCCCGGTTTTACTTCCATGATCTTTCCCGGCAATAAAAAAGAATGGCCTGATCCCTTCGCTGTTCAGGTATTTGCCCAGGTTGATGATGTAGGTCATCACGCCTCCTGAAGAGTTGCGCTCCGGGTCTTCATTTTCAATGATATATATATTCAACGGGTCAGCCATTCGAAAAGGATGATGGGTCAGCGGGTCGATTTATGGTAAAGTGAAAGGTACAATTGCTCAAGGATGCCGATATTTTTCTCCATGCTGAAGTTTTCCTGCATGATCTTGACGTTTTGTGCCAGCAGTTGTTGCTGCAATTCCTGGTTACCTGCTATAAGTCTAGTAAAATGAACTATTTCCGAGGCATTCCTGGGTTTGACCAGAAAGCCGTTTACCCCGTGTTCAACGATTTCGCAGGTGCCGCCGGTTGCTGTTGCAACGGGGATCAGCCCGGCCGACATGTATTCAAGCACCGAATTTGAAAGTCCTTCGCTGAATTCAGGAGTTGAGCAGAGCACGCCGATATCGCACTGCGCCAGGTACTCTTCCACGTTTTTCACGGAACCCGGGAAAATGAACCGGTCGCTCAGGCCGGGGAAATTTTCGGAGACCCAGTTCATGTAGAAGCTCCTGGCAGGGCCGTCGCCAAGAAGGAAAACTTTCGATATGGTGTTGTCTCCAACCAGTTCTACAGCCGCTTCAAGAAATGTCTGGTAATCCTTGTAGGGTGAAAAATTGGCTGTCATGACCATGTTCAGGCCTTCATGGGGGCTACGGGCGGCAAAGCGTTTCGGGTTGATGGCGTTGTACACCACATTTCCCTTTACCCGGTAGGCTTCGAGCCCCGCCTTCGAATTGGCTACAACGGCGTCGGCGTGATTCAGCAGAAGGCGTTTGGCCTTATAGTTGATCCCCTTGTCAACGCCGGCATCGCGGATTGACCCGTCGATAATGATCTTTCCCGTCACCCTGGAAGGGATCCACGCATAGATGCCCGAAAGGGTGTCCCATGTGTGGATGATGTCGGGTTTGAATGCCGCCAATGCCCCCGGAACGGTGAAAAATGGTTCAAGCCGCGTTGGTCTTTTTGAAAGCTGGATGAACCATGATGCATGTTGCTTTACGATGGGGTTATAGGCGTCATCCTGTCCGAATGAAATGACCCCGGTCCTGAATTTTGTGGCGTCGATGTTTTTAAGGATCTCAACCAGCTGCCTTTCCCTCCCTCCTGACTTAAGCCCGGAGATGATGTACAACACGGAAAGGGGAGGGGTATCCATTGTCTGAATTGGTTCAGGTTAAGGGGTTAATCGCGTTTGCTCATCACAAAACCGGGAAGGAGGAACACGAGTGCAAGCACTTTCATGACGGGATTGGTGATATCCTTCAGCCCCTGGCCAATCCCGATTCCTGAAAGGAAGGTGTATTGCCAGTAACTGAGGAAATTTACGATCATGATTCTGGGGTTGTATCCAACCCTTGGGAAGTAGAGGTTGATATAGTCGAGGGGGAGCATGCGTTTACCTTTGGAGAATTTCGACTTGGCGCGGGTGGTTTGCGACAGGCTGTTCACATTGTCGTCAATGTAGTAGATCCTGAGCGATTTGTTGATGAACAGCGCTTTGTATTTGTAGTACATCCGATGCCAGATCACCGTTTCAGGAACGAATTTTTCCTCTTCCGGAAAAAGGAATTCCCGCCGGATCTCCGTCCTGATAAAACCCCATTTTTCTCCTTTGATCTTGCTTTTGTACACCAGGTCGAAGATGTCGGCGATCCAATAGTTTTTCGGGAAAAGATCTCCCACCAGGTTGCCGTGCTGATCGTTGCAGTTGCATTTGACTCCCTGCAACCCTTTTTGCACCTCAACAGGAAGTGTATTCCAGGCATCAACCAGCACCTGCAGCGTTTCGGGAACAAATTCATCATCGGCGTGCGCGATCATGAAAAACTCGCCGGTTGCCTTTTCAATGGCCAGGTTCATTGACCTGTTGAACCCGATATTTTTCTGGAGGTCAATAAAATTGACGGGAAAATCGCATGAACCGATCAGGTCCCGGATGATTTCCGAGGAGTTGTCGGTTGACGCATCGTTGATGATAATCCACTCAAAGTCGCGGAAAGTCTGGCTTAACACGCTTTTCTGAACGCGATGAATGGATTTTGCCCCGTTGAAAACGGGGGTGTAGATTGAAAATTTCATGAATCGTCAGGTTATCTGCGGTTTTTAAAAAACTGGATCCATTTATTCAGGATGGGAAACTCATGCTCTTTGATCAGGTTTAACCGGAACATCGCCTGGTAGCAGATTTCCAGGTTATACAGCATGTCATCCTTCCTGAGTTCGCAGTTGTCGAGGGCGGCACGTGCCTTGTCAATATTGAGGTACCCTGCGATCTCGTCCTCGAAATCGCGCAGGAGGTCATGTTCGTTTCGTTCCTGGTACACGGTGGGCGAATGAAATGTGACGGCTGATCCGGAGGCCCAGAGGCAGCGCTGAGCAATGAGCGACCGGTAGATGTCGGTCATCCTGAAGGAGCAGGTGCTGGGCAGGTATAACAGGGGATAGGCTTCGGGGAGGAACACCGTATTTTGCGAGTTAAACGGACACCAAATCCCGGGGCTGAGCATGACGGCTTCCCTTTCTGAAAAATTAAAGGGAAGAATGCCTGTCATCCGGTAAATCGCGTCCACATCAGGGTTTACATCGGCCAGTCCCTGGAAAACCAGCGGCTTTAATCCCCCTGCATTGCTGAAAGTTACGGGGAATTCGGTCTGGATCTGTTGGATGGGAAATCCACGCGGCCAGATCACGGTATTGTTTTCAGTGAAATAGCGGTAAACATTATACCAACCTCCTTTTTCTGAAACCACGGTTTTCACCGGAATCCCCGGAACCTCCCAGAATTTTTCAAGAGGGATGTTGTCGTCATCCGTTTCCTGGATGAGTGCTGCATCGTGACTGATCGCAAACAGGTACCCGATATTTTTGCGGGCATAGCTGTTCCAGGGCAGTGTCTCCGAAAATTCGGGGAATTGCAGCTGCTGTTCTTCCGGTGAAACGTATACCGATCCTGGCAGGTTGAAGCCGGGAGGGGTCTTTTTGTCACCTATGATGATGGTTTCTACGCCATGGCCGGTGGCTCCCTGTACGATTTCTTCCAGGATCCGGTTTGGGCTGTTTATGGTTGTAATGATCAGGAATCTGTTCATGAAATGATGGGTGTTAATTTAGGATGGAAAATGGTGTTTATGCCAGGCGTCAAAAAAGATCAGGGACCATATCTTCGAGTTGAAATCGCGGCCTCCGGAAAGATGAATCTGCTTGATCTCCTCGATGTAATCCGGATTAAAATAGGTTGAAAATACCGAATTCCGCTTGTTCAGGATATCCTGTATATATTCGGTCAGGTCTTTCCTGAACCAGGAGGTGATCGGGATCACAAAGCCCTGTTTTTTATGGCTGAGCACTTCCGGGGGAAGGATATCCCTCACCGCGTTCCGGAAGATATATTTGGTCTGGTTTTCGTGCATTTTCAGACCGGACGGGATTCTGAAGGTCAGCTCGGCCAGTTTGTGGTCAAGGAGCGGCACCCGCACTTCCAGCGAATTTTTCATACTGGCCCGGTCGACTTTTCGCAGGATATCATCAGGCAGGTATGTCAGAAGGTCCAATCTTTGGATGGCCGAAAGGAAGTCGGATTCCTTCAGGCTTTCCCGGAGGATCGATTTCCGGTATTCTTCCGGGCCTCCCAGGGTAGCCTTTTTCCAGATGCCCGGGTTCAGTAGTTTCTTTCGTTCGTACGAATGCCAAATCCCGGAATAGGCATAGGCAGTTTCTCTCGACTGGCTCAGCAGGTATAAAATTTTCTTTCCGCGGATGTCATCTTTGGTGAAGTTAAGCAACATTTTGAAAAACAGGCTGTTTATGCCAGATATCCCCCGGTTGTATTTGTTTATGTTTAAAAAGCGTTTATAGTGGTCATACCCGGCAAACAGCTCATCCCCTCCGTCGCCTGAAAGGGCTACTGTGACATGTTCCCGGGCGAATTTTGAAAGAAAAAAGGTGGGGATGGAAGATGAATCGGCAAATGGTTCGTCATACGCGCTTACAAGCTCAGGGAGAACCGATACGGAACTGGGTTCGAGGATCCGTTCATAGTGTTCGGTGTTGTACATTTTTGAAACAAGCCGGGCATAATCCAGTTCATTGTTCGGATCGTCCTTGAACCCGATTGAGAAGGTTTTGATCTGTTGTTCAGAATTCCTGGCCATAAGGGCAACCACGCTGCTTGAATCGATGCCTCCGCTCAGGAAGGCCCCAAGCGGAACTTCGCTCATCAGGCGCATTTTAACAGATTCGGCCAGCAGGCTTTGCATCTGTTCGATCCAATCCTTCTCAGATATGCTGTAATCCGGATCAAAGTGAATTGACCAGTAGGGCTTGATACGGATGTCGTCAGGCCGGGAGGCATTGATCGTGATGGTATGCGCCGGGGGAAGTTTGCTGATCCCTTCAAAGATGCAACGGTCGGCAGATGTATATCCGTAAGTCAGGTACTCATCGAGGGCCGTAAGGTTGATTTGTTTATTGAATCCTTCTGTCGCCAGGATCGTCTTGATTTCAGAGCCCCATAAGAACCGCCGCTTATCGGCGAAATAAAAGAACGGTTTGATCCCAAAACGGTCGCGGGCGCAAAAAAGCTGTTGTTTCTCAGCATCCCATATCGAAAAGGCGAACATACCCCTCAGTTTTGTCACGCACGATTCACCATATTCTTCATAAAGGTGTACGATGACCTCGGTATCGCTTTTTGTTTTAAAGAGATGACCTTTTTTAACAAGTTCATCGTGAAGGGAGAGATAATTATAAATCTCCCCATTGAAAACAATCCAGATATTGCCGCGCTCATTGCAAAGCGGCTGGTGCCCGCCCGAAACATCGATGATGCTCAGTCTTCTGAATCCGAGGCCGACAGGCCCGTCCAGATAGACCCCGTCGTCGTCGGGTCCGCGATGGGCCATACTGTCGGTCATTTTCCTTATATCTTCGCTTGTGACCCTGTGGTCCCTGTTAAAATGCAATTCTCCGCAAATTCCACACATATGCTTTTTTATTTGGATGAAATATCATCCGGTGACATGCTTTGCAATGCTTTATACTGGGCAATAACCGCCGGTAATTTTGAGGACTTCGAAAAAAGTTCTTTGCCCTGTTGCGCTATGCTGTATCTTCTTGAACTTAGTTCCGGCAGTTTGGTTGAAACATAGTCAAATGCTTCAGTAAAGGAGCCTTCAAGCATCTGCTTCGATAATACCAGCCCGATGTCGTTTGTCCTGACAAATTCAGAGAAATCACCCACATGCTCGGAGATGATGACCGGCAGTCCGCTCATGACATATTCGGCAAATTTGGTGGGGGAGGCCACATTGTTCATAAGAACGTCTTCCCTTAGCAAAACAGCCGCATCAGCAGCACACAGGTAATTTACCACTTCGCTGTTCTTTACCGAGGTGATGAGACAATTGTCTTTTGAAATTCCATATTGATTCCTGTATCTTTCTGCCAGCACCTGGTGAGGGGTAAGAACAATGAAAAAAGAGTTTTCATGTCTTTTTTCAAGACTTGCAAACAGTTCAAAAACCTTGTCGGGGATATGCCACGACATCTCGATTCCTCCGGAATAAACCAGCACTGTTTTACCGGCGATTCCCAATTTAGTCCTCATCGTGTCGCGCGTTTCCGTTGAAAAGCTGAATTGGTCAGCATCCGCACAACAGGGATAGAGGAAGAATTTGCGGCGGTCCAGCGCCGGGTTCAGGGAGAGATGATACTCAATCATTACGTTGGAAACACAAAAAACCTTGTCGGAGATTTCCACCATCCGCTTTTCACAATACAAGGCAAAATTGATCATTCTGTTGTACTGCTTTTCAGGGATTTTTCCCTTGAAACCGTATTTGATCTCTTCAGCTTCTGCTGCTCTGGAATCGTATATGATGGAGATGCGTTTTGATAATTTTTTCAGTAAATGCAATGGAGCCCAATAACCTGACGTCCGGATCTGGATGATCACATTATTCCCCCGGATGAGGTCGCCCAACAGAATTGAAGCCAGTGCCAGAAAATTTAAAAGAACCCCAAAGCTGATCCTGTTGGTAAAAAGGAATAGCTTATAGGCCTTGCCATGGTAATGGGCTTTTATCTTCGCGATATCGGACCATTCTTCCTTTTTCAGGATCTTTTTGACATTGCTCACCCTGAATATTTCAAAGTTGATCCCGGCTTCCGAAAAGGCGTGAAGCCAGTTTATCACCTGGGTAATGAATACATTCCCATAATTCAGGGGAGATAAATAGATGAACCTTGTTCTCCTGGTTTTGTTTTTCATCCGAAACTTCATTAATGGGTAATACTTCCGAAAATATCAATGGTGGCCTGGGTGGATAAAATGTCATGTTCAAAAGGCATGATCAGCGATTTCTCTCCGTGAATCAGTTTGGCAAACTCTTCCATCTCTTCAAGATGACCCTTTTCAACCGACTTCAGCTTGACAGTCTCGACGCCTGTGGTGAATATCTGCAACTCCGTGAAATCGCTGATCACCATGGAACATCCACCGCAGAATATTTCGATGCGTTCCTTCTCCATCGATTTGCCCCCGAGCGAGGTATAGGTAACCGTCCCTATCGAACCATTGTCGTATTTGAGAATTACAGAAACGTTGTCCTCCGACCTGAGGCTGTCGTTGACCATCGGGATGCCGGCCGCCTCGCACGAAATGGGTTTTCCACCGGTAATATATCCGACCAGGTCAATAAAATGGCAGAGTTCCCCATGGATCCGGCCACCCCCTTCTTCAAGATCCTGCACCCAGGAAGTTGAAGGAATATGGCCCGCATTGATCCTGTAGTTGATCACTACCGGACCACCCGTTTTTGAAACAATCTCCGTTACCTTCCTGGTAAAAGGAGCATACCGCCTGTTAAAACCAACGGTGGCGCATACTTCGGGGTGTTGCTCATGCATTTCACGAACGCTGTCAAGTTCTTCCTGGCTCATCGCCAGGGGTTTTTCCACCAGCAGGTGTTTCCCTGCCCTGATGGATTCAACAACCTGCCCGGCATGCAGGTTGTGCCTGGTACCGATGATCACCATCTGGATGTTTGGGTCGCTGAGGATCTCCCGGTAATCGGTGGTGATGTAACCTGCATTCCATTTGTTGCCCGCAGTAAGCGACTCTCCCGGCGTGCGGTTGGCAATGGCGGCAATTTCGTAAAGTGATGAGAGTTTCACCAGGTTTGGCATGTGCGTGTTCTGAATGAACCCTCCTGCACCGATGATTCCGACCCTGATTTTGTCACCTTGAGCGACAGGGGAGCGTAAAACTGTCCGGGTGGATGCCGGCATGGGTTCCTCCACATCATATAGGAACAGGCTTGCAATATTTCTTCCCGGGTTTTCCAGAAGAATTTCGTATGCTTTTGAAGCTTCGTCAATTGGAAAACTATTGCTGATCAGGGGCTGTACATCAATCGTTTTTGCCCCGAGCATCCTTACAAATTCCTGCATGTTCCGGTTTTCAGTCCAACGGACATACCCCACCGGGTAATCATTGCCCTTGACTTCATAACTGTCGTCGTACCTGCCCGGGCCATAGGAGGTGGACATGACAAAGTCGAGTTCCTTTACATACATGTCTTCGCGTTGCAGGTCCATGCCAATTGCCCCGACCACCACAACCCTTCCTTTTCTCCGGCAGAACCTCATGGCCTGGTTGGCAGGTTCGGAACTGGAGGTGGCGGCATAGATCACCACTGAATCGGCGCCATGACCCTGGGTGAAGTTCCGGATGGTTTGTTCGGCCGACGGATCGCCCGCAGCGATGCACAGGTCGGCACCGAAAGTCCTGGCTAGTTCCAGCCGTTCCGCATTGAGGTCGATACCAACGACAACAAGTCCCCAGGCTTTTGCAATCTGAACCCCCAGGAGCCCGAGCAGCCCCAGGCCGATGATGACCACGGTTTCGCCCGGTTTGCATTCGGTTCTCCGAAGCCCCTGCATGGCGATGCTCCCGATGGTGGCGAAGGCAGCCTCCGGGTAATCTACTCCTTCGGGCAGTTTAACGACCAGGTTCACGGGAACCGAAGCATACTGCGCATGGTTTGCAATGCCGCTTCCGGCGCAGGCAACCCGGTCGCCGATGCTGAAAGTGCTCACCAGCCTGCCTTTTGCAATGACCGTGCCCGCGTTTGAATATCCCACCGGGTTGTAAACCAGCGCCTGCTCGGAAGGAAGAAGCTTCCTTTTTATTGTTGCAAGCGTTGCCGACAATCCCTGTTCTTCAATCCGCTTCCTGACCTTGTCAAGCTGAACTTTCCTTTCCTGCAGTTTCTCAAGAAATCCTTTACCATCTTTCCGCATGCCCATGGTTTCGGTACCGGTGCTGATCACACTCGCGGCGACGGCTACCAGGACTTCCTTATCACCGGGCGTGGGTAATGGTACATCCTGAAGCGTGATACCCATCCTGGTCCTGAAAATCTGTTTCATAATAAAATTAATTTATTTCAAATAGCATAGTTGGAGCAATCGCCTGCTCCATGATAACTGAAAGCATGACGGAAGGTTCTTTCGTTCCGTAATGGCTGGAGATGAAGGAGTTTTTTTTGACCAGGGAAAAATTTTCCGGACTTTGAAAGGTAATGATTAATTGTCTCTTCTCATCATCGGTAGCGGAGATATAATTTTCTCCACAGGCGATGTCGATCCCGGGGGAGAAATGGAAGTTCCACTCAAAACGGTGAGCTACTGCGCATTTCAATTCATCCGTCACCTTCCAGCGACGATCCTTTTTGTTGAATTCAATGGTCCTTTGATGGGTGACCGGGTCGGGCAGGCGCTGGTAACCGGTATGGCTGGCTGCCACAGACTCAACGTCACCGCCGGGGTTCCAACTGACCAGTATCGGGATGGCATTGCGTTCAAAGTTCCAGTACTCCTTTTCCTTCAGGATGTTCTGGGAAAGGCCGTCAACGGTTACAGCGTTGTGCATCCCTGTGCTTCTGAAGAGCATCCGTTGTGCAGGATCGGCCGTGTACAGGTAACTCCCGGCATCGGTGAGCCAGGTTCTCCCGTTGGTGTATAGTTCGAACGAGAGCAGGTCGCTGTGCGTGTGGGTCCCCGAGGGGATCTCCGGGTAAAGCCCCTTCCCGCTGGTGTTGAAGAAAAGATAGTCGCCTCCGTTCCGGAGGATATAAAATCCCGCATCCGGGAACGCTTTTGATACCGGTATTTCTTCAGAGGGAACCAACTGGTCATATGATTCCCTGGCGGAGGTGCCGCCGAGAAAGAAACAGTAAGGGTTAAACCCATTCCCGGCGGCTTTGAGATCACCCCGGTTGAACAGGACGCCGCCAAGCGACAGGAGGTACCTGAAGTCTGTATTTCCCTCCGTCCCGAAAGGCAGCAGCCTGCCATCGTCCTGGTCGCCGATGACCGGGGTTTTCCCGTCGGGCTTCACCGACGACAAGATAAACCCGAACATGGTTTCGAGCCGGTACCAGATGTCCATCGGGACTTCAAATCCCTGCTCTTTTATCAGCAGTACCGGGATGAGGATCAGTTCGAGCACGAGCCGGTTGTAATTGGTCGACCTTTCGTAGGACACCCCTGAAGGGAGTATCTGTCGGCGTATCTCGGCATACAAGTTCCTGATACCATCATCAAGCCACTGCCGGGGTTCCGGCAGGTTCCTGAAAAGCAACCCAAGCTGGATCTGTCCGCTCAGGTCGGCAAGGTAATGGTTGTGCCGGTTGACCTCCCCGTTTTCAGGATGCCTGAAGATAAACCAACCATGTTCGTAAAGGCTGGCGGTGATCTCGCGGAGGACAGTACCTTTAAGGCTTTCCGACCCCCTGATCATCCCCAGTGCCCAAATCCAGTTCACGGCCCTGATGGCCACATCCATGGTGCAGCCCCAGTTGATGCTGTGCATCAGCCGGTTTTCTGATATCCAGTGCCTGATGGCGGCAACAATTTCAGCGGCAAATCGTTCGTCGGAGGTGAGGAGATAAGCCTCCCCGAGCCTGACCAGGTGATGGCACCGCGACAGCTCCCTTGGGACCTTGACATCGGCTGCGCCAGGCACGTTTTCCTGGTTGTAATCAGGAAAGAACCTGTTGCCGGCCCAGCGGTATCCCGATTTGAAATCCAACTGCCAGTCGATGGGGTCGAGGGTTACAGGACCTGAACCGAGAATGTCAAAGCAATGCTGCATCCGTATCTCTGCTTCCGCCAGGATCTCCTGTTGTTGCTTTTCGGAAGTCACGGCTTTAAAACATTTAAAATGGCCGACATCCGGAAAAATGTTCCGGAAAACCTTTTCCGTGGCAACCTCGTGGGTACCGGTTTTTTCCCGCGACTGTTTAATGATGCGGCCGGTGCCCATCCTGTATGCCAGGTGATCAATCCTGTAAGAGAACAGGCGCACAATCTCGCTGATCACCTCGTGCGGGGCACGGGTTTGGAACATGCGTAACAGGCGTTTAACAGAAGGCATTAACGGGTTGAGTTTCGGTGTAGTGTTGTTGAGATTGGATGATGCTTAATCTTCCTGGTTGAATTTAAAGGATTCAACATCCAGGTGCTGAATTAAAAATTTATGTTTACCCTGGTTTGTTCTTTCGATATCGTCGCAATAATGGATTGAAAAATCAATTTTATGATCGGTGCTCGTGAGAAGCTGCATTTTAAATTTAGCTTCATCCTGCTGGTCGAAATTGTTGCCTTTGACGATTTTAATGGAGACAATGCCGGCTTTGGATTGTTCCAGCTGAATTTTATGCACTTTGTTGAATGCCTCCAGGTGTTGCCCAAAAAAGACGGCTGTTAAAGGAAATAAACGGTTGTCGCTTCCCACGATCATATTTTGAATGCGTCCCTGTACATCCTCCAGCAGCGGGAAATTTCTTCCGCATTTGCACGGACCTTCTGCATAACTGGCAAGGTCGCCACTCTTATAGCGCATCAATGGGAATACATACTTATGTAGTGTGGTTCCCACTATTTCGCCGGATATATGCGGTTTCCGTATAATGCGCTCATCCTGGTCGATCAGTTCGTTATAACTGTACTGAGGAAAGGCGTGCAGGTTTTTGGAGTGTTCGCACTCGCCCGCCAGGATTGTTTGTTCTCCCAGTCCCAGCCATGAATAACACTTCGTTCCATAGTAGGATTCAACAAAATCCCTCTGGAAATCGAACAGTTTTTCAGAACCGCAGAGTACTGCCGTAAGCTTGAAATTGAAGTGCAGGTCCTGTTCCTTCATCAAATTGGCAAACACCCACAAGGAGGACGGGTAAACATGCAGATATTTTGGCTTGATTTTATTGATCTTCTTCACCATGTCGGCAATGAAAACGGGCGACAGGTGGTAGGAAGAAAAGATCCATGAATTTGAAGACGGACGGTATTGCCATAGTTTCCCGTCGGGGACGACATCCCCGCGGAGCAGGATAACGCGGTCCTTGGGTTTGAAATTTACCCTTGCCCACTGGTTGGCGATAAAAGCCTGTTCGATGGTATTGTCGGATTTGATTCCGAAAATTTTCAGGGGGATGCCCGTTGATCCTCCTGTATTATAGGTGTTGATAACGGCGGGATCGATATTTGTCGCGATCATATCCTGGTAATGTTCCCTTACGTGCTGACGCGTCAGCAGCGGGAATTGCTCATAATCGGCCAGCGACCTGAAATCGTCGGGATGCGCGTTCAACCGTTTGAAAAGTGCACTGTAATACGGAACATTGGCGTAGCAGTGATCCAGCATTTTCTTTACCTGGGTCCACTGGTATGCTGCGATCGCCTCCGGGGTGTCCCACTGGGAGGTGTTTACAAAATCAAGCCACTGGTAAAACTCCTTTGAATGCTTGAATGAATATGGAAAATAGTATTGGAAAGGCCTGGCAAGCAGCCGGAGGTATGGATTCATAAAAGGCGTTCTTTAAATTTTATCTTGATCTCGGCTGAGTTGAATTATACAGGGCAAATCCGGGATTTTTCAGCAAGAATACATCAGTTTTCGAGGGACCATTTTTTAAAATAGGATTCCATCAAATACCAGTTGAATATCCTCACGTATTGTCCTTCATAACCGTCGAGGAACATTTTCCAGAGTTTCGCCATGAATTTGTAGTTTATTGCTGCCATGCTGCGTGCCTGGAGAAAACCGTTGATTTCCGCTTTGAAGATATCTGATCTCAGCCAGTTGTTCACCGGCATGGTAAAGCCTGTTTTCTGCCGGTCGATAAACGCTGCCGGGAAATATTGCTTCGCGATATCCCGGATGATTGTTTTGCGCTGGTTCAGGTTGGGACCAAACAGATATTCCAGCGGCAGTTTCAGCGATTCGTTAACCAGGTGGTGATCGAGGAACGGAACCCGTGCCTCCAGCCCGAACGCCATGGTCGACCGGTCGGTGCGGATAAGCAGGTCGTTCGGGATGCGGTTGTTCAGATCCACGAACATGCCGTAATCCAGGGCTTCCCGGGAATTGGCAGGCAGGCCGAATTTCTTTTCGTGCGCCTCGTTGAAAAACCGGGTCAGACCCTGGTCGGTCAACATGCAGTTCGCCGATAAGGCTGAGTTGATGGCCGCCTGGCTGTAATACGAAATGTCGGGGCCGTACTTGTTTGTCACCTGTTTCTCAAAGTAACCATAGGGAAAGGTTGAAAAAATGGTCTGAAACAGTTTCGACAATAACGGGTTCCCTTTTTTTACTGAATTGGCAGCGAACTTGTTTTTATAGGTTTCATAAGAGTCATACCCGCCAAAGATCTCGTCGGCGCCTTCCCCTGTAAGTACCACCTTGAAATTCATGTTGTGGATCTTTTCCGAGATCAGGAACATGGCAAAGGCGGAGGGATCTGAGTTCAGATCGTCGTTATAGAACATCCATTCATGGAAGCGGGAAATGTCGTTCGAGTCGATATACAGGGTGTGCAGATCAACGTCAAGCGCTTTGGCAGCAGTTTTTGCAAAGGGGGTTTCGTCGCGGTCGTCATTTTTCAACCCGACATTAAAGCAAACCGGTTTAAGTCCGAGTTCCTTTACACTGATTGCCGCGATCAGGGAACTGTCAACGCCGCCGCTCAGCATGACACAAACAGGCACATCCGCCACATAACGGTACCGTATGGAATCTACCAGGGTCTGTTTGATGCTTTGTTTTGCATCCTCATATGTGAGGTTGCTTTCCCGTCCCGAATGCTGGTCGAATATGTTATAGTAGGTATCTTCTCTTAAGGTTAACGTGTTATTTTCGAGAGAAACTTCCAGTGAATGCCCGGGTTCAAGTTTATAAACATCTTTTATCAGGGTGTGGGGGCCGATGCTGGCCCGGTTCATCAAATAATCAACCACGCCATGGTTGTCAATTTTACGGTTTGGCAGGAAATTCAAAACAGGTTTGACTTCACTGGCAAAGGTGAACAGCGAACCGTTCATGGAATAATAAATGGGTTTGATCCCTATCCGGTCCCTGAAGATGAGCAGCTTTCCGATCCGCAGGTCCCAGATGGCGATGGCGAACATCCCCCTGAGTTTGTGGACAAACTCCCTGCCCCAATGCAGGTATCCCAGTAAAATAACCTCGGTGTCGGAGTTTGTGTGCCAGGTGTAATCGCTGATGGCCATCAGCTCCGATTTGATTTCCGCGTAATTGTAGATCTCCCCGTTGAACACGAGACTGATTTTGTATTCATCCGAAACGAACGGCTGCGATGCTCCTTTTGACAAGTCAATAATGGACAGCCTGCGGTGCCCGAGCCCGACCCTCCGGTCCTCCGAAAACCACACGCCTTCGTCATCCGGCCCCCGGTGCCGCAAATCATTGAGCGACCGGATTAATTTATCCTGGTAGTCAACCGGCGCAGCTGAAAAATACCCGACAATTCCGCACATAAATTATGGATAATGTTGTTTATACTTTTGTTTTACGATGTTGAAATCCCAGGTTGTCAGAAAGTTTTTTGAAGATCGTCTTCACGATTTTTTTAAAGGTTTTCTGCGATTGAAAGATATACCATAAACTCTTTAAGGTCTTTTTCTTAGGTAATTTGCCCAGCGGATCGATGTCCGGACAAACTGCAATGATTTTTTCGTTAACCCTGAACAAGTGTTTTGTGTAGGGTTCGTAAACGGCGGCTGCAGCTGAAGGGTTAATCGGGGCGGAATAATTGCTGACAGAACTGTCGTGCAACACCTTGAGTCCCTGGAAGTGGAAAAACACGATAGGGAATATATTGCCGGTGGCTACATCCTTACCCATGGGGGCGTTGTTCTCTTCAAAGATCTCCATGTAGATGTACGGACCTTCTATCGCCCATGGGCCTACAGCGCCGTAATGCGAAAGCACTTTCACGCCGCTGAACAGCTCCGGCCATTTGTTCAGGTAACCCTGGTCGGCCCATTTCCCGTCCTCGGCACGTACAAAACACCATTCCAGGCAGCGGTCTCTCCACCATCTCAGCACGGTCATGCCCTTTTCGTCATTTTTAAACGGGACAAACTGAACACAGTAAATACCCTCCTTCGGGGTGTGGAACAACGGGGGGAAATGCTTGGTGATGAGCACTGAATAGTCATCGGTCATTTCATCGAGCAACAACTTCGGAGAATCAAAGAAATAGAGGTCGGCATCGATATAGATCAGCTGGTCGAGCTTGTAATGTTCAATGGTATAGAGTACGATGGAAGGGGTTAAGGTAAAGAAGTATTCGCTCCGGCTCCTGGTCTTTTTGGCCTTTTTGAGTTCCGGGTCCTCTACCTCGGCAAGCGCTATCGGGATGATATGGGGATAGTTTAACTGCTTCAGCGACCGGTAGGTTTGCTTGTCGAAGCAGACGTAATAAATGTCGAACGACACGCCGGTCGCGATAAGCGATTCATACATCGTGATTGCTTTCGCGAGGTAGTTTATGCCGGTAATGATGCAGAAATTCACGTTTAACAGTTTTTAACGGGTTAGCGAACAGGTTGGCTTTTTTTTCTGTAGACCATGGTTATCGTATGCCCTGCAGGCAGTAAATCCTTTCCCGCAACAACCTTATTGAAAGCCGGAACAAGCATTTTGGCAAGTTTGTTGAATATTTTGAAGGAAACTGAAAAATCAACCAGCCTGGGCCGGAGTTTAAAGATAGTCTGGAAGAAGGCTGTAAGGAGGGACCTCGTATAGTCGTCCTTGTTCTCGTCAGTCAGTATCTCTTTTGCAACACTGACCACCTCCAGGGGCAATGCCCTGGTGATGTTTCTTAATGACATTTCATCCCAGTGCAAAACATGGTGGGGAGGAAGATTCGATGAAGCATTTACGAGGTAGGTTAAATATGAGTTGTTGTTTGGGGTTGAAATGATCAGCAGTCCGTCGTCCTTGAGACATTTTATGGTTTCAATCAGGAACGATTTCGGGCTTGAAAGGTGTTCAATTACCTGGAAACAGACAATAACGTCATATTTTTCAGAATTTCCCTTCGCATGCTCTGCTATGTCTTCGTTGAAAACGTTGTAGCCCCTTTCCTGTGCCTGTTTTACCGCCTGGTTGTTAAATTCTATACCGGTATAGTTGGTGGCGTTCTGGAATTTTTGAAATTCGCCGCAGCCGCAGCCGATGTCAAGAACTGCCATGTTGCCGGCAATATGTTTGGATGCTTCCTTAAAATCCGCCCTGGATAGTGACCAGGCATAATAATTTGCATCTGATGATATTGATTCGTAGTATGAACTGTCACCGGTTATCAGCGGGAAGAAGAACCGTAAACCGCATTCATCACATGAATTGTATTTTATTTCGGTAATCCCGTTAATAGTTTCGTTCAGGCTCTGAATGTTCTTGTCCTTCAAAAGCTGCTTAAATGAGGAAACCGGGATGAATTCAACAAGTGTAATTCGCTGGGAATTACAGAACGGACAATTTACTACTGTTCCCATTTTATGTTTTGTTAGATTTCATTGTTTATAAAAAAAAAACCAGGTGCATGTTCCAGTCGGTTTCCCAGCCGGTATGCCTTCGTAGATATTCTGGTGTTTCTGTAAGATATTCGGCTCAATTATTTGGAGACGCAAAGTGTGGTTGATCTGTTAGCAACTATTTTGGTTATTTATTCCAGATACCCCTTGCCGTATTGTTTAATATTTTAGTATATTGGATATAGGACCAGATTGCGCCGGATAATAGCGGCACGATGCTAGCAATTACAATGCCCTGAATGCCAAGGTGGCATATTTGGGAGAAGAAATAGGCCAGCGGGAAAAAACTGGCTGCTTCGACGAATCCCGCGTAAAGTTGCAGTCTGATTTTCCCAACCCCGTTGATAAACGAAGTAAAGATACCATTCCAGGAGAGTAACAGTGCATAAACCGCAACCACCAGTGATAGAGAGAGAGAAATATGAACCCGGTTCCCGATCCAGAAATGATAGATGAGCGGGGATGCAATAAAAACCAGCAGCGTAACAGAGGCAACAAAGATCCAGAATTTCACCAGGTAGAGAATCGATTTTTTAATCCAGTCTATTTCGTGGCGGAAAAATGCATCAGTGAATGCTGGCGGAAAGGGGGTTAAAATAATGAAAAAGATCATCGAACAGGCATTGAAAAGGCGGTTCGCAATGTTATACGGCGTTACCTCCTGCGGCCCATAAAAATGAGAAATAATGATATTCGTTGTTGAGAAAATCACGATCCCTGCTATCTGGATAAAGAAAAACTGAAGGCCGAGGTTGGCCAGGTTTGGAAGGTGTTTTAAGTTGAAACTTGAAAATGAAGGACTGATCTCCTTAAACTTCACGCCAAAAAGCCAGAAGTTGGCAATCACAAAAACGAGCAGGGGAGGCAGGCTCAGTGCGAGCGCCAGGTAGGTGAGCGATCCATGCGTGGTCCTGGTGAGGATGAAGATGGCCACGAAACCGGTAAGGCTTCCCAGGAAGTTGAGCATTGATGCCTGGGAAGTTTGCTGGTAGGCAGATAACACGGTCGTAATCAACTTGAAAACAAACTGCAGGGACATAATATAGAATACAATGGCAGCGACCATCGAAAGTTCATGCTGCATATCCTTTGGCGCATTGAGGATATCGCACCAGTTGAGAAACGGCAGCAGGAAAGAGAATACGAGCATGAGTAGCAGGATGATCCCGGCTATAACCCCATATGTTGTGCTGACATAGATCTTCGCCAGTTTCGTGTTTCCTTCCGACAATGCCTGGGTGAGCCTGTTCCGCAGCCCGCCTCCCAGCCCGATATCAAATAAGCTGATCCAGGAGATGACTGAACTGAGGGTTAGCCAGATTCCGTAACGGGTCGGGTTCACGTAGGTTATGGTCAACGGGATCAGAACCAGGCTGAGAACCGTGCTTGATACCTTGATCAGGATATTCCCGACAATATTCTTTTTGATTTTTACCGAACGTTCGTGTCCCTTCAGAAAATAGGAAATTATCTGCGATATGGTCATTAGCTGTTATTGGGCGTTACCTGTTTTGACTTTTTCATCGCTTTCACGGGCAGGGTGTATTCAACCCTGACATCTTCATTCATTTTTGTGATGGCCAGCAGGATGAAGAAAACCAGGAATGATTGAAATTCCGGGTTCGAAAGGGTGAAGTTGTAACTTATGTAACTAATTAAAAATGAAAGCACAACAATATTTTTATTTCTTTTAATCTGGCCAATGGCAAGGGAAATCCATTTGTAGAAAATATTCAGGAACAAAAAGAGTCCTAATAATCCGCCCACCCTGTATATGGTAATAAACCCGTCAAGCGATCCTCCCCATCTCCCATGGGCTCTGAATCCATCCGAAGGATCGTAAATCCCTGACCCAAGCAAGATGTTCTCGTGCCATAAATATTTGAAGAATATCTCATGCGTTGTAATCCGCTCTTCGTAGGAGGAGGCCAATACACGTTCCTGTACGAAGTTGGTTTCAAAAAGGGAACTGATAAGAGCGCCATTAAACGCGTAGAGTACGGTCACCACGAGAATGATGATGAACATGTACACCCGCTTAACATTGAAAACGGAAAAAAGGATAAGCCCTACAACCAGGAAGATCCATGCAGAACGGTTGAAGGTGAGGATCGAACAGGCCCCGATCAGGGCCGCAAAAAGAAGAAAGTACTTTTTTTTGCTTTTGGCAAACTCAAAAAGGAACCAGGCAAACAGCACTCCCATAATGAAGTCTCCGTCGCCGCCCATCAGCCCCGTATAAACCGACGGGTTTCGGTAGATGTCGCCAAATGCCTTGATAAGCCCCACATTTGCCGCTTCGTCATAAATCCGGTCGTTGAACAGAAAAGCGGGATCAACCATCGCCTGTATGATCGAGGCTGCAAACGAAACGAGCACGAGGACCGTTAACGCAATGGTCATGTATTTCACGTCTTCCTGGTTAAATCTAGTATTGTCTATCAGAAGGGAATACAAGATGATCAGTATAAAATCAAAAATCTGGGAAGGATAGACATGCCCGTTTGCAAATTCAATTGTGACCAGGTACAGGGAAAAAATGATCACAGAAACGGTCAGTCGTGAAAACCGTACTCTTTTTGAGGCGCTTGAAAACAGAGGGAAGAGCAGCATCATTCCCGGGATAAGAAATATTCTGAGGGGGGTTAATGTTACACCGCCAATGTGCGACAATGACATAAACACCGACACTACAGGGAGCCCCAGGCAGAGGCAAAAAATAACATATCTTTTGAATCCCGTCGACCTGTCGTAAAAGGTCACCAGGAAACCCATAAAGGCTAATAAGGCGGCAAGGTAAACCATTATCTGCTTGTTAAGTATGAGTTCATGACTTCGATCACAAATTTTACTTCGTCATGCGTTGTGGAGAAAGCGATGGGTAAACTGAGGGTTGTGCGATGGATTTCATCGGATATAGGGTATTCACCTTCAAATATGCCTTTCATGGCTTTTTGCCTGTGCGGCGAGAGCGGGTAGTGAACTTCGGTCTTAATCCCATTCCCGAGAAGATATTCGCGAAGGTTGTCACGGTCGTCATGCCGTACATTGTAGATATGGTAAACGTCAAAAAAATTCGCTTCCGAAACCGGTTTGATATACCGGTCGTCGAGACCCTGCGTGTATAGTGCTGCAAGGCTGCGTTTGTGATCATTGATGCGTTCCAGCGACCTGAGTTTGATGCTCAGGAAGCCGGCCTGCATTTCATCCAGCCGCGAGTTAAACCCGACTACATCATTGTAATATTTGATTTTTGAGCCGTAATTCCGAAGGGAAATCACCTTTTCAGCCAGTTCGGGATCATTGGTGGTGATAGCCCCGGCATCGCCCAGCGCACCCAGATTTTTCGTCGGGTAAAAACTGAACGCCCCAAAATCACCGAACGAACCGGTTTGCCTGCCATCCAGGGTGGCGCCGTGCGATTGGGCGCAATCTTCAACGACTTTCAGCCCGTGTTTCACTGCGATCTGCATGATCTTGTCCATCCTGCATGACTTGCCATAAAGGTGAACCGGTAAAATAGCCGAAGTCCGGCTGGTAATAGCCGGTTCAATTTTACCGGGATCAATGTTATAGGTTTCTTTTTCAGGTTCAACCAGCACGGGAACCAGTTTGGCGTGAAGGATGGCCAGGATGGTGGCAATATAGGTGTTTGAAGGAACAAGAACTTCGCTGTTTGCGGGCAACCCAAGGGCCACAAGGGAAATGGTCAGCGCATCAAGTCCTGATGCAACCCCTATGCAGTGTTTTACCCCGACTTTTTCAGCAAACGCCTTCTCAAATGTGCTGACATTATTTCCCAGGATGTACCATCCACTTTCCATGGTTTCCCTGAAGCTGGACAAATACTCGGGAAAAAATGATTTATTTGTTTTCTGTAAGTTTTCGAAATCAATCATGCGTAAGGTTCATAAATATAATCGCCGGGTGAAAAATATTCTGAAGCAAGTACCAGCAAAATGGCATCTTTTGAAAATTCATACATGTAGTGCCAGTCGTCAGGCTCTATGATAAGGCAGTTTTCAGGAGAATCCAGCAGGAAGTCCTTGGTTTGGTGTCCGTTGTTGTTCCATATCCTGCAACTTCCCGAGATACAGATCGCAGCCTGGATGGTTTTCCTGTGCCGATGCTTTCCGCGTACGGAGTCGTCAACGCCGTAAATGTAAAAGACACGCTTTATGTCGAAAGGGATTTGCTTCTCAATAACCGTCAGATGCCCGCGATTGTCGGAGAAACTATTAAGATGGATCAGGTTTGCCATTCGTTTTTTTTTAAATTGACCGGACTGGTCACGTAATACACCTTGTTGCACGGTGTTCTTCAGGATTACACCATCAGTTCCAGCCCTTCCCGGAATCCGGTAATGACTTTAAAACCCAACATGGATGTTGCTTTGGCGATATCCGCCAGGGAATGTTTTACATCTCCGGACCTGGTTTCAAGGTATATCGGTTCCAGGCTGGTTTGTCCGAGTTCATTTAACAGCCCGACCAGGTCATTGAGCGTGTACCTTTTTCCGCAGGCTATATTAAAAACTTCACCTGCCACATTTTCCCGGTGACATGCCAGGATGTTGGCTTCAATATTGTTGGATATATAGGTGAAGTCGCGGCTTTGCGTTCCGTCGCCGTAAATGGCAGGCTGCCTCCCGTTTTTCATAAGACTGATAAACTTCGGTATCACGGCGCTGTATTGCGAGCCGGGATCCTGGTTCGGCCCGAAAACATTGAAATACCTCAGGCAGACCGTCTCCAGGCCATAGATGGTGTAATAAATCTGACAATATCTTTCACCGGCATACTTTGTTAACGCGTAGGGCGATAACGGGGCAACGGGCATGGTTTCAACTTTCGGCATCGTTTCATTGTTCCCGTAAACCGAGGATGAAGACGCAAAGACAACCCGTTTCACACCATATTCCCTGGAGGCTTCCAATATGTTCAGGGTGCCATTGACGTTGACATCATTGGTGGTGACCGGGTCCTGGATCGACCTGGGTACTGAAGGAAGCGCTCCCTGGTGGAGTACAAATTCAACCCCCTTCACAGCTTTTTTTACAGTTTCCGTATCCCGCAGGTCACCTTCAATAAGTTGAAAGTGCTGATAATCGGAAAATCCGATTAAATTTTCACGTCTGCCGGTCGAGAAATTATCAAGGACACGGACCTCTTCCCCCCTTTTCAACAACTCACGTGCAATGTTTGAACCAATAAAGCCGGCGCCCCCGGTGATCAGATAGATAGCCATTTATAAGGAAATTTTGGATTGAACTAAAGTCTTGCGTCGATAATCGAAGCGTCAAGGTGCGATTTCATATCGAAAAGGACTGCCTCCCCGCTGATTGCAGCAACTGCTTCAGATGTAAACTCCTTGTGGGCTACCGCAAGGATGACGGTGTCGTAAGCCGAGGTGATCAATTTAAGGTCTTTTTCAGCAAGAAGGTCAATGCCGTATTCCTCCTTCACCTCATGGGAGTCGGCCCATGGATCCAAAATATCAATATCACAGCCAAATTCTTTAAGTTCCTTTACCAGGTCGACCACCTTGGAATTCCTGATGTCGGGACAATTCTCCTTGAAGGTGATCCCCAGGACCAGGACTTTTGAATTTTTAACCGGGAGCGATTTTTCGATCATGAGTTTCACGATGCACGCCGCCACCCAGGCTGCCATGCCGTCATTCATTCTTCTGCCGGCCAGGATGATCTCGGGGTTGTATCCCATCTCCTGGGCTTTCTGCGAGAGGTAATAGGGGTCAACGCCGATACAGTGGCCTCCAACCAGGCCTGGTTTGAACTTCAGGAAGTTCCATTTCGATCCGGCGGCTTCCAGCACGTGGGTGGTGTCGATCCCCATGTAATAGCATATCCGGGCGATCTCGTTCACGAAGGCAATGTTGATGTCGCGCTGCGAATTCTCGATAACCTTGGCCATTTCTGCGATCTTGATCGAGGGCGCCATATGGGTGCCTGCGGTGATGATGGTCCGGTAGAGCCTGTCTACAACTTCCGCCACCTCGGGGGTTGATCCGGAGGTGACTTTCCGGATGGTAGTAACGGTATGCTCTTTGTCGCCGGGATTGATCCGCTCAGGCGAATAACCGCCGAAAAAGAAGTCATTCATCTTTTTGCCGGAAATTTTTTCAATAACAGGAATGCAGTCTTCTTCCGTGCATCCCGGGTATACGGTCGATTCATAAATGATGATATCATTCTGTTTTATCACCCTGCCAATTGATTCGCTGGCCTTGATGAGCGGGGTGAGATCAGGATGGTTGTACTTGTTTACCGGTGTTGGCACGGTCACGATAAAAATGTTGCAATCCCTGATCTCCTCCAGCGAAGAGGTCAGCACAAGCCCGTTTTCATTCATGGCTGACTTGCGGCTGTCACTGGACCTGAGAACGAGTTTGAGCGTGTCATCTTCAACTTCGAGGGTTGAATCATGGCCGCTTTCCAGTTCTGCGATCCTGTCTTTTTTTATATCAAAACCGGTTACAGGAAAATGTTTTGCAAATTCTGCTGCAAGTGGCAGACCTACATAACCAAGACCGATAATGCAAAGCTTTATTTCCTGGTTGCCAAGGGTTTTCAAATTGTTCATGATGGTGGGTGTTAGCTTAAGTGTTGGATACTGTCTGATTGTATTGTTGGTAGACTGATCTGATGCCATCTTCGATGGATAAGAATTCTGTAACGCCCAATGCGCGGAGCTGGCTTACATCCATCAGTTTTTTTAGCGTACCGTCAGGTTTGGTGTTGTCCCAGTGGATCTCTCCGGTAAAACCCACAACCGTCTTGACTTTTCCGGCGATGGCCTCGATCGTCTGGTCCTCGCCCGTGCCGATGTTGAGAAAGGTGATATTGGGAGCGATCCGTGCTGCAAGTTCGGCCACGTCCAGTTCTTCCATGACCTTTATGCAGGCGGAAGCCATATCGTCGACGTGCATGAATTCTCGGTAAACCTGCCCGGTGCCCCAGAGGGTCAGCGTAACGAAGGACGAGGGACGAGGGACGTGGGACGTGGATGAGTTTTCGGTTTGATCTGCGGGTTCCAGGGAGATGCCGTATTTGTTCAGCAGTTGCAGAATTTCTTCATCGGTGGAACTGCCGGTGATGCCGTTTATCGGGCGGTTGTTTAGGTCTTTGCGGATTTCATCCCAGGCGGAGGTTTCAAGGCACCTGGCCAGGTGCATCTTGCGGATGATGGCCGGGAGAACATGGGAGGTTTCCAGGTTGTAGTTGTCGTTGGGACCGTAAAGATTGGTTGGCATCACTGAGATGAAGTTGCAGCCATATTGCCTGAAATAGCTTTCGCACAACTTGATGCCTGCGATCTTTGCGATGGCGTAAGGTTCGTTGGTCTGCTCCAGTTCGCCGGTCAGCAGGGATTCCTCCTTCAGCGGCTGCGGTGCGTTTTTAGGGTAAATGCACGAACTTCCGAGAAAAAGCAGTTTTTTTACGCCATGCAGATATGACTGATGGATGATGTTGGCTTCGATCATCAGGTTTTCATAAATGAACTGTGCACGGTAGGTATTGTTGGCCATGATGCCTCCGACTTTGGCGGCCGCAAGGACAACATATTCAGGTTTCTCAGTTTCAAAGAAGTCTGCGACCTCCTGCTGGCTGGTGAGGTCGAGTTCCAACAGTGTTTTTCCGATGATGTTTGTATACCCTTCCCGGCGCAGCGTGCGGGTTATTGCCGATCCAACCATGCCGGTATGTCCGGCAACATAAATTTTTGCGCTCTTGTCCACTATTCGAAATAATTAAGGGTGTTGAATCCGTTTTCCTGCAGGAATTTCTCTTTCTGCATCAGCCTGAAATCTGATCTGACCATCTCTTTGATCAGGGCGTCGAGGTCATACTGCGGCGTCCAGTTAAGTACGGTCCTTGCTTTGGTGGCATCGCCCACCAGCAGATCTACTTCAGTAGGCCTGAAATACCTGGGATCAACTGCAACCACATCTTTGCCGGTTAAAAAGTTGAATTCCGGATTGTTACAACCCGTAACCATTCCTTTTTCATCTACGCCTTCGCCTGTGAAGGTGACTGCCAGTCCGAGTTCAAGGAAGGCTTTGCTGATAAACTCCCTCACCGTAGTGGTAATCCCGGTGGCAATAACATAATCGTCGGGGGTGTCGTGTTGCAGAATGAGCCACATGGCTTTAATATAGTCCTTCGCATGCCCCCAGTCGCGCTGCGACGATAAATTACCCATGTAGAGCTTGTCCTGGAGGCCCAGGGCAATGCGGGCTACAGCCCGGGTAATCTTCCGGGTAACGAATGTTTCGCCACGGATGGGTGATTCATGGTTGAAGAGGATGCCGTTGCAGGCGAATAAATTGTAGGCTTCCCGGTAATTTACCGTTATCCAGTAGGCGTAAAGTTTTGCCACCCCATACGGACTTCTCGGGTAGAACGGTGTCCGCTCCGTTTGAGGGATTTCCTGTACCTTGCCGAACAATTCAGAGGTGGAAGCCTGGTAGATCCTGGTTTTTTGGTTCAGCCCGAGAAGCCTGATCGCTTCAAGAACCCGCAGCGTGCCGGTGCCATCGGCATTGGCGGTATATTCGGGGATGTCAAAACTGACCATGACATGGCTCATGGCTGCCAGGTTGTAAATTTCGTCGGGTTGTGTTTCCTGGATTATCCTTGTAATATTGAGCGAATCGGTGAGATCGCCGTAATGGAGGAACAGGTTCTGGTTTTTCGTATGCGGGTCCTGGTAAAGGTGGTCAATCCGCTCGGTATTAAAAAGAGAAGACCTGCGCTTCAGACCATGCACAATGTACCCTTTTTTCAACAGGAATTCTGCCAGGTAGGCTCCGTCCTGACCCGTAATGCCGGTGATCAGGGCTGTTTTTTGTTTTGTCATTGATTGTTCTTTTGAGACCCGCTTTTCCAAACCAGCAGGGCATCCCGGTTGTTTTTCAAAAATGCTTTTTCATCTTCGCGGGGAAACGTGGTGCAGTTTATTTCCCGGTTAATAAGTGCAGTTGCTTTCTGAGTCAGCGTCAGCAGGTATTTCTCATCGATGGGGTCACCGAAAACGACCAGTTCCAGTGCCGAATTATCAAGCCCTTTGGCCAACATCCCATTCATGTAAGCCGATTCAACGTTGCCCAGGTTGTTGATCACCTTGGTGATCACCGTGTCAATACCCGTGTGTTTTCTGAGGATATTCCTGATATCCGTGAACAACGGGTGCTTGTTGTTTGCTGAGAACATCTTCTTGTTTTTATCTTCCCAGCTTACCAGCAATCCGGCGGCTTCGAAACGGTTTAACTCAATTCTGATCGCATTGGTCGACTCGCCGAATTCTTCCTCCAACCCTCGCAGGTATGATTTGGCTTCCGGGTTCAGAAAGAACCGGATCAGCAGTTTAACGCGGGTTTTATTGGTGATTAATGTTTCGAGCAAGGGGATGACAATTAAAAATTACGAATTACGAATTACGAATTAAGTTGCGCAATGATACAGCTTCGCCCCTTCGGTCACAGGAACCATGCTTCATTTCAACATAAAAATGCAACCCTCAAAACTCAGCTCAATGCCCGGCAAAGATGATCTTGTGCCAGTTTTATCTTTCTATATCTGACACGACTGCTATTTAACAATCTCAAGCATGTCGGGCGATATTGAAATTGAAATCACCTGGTTGAGCTGATCAAACCGGATGATGACCTTTTTTTTATTCGCGATATTGACCAACTCTCCTTCCACCCCCATGAGCGGTCCCGATGTGACCCTTACATGCATCCCGTGCCGGAACGTGTCGGGCAAACAGTCCATATCGAGATTGGTGCTGCCGATTACCTTCAGGGTTTCGATCTGCCGGTCGGGAATGGTGGCAGGTTTTCCGGAAAACCATATATATCTGACAGCGCCGGGGGTGTTCAGTACATTATAATACTCCCGGTAGTCAACCTTGACAAAACAATATGAACGGATGAGGGGTTCTTCAACAATTTTTTTCCGGTCACTCCATTGATGCACCACCTTTCTTAAGGGGACGTAGGCTTCAATTCCCTTCGCTGTCAATAGTTCCATCAGCCTCTTTTCGGTTCTGGAGTGCGTGTAAACCGCATACCATTGAATAGTCTGAAGTTGAACTGTTAAACCGCTATCGACTGGTAGAACCTCTGCCATAAAAATGTAGCTCCGGTAATGGTATAAAAATCAATATATTAACACAAAAAGCCCGAATGAATCCGGTGTTTGAAAATTGAGTAGCAAAGATACTCATATTTTTATTTTCATGGCATGATATGCACAAAAATTTACATAAATTTATTGTTATGCGTAAAACATAACACATTGATATTGAGTTAAAAATTCGGAAAATGCCAGAATAACAACAACATGGCAAACTGTTATTTTATTCACTAATATTCTCCGGCAAAATATATATGCAAAATACTACCTATGCCCAGTTAACCCGCCCACTTGTCCACTTGTCCACCTGTCCACCTGTCCACTTGTCCAATTGTCCACTTGTCCACCCGGCCACCTGTCCACCCGCCCACCTGTCCTCCCGTTCACCCGTCCACCCGCCCACCCATTTTATTCCCCACCCCCTCAGCCAGTTGCAATCCCATCACATTTATCCCGCCTGCATTTTTGTTAATTAATTTGATAAGCCGTATCTTTGCACTCTTTGTAAAAAAATCTACCGAAGATGAGTTTGAGAGCAACAACCACAGAATTAAAGAGGCGCATGCAGGAAGCCTTTAAAGGGGGCGGCGAACAGGCCCTTGAAAAACAAAAAGCTTCTGGTAAAATGACTGCCCGGGAGCGAATAATAGCCCTGCTCGATCCCAACTCTTTTCATGAATATGACCTCTTTGTCAAGCATGCCGGACAGGATTTCGACATGGATAAAAAATATCTGCCGGGCGACGGTGTCATCACCGGTACCGGCTCAATTAATGCCTGGCCGGTATGTATTTTCGCCCAGGATTTCACCGTGGCAGGAGGCTCCCTTGGGCTGATGCACGCCAAAAAGATTACAAAAATCATGGATCACGCCATGAAGATGAAGGTGCCCCTGATCGGGATCAATGACTCAGGCGGTGCGCGAATCCAGGAGGGCGTAAATTCACTGGCCGGTTATGGTGAAATATTTTACCGCAATACCCAGGCATCAGGCGTAATCCCCCAGATTTCGGTCATCCTTGGCCCGTGTGCCGGTGGCGCAGTCTACAGTCCTGCCCTTACCGATTTTGTATTTGTGGTGGATAAAATTTCCAAAATGTTCATCACCGGACCCGAAGTAATAAAAACGGTGCTGGGTGAGGAGATTTCGATGGAAGACCTTGGCGGTGCAAGGGTTCATGCCGAAATTACCGGTAATGCCCATTTCTTTGCCGAAAGTGAAAATGAATGTTTCGACCAGATCAAACGGCTTGTAAGTTATATCCCATGGAATAACGAAAAGAAGGCTGAAGTATTTCCAAAGAAAGCGCCCAAGTCGCGTCAGTACAAGCTTGACAGCATTTTCCCTACAAACCCGATGACCCCCTACGATGTAAGGGACGTTATCCGGGCCATTGCCGATGACAGCGATTTCTTTGAGGTGCATGAACTCTGGGCTGCAAACATTGTGGTCGGCTTTGGCCGTCTCGATGGTCAGACTGTTGGTTTTGTGGCTAACCAGCCGATGGTGCTGGCCGGCGTGCTCGATTGCGACTCGAGCGACAAAGCTGCCCGTTTCATCCGGTATTGCGATGCCTTCAATGTTCCGTTGGTCACCTTGGTTGATTTGCCGGGATACCTTCCCGGGGTTGACCAGGAGCATGCCGGGGTTATCCGCCATGGCGCGAAGATCTTATATGCCTATAGCGAAGCAAGCGTTCCCAAACTTACGGTCATTCTTCGCAAAGCATACGGCGGGGGCTATATTGCCATGTGCTCGAACCACCTGCGTGCCGATTTTGTTTTTGCCTGGCCCACCGCAGAAATTGCGGTTATGGGACCTGAAGGTGCTGCAAACATCATCTTCCGCTCTGAAATCAACAAAAGCGACAACCCGGAAGAGACCCGCAAACGGCTCATTGAAGAGTACCGGCAGAAATTCGCCAATCCATACGTAGCCGCAGCTTATGGTTATGTCGACGCCGTGATCGAACCCAACGAAACCCGTAATTACCTTACCCATTCACTCGTGCTGGCGCAAGGGAAAAGGGAGATCACACCGAAGAAAAAACATGGAGTGCCTCCATTCTAAATGGTAAAATGGTAAAATGGTGAAATGGTGAAATGGTGAGATTTGCGGGCAGGGTTGAGAAAGTTGTTTGATATTGAAATTATTATGGACGAGAATATAGAAATCATCGATTTTAAGTACGAGGAAATTACCTACAGGACCTCGCTTACAAAGAAATTTGCCGCCCGAACCCAGTACACGCCTCCGGATTCAAGAAAAATCGTTGCTTTCATCCCCGGAACGATTCTCAAGGTATTGGTGAAAGAGGGACATAAAGTTAAAAAGGGCGATACACTGCTTGTGCTCCAGGCGATGAAAATGGATAACCATCTGCTCGCCACCCGGAATGGCACCGTTAAGAAGGTATTTGTAAAGCAGGGTGAGGTTGTGCCTAAACGACACATACTGATTGAATTAAAATAGACGTTTGTTTTGTTCCCATCCTCAACCATGCTGAAGGCATGGGATGTGCAGATTAATCTTCCGCACTAATCTCTTTCAGAACATTACCGATTGTATCCAGCACTTCTTCACGTCCCGATTTTGTTTCGGCTGAAGTAGGTATGATCAGTGGCAGTTCAGCCCAGGTTACCGACAATGCTTTCTGGTAGGAGGCGATATTGGCTGAAAGCTGGGTTTTTGAGAGTTTGTCGGTTTTGGTAAAAAGAATGACGAATGCAACTTCGTTGTCGCCCAGCCAGTTCATGAATTCAAGATCTATCTTTTGAGGCTCGAGACGTGAGTCGATCAGCAAAAAGGTAAGGGCGAGGTTTTCGCGGTTTTGCAGATAAAGCTGAATCAGGCCTTCGAATTTTTCGCGCGCGGTTTTTGACAGCTTTGCAAAACCGTACCCGGGCAGGTCGACAAGAAACCATGCAGTGGTTCCGGGATCGGCGATGCGTGAACCAGACTCCCTGGCAATGGCCGACACCACCCTGAAATGGTTCAGCAGGCGGGTCTTACCCGGGGTTCCTGAAACTTTTGCCAATCCCTTATGGGCTGCAAGCATGTTTATCAGGGAAGATTTCCCCACGTTGGAACGCCCGATGAAGGCGAATTCGGGGATGTCTTCCTTCGGGCAGAATTTCATGGAGGGACTGCTGCAGGTAAATTCGATCTTTTCTATTTTCACTATCTTTGCTATTTATTCCAAATATATGCAAATTATTTCAAAGACTGTCTCATTACTTCATATTTGGGAGCACAGGGAAATTGATTTTGTTGAGATGATGAAAATCGTCGTTGATGTTCATCATCAGATTCTGGCTATTGATGCCGACATGCATTCGGATCTTGAAGAATTATTACTTGAAAATGGATCTCTGCAACAGGATTTGTGGGGAGCCAATATTTATCCATTGAAAGCGAAACAGGATCGGTTGGAATTCACATCCTTTATCAATATAAAACCTTCCCAGGGAAATCGTGGTATGGTCGTGCAAGATGAAGCTATCTGCGAATTAATTCGGGAAATTACCGACAAACTTCTTGTTTAGGCTGGAGATGGCGGATTGATTTAACCTTAATCAGACTATTTTGTATCAATTGATCTATCATAAAAACCTAACCCCTGAAAAGTGGAACGCCTACCCTGGGTCCAGGCAACTGCTGATGATTGCCAACGAACTCAGCAGGGCTCAGCATGCCCTTGAAAACGGCGAACCTGAGTATGCAGTTCATGCCTGGGAACGTGCTTTTGAACTTACGGATCTTACGGTTGAAGATTTGAAAAACACGAGGTTGCGAAGGGAACTGCTCAGATTCCGCGAAATGTTGGGGGAGACGTTTCTTTCGCATGACGCGACCATGAACAAGGCATTAATGAACTGCCTGATCAGTCTTGACCCGGTTTCGTACCAGGCAATGGTTTGATCTCTCCAAGCTGGTAAACTCTCTCCTGAACCCACGCAGCCCACTGGGTCTCAGTTTTCGATTTGTCGAAGGTTGTATAGGGAATGATATCTCCGACCATCAGGGTGATGGTTTTATTGAATTGCCGGGCCATTTCATCCACCAGGTAGAGCATCTCAATGTTGGCCTTGATGCCGAACCGTTTGCGCCAGCGTGCCAGGTTGTAGAACCAGTCGGAATTGCGGCCTTCGATGTAGATCGGGATGATGTCGCGCTGGTATTTTTTCGCCTTTTTAATGAAGGTGTTTTTCCATTCCAGGTCACGGACCTGGATTTTACCATGAATGTGTTGTTTTCGCGATACCAGTCCGGCCGGGAAATAGAGGATCATCTTCTCTGATGCGAACGTATCATTGATCAGCTTGGCGTTGTCGGTGTTCCGCCCGTGTTTGTTGATCGGGATGAACAGTGGCCGCAGCCCGGGCACATTCATCAGCAGGTCGTTCACCGGGAAAACAATGTCTTCCCTGATCCTGCCAAGCTCCTGCATCAGTGCCATGCCGTCGAGCCCGCCAAGGGGGTGGTTGGAGGAGACTATATACCTGCCGGAGGGTGGGACCAGGGGCGAACCGGCAACAGGGTTTGCGCGTTTGTCAAGGATGATGACATTGACGCCGAATTCGTGGAGAATCGCTTCAACAAAGGAAAGCCCTTTTTTCTCTCTGTTTCGCCAGATATAGCCGTTCACCTCTTCCTGGTGTATGATCCTTTTAAGGTAGGATAAAACAAAACCGGGAATGAACCTGAGCAGCCGCGGATTTTTATCGGCAAAGAGTGCTTCAATGTCAATCAGCCTTTCAGGGATTTCGCTATTTTCGGATGTAGCCATGACACAAAGGTACAAAATTTGATTTTCTGCCACTTCGGGAATAAGCGGGAAATATTAAAAACAACCTGCCTTCAAAAGAAATCCGGTAAAATCGGACCGGCGCGGTAAAATCGGAATAGGAAATAATTTACCTTTGTGAGATACGTTATCTGAATAGGCTGTTCTGACTTTTTTTTTGTCTGTTATCTGTTACCCATGGAACCGATTATCGACCGAATCGACAAACATCTGCTCGAAGCTGAACTCAACGAGAGTACGTTTCTGCGGAATACCAATAACGGGCACAACAAAATCTATGTGTTTACTGCGCATGATTCGCCAAACCTCATGCGCGAGGTGGGCCGGCTGCGTGAAATTACCTTCAGGGATGCCGGAGGAGGAACAGGCAAGAGCGTTGATATTGACGAATTTGACACCATGGAGGTGCCCTTTCATCAGCTCATCGTGTGGGACCCTGTTGAAAAGGAAATCTCGGGTGGATACAGGTTTATCCACGGGCGTGATATTGCCTTTGGCCATGACGGGTTTGTGCACAGTGCTACCGCCGAACTTTTCGAATTTTCCGAACGGTTCGTGCGCGACTATCTCCCGCTGAGCATCGAACTGGGCCGGTCGTTCGTGCAGCCCAACTACCAGCCGCTTGTCAACTTCCGCAAAGGCATGTATTCGCTCGATAATTTATGGGACGGACTTGGGGCTATGATCATCGAAAACCCGGATGTTAAATATTTTTTCGGCAAGATGACGATGTATCCCGAGTATAACCGCGTTGCCCGCGACACCGTGTTGTTTTTCCTGCGTAAGTATTTCCCCGACACAGAAACACTGATGCTGCCCATAGAACCCATTGTGAGCGAAACGCCTGATGTGGATTTCATGGAACTTTTTTCTGCCCGTACCTACGAGGAAAATTACAAAATACTGGTACAGGAAGTACGAAGGCATGGGGAACATGTGCCACCGCTTGTTAATGCCTATATGAACCTTTCGCCTACCATGCGGACCTTCGGTACGGCCATTAACCATGGTTTCGGAGAAGTTGAAGAGACCGGGATCTTAATTCACATCGAAGATATTTATCCCCGGAAGAAGGAGCGCCATCTCAAAACATATATCCAGCGGCTTTCATCACTGAAAGGGTTGAGGTGGAGGAGGAGAAGGTAAATGGTGAAAAGGTGAGTTGCTTTCAAATACAAAAACCCCTGTTGATATGTCAGCAGGGGTTTTTTAATGGGAAGAAGTTTCCTTGATTAACCGGCAACAGGTGCGGCAGCGGCATTGGCCTTGCGCATCAGCTTGCTCTTCAGGTTGGAAGCTTTGTTTTTGTGTATGACGTTCTTCTTGGCCAGCTTATCGATCTGGGAAACTACTTTTGGGAGATCCCTGACAAGTGATTCATTATCCTCGGTTTCACGTAATTTCTTTACGGCATTGCGTACTGTGCGCCCCTGGTAACGGTTCTGGGTACGTTTGGTCTTGGTGTTGCGAATGCGTTTTTGTGCACTTTTGTGATTAGCCATGTGTAATAGTTGTTTTCAAATTGGGGTGCAAAGATACAAATCTTTTAGGATAATAACAAAGCCGTTTGAAAAATGGAAGATATCTTTTTACGGATTATTCTGCTTTCTCCGTTTCTTCTGCAACCGGCGCTGCAACAGGGGCAGGTTTTGCAGCTTTGGCCCTGGATTTTGAAGCTGCCTTTTTAACGGATTTTTTTGCCTTTTTTTTAGCAGGAGCTTTTGCTGCGGGTTTTACCTCAGGTGTCGGTTTAACCGATTTTTCCGCGGTTTTTTTTCCGGCTTTTTCTTTTTTTGCCTTCTTCGCCGGAGCAGTCTTTTCCTCCGTAGCTACCGGGGCCGGGGCTGCAACTTCAGCAGCGACGTTCTTTTCCTTCCGGGGACGGCCACGTTTTTTGCCTTTTGTTTTTTCGGTTTTTTCTTTTTTGGCAACCTTCTCAACAACCCCCAATTTTGCGAGGATGTTTTTTATTTCAACGACGTAATTTTCGGCATCTGATAATTCGAGTTCGTAGTGATTCTGCAAAAATTCCAGTTCAGATTCACTGAATTTTATAGCTTTCATAATAAATGGTTTAGGTTAATAAAATCGTGCAAAATTAATTAATTATTTTCATAATTAATGATTTGTGTTTTTTTCAACTTATTGAACTCGAGCATACAGGATATATTACCGGAAATCGGCATCCTTCCGCGACTTTGTGTGTCCTTAGTCGCCTTAGTGGTTAAATGCGTCGGCTGGATTGCATCCTGGCGTATCACCGGAAACTCACAACGGTAATGCCCGCGCCGCCCTGTTCAAGCGCCGCGTCACGCGCCGATTTCACCTCCTTCTGGCTCCGCAGGTAGTCGCGGGTAATCTGCCTGAGCACACCGTTTCCTTTTCCATGCAGGATCCGGACTTCAGAAATTGAAAGGAGGATCGCATCATCGATATAACGTTGCAGCATCGCCTGCGCTTCATCCACCCGCTTGCCGCGCAGATCGAGGGTTAGCGAATAGTTTGTAAGTTTCGACTGGAGGTCGTTGATGTATGACTGGTATGGATGTTTTGAAGGGTTACCGGGATGTATAATGGTGGTTGGTGACGGTTGTTTTTTTTGTTGCGGTATTTCCTGCAGTGCGGGGACCGGTGATGGCGCCGGAGCCGCAGCCAAAGAAGGGGCCGGGACCAGCGCAACGGTTGCTTTCAGCAGTTCCTCCTTCATGGTTGATAATTCAATCCGGATCTCTTTTGTGCGCGATTTTTCGGCCTGGGATTCGCGGATATCCTTAATTGTTTTTTCAATTAATTTATTTGAACCATCGAGTATCTGGCGCGCTTCAACCCTGGCTTTTTCAATGATCTCCTTTTTTTTGGATTCAAGATCAGCGGTTAATTTTTCATATTTTATAATTAATTCCGCAAGGAATTCATCGGCTACTTTGATCTCGCTGAATTTTGAATTAATTTCCTGTTTTTCAACCTCCAGGTTCTGGATTTCACGATCGAAATTGAGTTGGCTTTTGCCGGTCTTTGACTGGGCATTTTTCAGTACATGTTCGGGGAATCCGATTTCGCGTGCGATCTCCAGGGCAAATGAACTGCCGGGTTTGCCGGTCTTGAGCTGGTAGAGGGGTTTCAGCTTTTTTAAATCAAACAGCATAGCCCCGTTCACGATGGCGGGTTCACGGCCTGCCAGCAGCTTCAGGTTGGAGTAGTGGGTCGTAACAACCCCCATGGCCGATTTTGCATTGAGCGCCTCCAGCGTGGCTTCCGCAATGGCGCCCCCCAGCGACGGGTCGGTACCGGTGCCGAATTCATCGATCAGGAACAAGGATCTGTTGTCGATGTTTTCGATGAAAAACTTGAGGTTGATCAGTTTTGATGAATAGGTGCTAAGGTCATTGTCGATTGATTGTTCGTCGCCGATGTCGATGAAGATTTTGTCAAAAATGCATAGCTCTGAATCTTCACGCATCGGGGGCAGCAGCCCGCACTGGAACATGAACTGGACCAGTCCGACCGTTTTCAGGCACACCGATTTTCCGCCGGCGTTGGGTCCCGAAATGATCAGGATGCGCTGATCGGGATTCAGGGCGATATCCAGGGGGATAATGCTCTTTTTTTGCTTTTTATGCGAAAGGTAAAGCAGTGGATGAATCGCCTGGTTCCAGAAAAAGGCGGAGGTTGTTTTTCCGTCTGAATTTCCTGAGCTGCTCACAGGCAACGGAGGGTGGATCGGGATGGAGGCATTGATGGTGATCGCGAACCATGCCTTGGCACGGATGAAGTCAATCTGGCCGAGAAAATGATACGCATGCACCAGAAGGTCGATTTCGGGTCGTATAACAGCGGCAAAGACAATGAGTATGCGAACGATCTCGCGGCGCTCGGCATATTCCAGTTCGCGTATTTCGTTGTTTGTTTCAAATATTTCGGCAGGTTCAACATACACGGTATGGCCGGTGGCCGATTCGTCGTGCACGAAGCCCTGTATTTTTCGTTTGTGTGTGCTGATCATCGGGATGACAAGCCTGCCGTTGCGAATGGTGACTTCGGCATCATCAGGGGTCCAGCCGCTTTGGCGGGCCAGCTTGAAACTCTGCACGATTTTCCTTTCCACCGAGGCCAGCATGATCTTCTTTTCTCTCCTGATGCGGCTTAGTTCGGGCGATGCTGAATCCCTCACTTCCGATTTGTCGTCGATGATGCGTTCAACCTGGTCTGTGATCGATTGCAGAACCGGGATGGAGACGGTGAGCGGCATGCCGGAGGCTGAACCGGCATCTCCTCCGGTCATTTGGTATAAGGAGGGGAATTTCTCCTTTTTTTCCGAAAAAAAGATCAGCAGGTTGGTGATGGTCGAAACGGAAAGTTTAAGTTCCGACATCTGGTCTGTTTCAAGGTAGGTTCCCGGGATGCGGATCCGCAACAGTTCGGGGATCATGTCATAATAATCCTGGGAAGGAAATTTTTCCTCAAACTGCAGGATCTGTTTCAGTTCGGCGGTTTGTCGCAGCCAGGTATGGATCTCGGCGGCATCGGAAGAGAAGGCGATTTTGTCAACCCACTGGCGTCCGAGCGATGAAAGGCAATGGTCGGACAGGAGTTGACGTATTACATCAAAGCTCAGCTTTTGTTCGAAATTTGAAGGAAAGTACATGGTTTACAGGTCAGAACTCATCAGGATCGATCGTTTGTTTTTTCTTTTTCGGTTTCACCGGCAATGGGGTATCTTCGTCGCCGCAATCAAGGTCGACACCGAGGGGTTTGGAGGGATGGTCAAATTCGCGTTTGGTGATCCGAAGGCCTGGATCTGCATATACATGCTGCATATAAAGGGCCCAGATGGGGAGGGCCATGTTGGCGCCCTGTCCGAGGGCGATGGTCCTGAAATGGGCGGCACGGTCTTCGCATCCCACCCACACGCCGGTCACCAGGTCGGGTGTTATGCCCATAAACCAACCGTCGCTCTGGTTCTGGGTCGTGCCGGTTTTACCGGCGATTTCATTATCAAAACCGTATTTGTAACGCAGCCGGATGCTGGTCCCTTCCTGCACCACCCCTTTCATCAGCTGGATCATCAGGTAGGCTGTTTCTTCGCTGATCGCTTCCTGCGATTTGGCATTGAAGGTCTGAAGCACGTTGCCGTTCTTGTCTTCGATGCGGTTGATGAAAATGGGTTCAATGTAAACTCCCTTGTTGGCGAAAACACTCATGGCGCCAACCATCTCATACAGGCTGATATCGCATGAACCCAGTGCAATCGAATAAACGACGGGGATATCGCTGGTAACCCCCATTTTGTGAGCCATGGCAACAACGGCTTTAGGGGAATATTTTTTAATCAGCTGACCGGAAACCCAGTTGTTCGAATTGGCAAGGGCCCACTTGAGCGTAACCTGCTGCCCGCGCCTTTCTTCACTGGTGTTCTCAGGAGCCCACACTTCGCCGTTTCCAAGGTCGATGACCGGCTGCACGTTCGGGTAGCGTGAACATGGCGACTCGCCTTCCTGCATGGCCAGGGTGTAAAGAAATGGCTTGAAGGTGGATCCTACCTGCCGCTTGCTGAGTTTCACGTGATCGTACTGGAAAAAACGGTAATCGATGCCGCCAACGTAGGCTCTCACATACCCGGTATGCGGGTCCATCGACATAATTCCGGACTGAAGGAAGAACTTATAGTATCGGATGGAATCCATCGGGGTCATCACCGTATCTATTTCTCCACGGTAGGAGAACACCTTCATCTTAACCGGGGTCTTGAAATCGTGAAGGATCTGGGAATCGCTTCTTCCCCCGGTCTTGTAGTGGAGGTAACGGTCGGTGCGGCGCATGGCCGAAAGCAGGAGGTTGTCTGTCTCTTTTTTTGCAGAACCGGTTTCAAAGGCGAAGGGTGCATTCGGCACCCCTTTCCAATGCTTGAAAAATGCCGGCTGAAGCTCCTTGCCGAGGTATTCCGTCATCGCCTTTTCTGCGTATTCCTGCATTTTGTAGTTGATGGTCGTATAAACTTTAAGTCCGTCACGATAGAGGTTATACTGTGTTCCGTCCTCTTTGGCATGTTGCGTGCACCACTCAGCCAGCACCATCCGCAGGTATTCGCGGAAATAGGTTGCGATCCCGGTGGTATGGTCCTGCAACCTGTAATTGGTCATGTCGACCGGAATCACCTTCAGCGAATCGAATTCGGCAGAGGTTATGTAATCGTACTTCATCATCTGGTGCATCACCGTATTGCGCCTGTCAAAGGCGTGGTTCGGGTTGCGTACCGGGCTGAACCAGGTGGGCGCCTTTAAAATGCCGATGAGCATCGCGGCTTCCTCCACGGTAACCTGGCCGGGATCCTTGTTGAAATAAGTTTTTGCTGCCGACTTGATTCCATACGACTGGCTTCCGAAATCAACGGTATTGAGGTACATGGCAAGGATTTCATCCTTGGAATAGTTGCGTTCAAGTTTGATGGCGGTGACCCATTCCTTGAATTTGATGATGGCCGTTTCGAGGAACGACCTGGTTTGTTTCCGGGGGAAGAGGTTTTTGGCCAGCTGCTGGGTCAGGGTGGACCCGCCTCCCTTTGATGACCCTGTTGCCACGCCCCATACCACGCGCATCATGGCAAATGCATCTACGCCCGAATGTTGTTCGAAACGTGCATCTTCTGTTGCAATTAATGCATTGATCACGTTTGGCGACAGTTCCTTGTAGGGGGTGTTCGAGCGGTTCTCGATGTAGTATTTCCCAAGCAGTTTCCCATCCGACGAAATCACCTCGGTTGCCAGGTTGCTCTTTGGATTTTCGAGTTCTTCAAAGGTGGGCATCTTGCCGAAAAGTCCAAAACCGACACACATGAAAAACAGGATGATAAGCAGGACTCCGATACCATAGGAAATCCAGAACCCCTTCAGGTATTTTTTAACATTCGCGTTGTTTAAAACATGATTCGCCATGTTATTCAGGATAATGTTTTATTAGAACGGTTATCATTGTTTTTCAATACGTAACCCGATATCCCTGATACCTTTGAGGTCCCTTACCCGCATCGCCTGTTCCATCTCAAACTGGTACCGGCCCTTTTGCCTGAACATGATGCCCTGGCGGAAAAGGAATTTGCTGAATTTCACACTGCCAATGCCCGATCCGAGCCAGCGCCCGTCGTAATCGGCCAGCGTGAGTTCCAGCGTGTCGCGGGAGACCTTGCCATCGGGAAACAGGGTGTTGAGGAAAAGGAAGAGATTGCTGTAAGCGTATTCCGGGGCGTTGCGCACTTTAAGGTAGATGTTGTACCTCAGCCCGGTATCAGGTATCGTAACATCGAATTTCATTTTGTTGCGGGCATCCCAGTTTCCGTTTTCAACAATGATGTTTTCGTCATAGATTCGCTTTGAATCGCAGGAGACAAGCAACCCGGTGAACAGGACAAATAGCAGAAGGATTTTCTTTTCCGGGTAATGCAGCATCATGGAACTGTAACAGGTGGAAGGTTTATAAATGATCGAAACGGGTAAGATCATCCTGGCCGGCGCCGCTTTCAAATTCAGATTTTTTCTCGATGACCTTTGTAAACGCTTCAAGTTTTTCCGGTAAAATGCCTTTTTTGTTATCATCGATGATCGAAATCACCTTGTCGACAGGGATCGCCAGCAGGTTGCCCGGATCGCTTACATACGAATACCACATGAGCCGCTGGAAGATGTCGGTTTTCTGGTGTGTGGCTTCCCCGTGCTTGGTCTTCAGCCGAACTTCGGTCGAAGGCAATCCCCTGGTGGCATCAACGTAGGAGTCGTATTCGTAGTTGAGGCAGCATTTGAGTTTTCCGCACTGACCGGCGAGTTTCTGCGGATTCAGTGAAAGCTGCTGCACCCGTGCCGCGTTGGTGGTAACCGATTTAAAATCGCTCATCCAGGTGGCGCAGCAAAGCTCGCGGCCGCATGATCCGATACCTCCCAGGCGGCTGGCTTCCTGTCGAGCCCCGATCTGGCGCATTTCAATCCTCACCTTGAATTCCTCGGCCATCAGCTTGATCAGCTCGCGAAAGTCAACGCGGTCATCAGCTGTATAATAAAAGATGGCTTTTGTATTGTCGCCCTGGAATTCAACATCATTGATCTTCATCTGCAAACCCAGGCTGTCGGCGATATCCCTTGAACGGTACATGACGGATGTCTCCATTTCCACCGCGGAAATCCATTTCTCAATGTCGGCCAGCCTGGCTTTGCGGTAAACTTTTTTAACATCATCGGGAACTGCCGCATGATTCTTTTTCCGCAAAAGGAACCTGACCATCTCCCCGATCATGCTTACGATACCAATGTCGTGGCCGGGGGAGGCTTCAACCGCCACGATCTCGCCGACCACCAGTTCCATGTCGGCCGGAACGCGGAAATAATCCTTTCTGCTGTTTTTGAAACGGACTTCAACAAGGTCAAGATTGGTTGCGCCAGCCACTGCCGGAATATCGTTCAGCCAGTCAAATGAATCGAATTTGCTGCAGCGGTGCTGAAAAACAAGATCGTTTTTCTGAAATAATCTGGGCGGATGGCAGCATCCTCTGGTTAAAAACGGGTTATAAGGCAGCTTGGCCGGGGAGTATTCAAAAATAGAGGGATCTTCCACATATATTTCGGGTGGTCTGATCTCTTCGGGTTGAGCCTGTATATCTTCCGTGTTCTCCATATCCATAAATCCTTACAAAGGTACAAAAATCGGTTTGAACTGCCGCACAAATTTCAACGACAGGTCGAGGAACAGGGTTGCTCCATGGGCATTTCTTTCGATATGGTAAATGGCATCGTTGAGCAGGCTGTTGAATTCAACCAGTTTCGCGGAGGTGATAAAGGGGGAGAAATCGCGGATAAATTTCAGCTCTTCGCCGTCAACGCCGGGAGGAAGCTTCTGTCCGTAATTCATGGATGCGCAGTACCCGATGATCTTCAACGCGTAGATCAGAAAACTCTTCTCTTTTTCTCTCCCGGTCTTGGCGATCTCTGATGCAAACGCGATGAGCTCCGCAACCTTCCCTGTATAACAGTTCCGCATCCAGGTTCTGAAGACTGTAAAATGAATGGTCTCCTCCTCCGCTGCATTGTGTTGGAGGATATCCGATTTCGGGATCTTCACCATGAGCAGGCGCGAAAGGATGGTCTTGATGATCTGGTCAGGTTCATCAGCAATCAGGATGAAGAGTGTTTTATCGGGTGGCTCTTCGAGTATTTTAAGAATTTTCGGGGCTGCCGAATAATAGAGTTTTTCTACCATCCAGATGATCATCACCTTGTAATCCGATTCGTAACTTTTGTAGCTCAGGGTGGTTATGATCTCCATGCAATCGTCGGCATTGATGATCCCCTGTTTGTTTTCAATTCCGATGGCTTCGTACCAGCCCTGAAGGCCTGCCTGGTAATTACTTTCGAGCAGGAATTGCCTCCAGTCGGCGATGAATAGTTTACTGAGCGGTTTTTTTGTTACCCTTTTCGTGGTGGCCACCGGGAAGATAAAGTGGAGGTCGGGATGGGCCAGCTTCTGGTATTTGACGCATGAAGGACAAACTCCGCAGGAATCGGCTGCTTCTATGGAATCAGCGCCAGTTGCCGGTTGTGCCGGGATAATGCGGTTTGTGCAGTTGATGAACTGCGCGTATGCTATGGCCAGGGCGAGTTTGCAGCTATCCTCCGGGCCGAAGAACAGCTGGGCATGGCTCACCCGCTGATCGATTACTGTTTTGATCAGTTTGCGTTTGATCTCTGTATTGCCTGCTATATCGCTGAATCGCACATCACCTGTTTTTGGGTTGGCCTGCCATGGCTTCAAATTTTTTCTTTCGGATACAAAAATAGCCGTTTTTCCCATGCCAAAGCAGTCGGCTGCCACATAAACCCATTTCAGTAGCCAGGCGGGTTCCCCTGGTGCCGGTTTTCGCCGGGTCACTGCCAGAAAATCTCGGGAACAATCAGTGTGGCGGGATCGCCCTTACGGAACTTTGGTTCCGGGATGAGTGCAATAGAGCGGATAGGGTATTTAAGAACCTTCTTTTTTTTGCCGATAAAACAGATTTTCGAATCAATTTCAACAGGCCTGAAACGGATAATGAATGACATGATTTTTTTCTTGTTTAATCCGGTTTGCCATCAAAAGGTAATACGCCAATCCTGAAAAGTTATGAACAATGGGCCGGGAATTGTTGGTTTACCATTGCGGTTAGCCGGATCAGACGCTAATCCAAATGGTTTTTTTATATTTGCCTCCGGAAAGAGACAATAACCTTAGGACATCAATTATTTATCTGGTTGAAAATAATCACAGATTACAGTATTAAAGCCATAGAACGCCGCAGGGTATTGATTTTCATAACAATACTGTCGTTTTGTGTCCTCACGGCGGCTCCTCAGATTCCGCCCGGGTATTACAACCCCGCCATAGGGCAAACCGGCCAGCAGTTGCAGATCTCGCTATACAACATCATTAAGGGACACTCGGTTGTCAACTATACGCCGGGTGTGTGGAATGCATTTTTTTCCACGGATGTTAAGTCTGATGGATATATTTGGGACATGTACACCGATATTCCCGGGGGAGTTCCGCAATACAATTTTACACCTGGCAGCGACCAATGCGGCAGCGGGGGTGGCGGAACGGAGGGCGACTGCTACAGCCGTGAACATTCTTTCCCGAAAAGCTGGTTTAACGATTCAACGCCGATGAATACCGACCTGTTTCATATTTATCCGGTTGACCAATATGTGAATAACCATCATAATAACTACCCTTACGGAAAAGTAGGTACGCCGACTTTCATCTCATCAAACGGCAGCAAAGTTGGCCCCTGTGTTACCCTCGGGTATACCGGAACTGTTTTTGAACCGATTGATGAGTACAAGGGTGATTTTGCCCGGTCGTACTTTTACATGGCCACCCGTTACCAGAACCTGATTGCCACCTGGCCTTCATACGATCCTAATGGCGCCGCGGTACTTGACGGGTCTTCGTACCCGGCGTTTAAAACATGGTATATCAACATGCTGATTGCCTGGAATAACCAGGACCCGGTGTCGGCGAAGGAGCTTGCCCGCAACGATTCGGTTTATAAAATTCAAAACAACCGGAATCCATATATCGACCATCCTGAATATGTTGAAGCAGTGTGGATGCCGGGTGGCCCGAAGGCAGAACCGACCAACCATGTTACCAACTTTTCGGCTGCAGCCGGCACTCCGTCGTACAGTGCGATCACACTTAGCTGGGCCGATGCCACCGGCGCTGTCATCCCCGATGGTTACCTGCTGCGTGGAAGCAGCACCGGCTTTTCAGACATACAGGCTCCTGCCGACGGCATTGCCATAACCGATGGCGGGCTGGATAAAAATGTCGCTTCCCTGAGCCAGGCCTGGACTTTTACATCACTGTCGCCTGTGACTGCCTACTATTTTAAAATATTCCCGTACACGAATTCAGGGAGCTATACAAATTACAAGACCGATGGAACCGTTCCTGCGGCAACGCTGACGACCACCGCCGGGATCAGCATTCTCCAGCCCGGCGATCTGGCTATCATTGAGCTGAATGCGCAGGACACCGACAAGGTCTCATTTATTACCTTCAGGCAACTCAATGCCGGCACGGTGATCAATTTTACCGATAACGGGTTCACATCCCCCACCACCGTAAGAACGGGCGAAGGATTTCTGGTATACACTGCTCCTTCAATCATTCCGGTGGGGACCGTGGTATCGTGGCACCGCTGGATGGACATTACCGGCACGGGATGGAATACTTCAATACCATCGGGCTTCCTGCTGGCAACCACCGGCGATCAGGTATTTGCTTACCAGGGAACCTGGGGAGCAGGGCAAACCGTTTTGTATGGCGCCGAAAGCGGGAATGCGGCATGGCTTACCACCGGAACGGCTGGATCAAACACGTCATACCTTCCCTCAGCGCTGGTGAACAATGTCACGGCCATCACCTTTGCCGAAAAAAATGGTTATTATAACCTCATTAAAACCGGCACGGCAAATGCCCTGGGAAGTCTCATGGCCTATCCGGCCAACTGGACAAAAAATTCGGCGCTGCAGCAAACACCTGCATGGAATTTCATGATCACTACAGGCACGGTCATCAATCAGCCGGCTACCGTGCAGAACATGCTGGTGGGGAGCGGGGAAACCTTCACCATTCAACCAGTGATAAAGTTTACGGTGCTGGGGAATTTCACAATAAGCAACGGATACTGAACCTGGCGGCAGGTTAGCTCACCTTCGCGCACAGGAACTCGCGGTTCATGCGGGCGATGTTCGAACGGGAGATCAGCTTGGGACATTCGGCTTCGCATGCATAGGTGTTGGTGCAATTGCCGAAACCGAGTTCATCCATCATCCTGACCATCTTCTTAACGCGCTGTTTGGCCTCGACCTGGCCCTGGGGCAGCAGGGCAAACTGTGAGACCTTGGCAGAAACGAACAGCATGGCCGAGCCGTTTTTGCATGCTGCCACGCATGCACCGCAGCCAATGCAGGCAGCGGCATCCATGGCCAGTTCCGAATTCTCTTTGCCAACGAGGATGTTGTTCGCTTCAGCAGCACCTCCGGTATTAACGGAAACGTATCCACCTTCCTGGATGATTTTATCAAATGCCGAGCGGTCGACCATCAAATCCCTGATTACCGGGAACGGCCTGGCGCGCCATGGTTCGATAACAATGGTGTCGCCGTCATGGAACTTGCGCATATGAAGCTGGCATGCCGTAACGGCATCGTCAGGCCCGTGTGGCCTGCCGTTTATGTACAGACTGCACATCCCGCAGATGCCTTCCCTGCAGTCGTGGTCAAATACCACCGGGTCATCGTTTTTCTCGATCAGCTGTTCATTCAGGATATCCAGCATCTCCAGGAAAGAACAATTCGGTGAAATATTATCAAGGGCGTAAGTAACAAACTTACCGGCGGATTTCGCATCCTTCTGTCTCCAGATTTTCAGCGTTAACTTCATATCATCAACTATTTAAAATCATTATTCAAACTTCAAAATTCGGTATTCAATATTCATTTATTTGTATACCCGTTGCTTCACCTCAATCTCCTCATAAACGAGCGGTTCCTTATGCAGGATAAAATCTCCTTCACCCTTGTATTCCCAGGCTGCAACATACTTGTAATCTTCATCGTTTCGCTTGCATTCGCCTTCATCGGTCTGGTATTCTTCACGGAAATGGCCACCGCAGCTTTCGTTCCGGTTCAGGGCATCAAAGGCCAGCAATTCGCCAAGTTCAAGGAAGTCGGCAACACGGTTGGCTTTTTCAAGTTCAGTATTCACCTCATAAAGGGTGCCGGGGATCTTTACATCTTTCCAGAACTCAGCCCTTAATTTGCGGATGAGGTCAATGGCTTTCTTTAATCCTGCTTCGGTTCTTCCCATGCCAACATTTTCCCACATGATCTTTCCAAGTTCCTTGTGGAAATGGTCTACCGACCTGGTCCCTTTGATGGACATCAGTTTGTCAAGACGGGTCTGGACGGCTTTTTCCGCATCGGCGAATTCAGCTTTGTCGGTCGACATGCGTGCAACCCGGATCTCGCCGGCAAGATAATTCTGGATGGTGTAAGGCAGTACGAAATACCCGTCGGCCAGTCCCTGCATGAGTGCCGAAGCTCCGAGGCGGTTGGCGCCATGGTCGGAGAAGTTGGCTTCGCCGGCGGCAAACAAGCCCGTCACGGTGGTTTGCAGTTCATAATCGACCCAGGTGCCGCCCATGGTGTAATGTACGGCCGGGTAGATCATCATCGGGTTTACATACGGATTTTCATCCACGATCTTTTCATACATCTGGAATAGGTTGCCGTACCGCTCTTCGATGACATGTTTCCCAAGGCGCCCGATCGACTCCCTGAAATCAAGGAATACGGCAAGGCCGGTTGGGCCCACGCCAAAACCGGCATCGCAGCGTTCTTTGGCAGCACGCGATGCCACATCCCGCGGAACGAGGTTTCCGAAAGCCGGGTAACGCCGTTCAAGGAAATAGTCGCGGTCATCCTCAGGAATGTCATTTGCCTTCAGTTTGCCATTGCGGTGAGCTTCGGCATCTGCTTTCTTTTTGGGTACCCAGATCCGGCCGTCATTGCGAAGGCTTTCGCTCATGAGCGTCAGTTTCGACTGGTAATCGCCATGAACGGGAATGCAGGTGGGATGAATCTGCGTGAAACATGGATTAGCAAAGTAAGCGCCTTTCTTAAAGATCTGCCAGATGGCGCTGGTATTTGATCCCATGGCGTTGGTTGAAAGGTAAAATACGTTTCCGTAACCTCCTGTTGCAACTACAACTGCATGGCCAAAATGGCGTTCAAGTTTGCCGGTGATCAGGTCCCGTGCAATGATGCCCCGGGCTTTTCCGTCGACGATCACCACGTCCATCATTTCATGACGGTCGTAAAGTTTCACGGTTCCCAACTTGATCTGGCGGCTGAGCGCGCCGTACGATCCGAGCAGGAGTTGCTGGCCCGTTTGTCCGCGGGCAAAAAATGTCCGTGAAACCTGGGCGCCGCCAAAAGAGCGGTTTTCCAGCGATCCGCCGTATTCGCGGGCAAAAGGCACGCCTTGCGCCACACACTGGTCAATGATGTTGTTGCTCACTTCGGCCAGGCGGTAAACATTGGCTTCGCGGGCACGGTAATCACCCCCTTTGATGGTATCATAAAAAAGACGGTAAATGCTGTCGCCGTCGTTCGGATAATTCTTTGCCGCATTGATTCCGCCCTGGGCAGCGATACTGTGTGCACGGCGCGGGGAATCCTGATAACAGAATATCTTCACATTAAATCCCATCTCACCCAGGGAAGCAGCTGCTGCCGATCCGGCCAGGCCAGTTCCCACGATGATGATATCGAGTTTACGCTTGTTGCTTGGGTTAACGAGATTCTGATGGTCTTTGTATTGGGTCCATTTGCTTGAAAGGGGACCCTTGGGAGTCTTTGAATTTAATTCAGCCATGATGACTAACGGATAAGTAAAAAATAGACAGGAACGATGATAAAGCCCAGCGGAACGATAATGGCATAAAATGTTCCGAACCGCTGGATACAGGTGTTGTATTGCGGGTGATTTACGCCCAGCGTTTGCCAGGCGGCCTGGAATGCCTGGTTGAGGTGAAAGCCAAGCACGATGAAAAAAAGTATATACAGAATGGAGTATACCGGCTGGGCGAAGAGCTCCTGGGCGATCACATAGAAATTGGGCTCGCCTTCAGCGGAGGTATGAACATTGGAAACCCATCCCATTTTGATGAAATAGAAGTTTATGAAGTGGATGATCAGGAAAATCAGCACAATGCCTCCCGTATAGATCATGTATTTCGACAGGAACGGGGTGTAGGTCTTGTTCGACACCATATATCTCACTGGCCGGGCCATCCAGTTTTGTACCTGGAGGATGATTCCCAGCATGATGTGAATGATGAACCCGGCAAAGAGCCCGATCTCAAATACCTTCACGATGTAGTTGGTTCCCATGAAATGGGCCGCGGCAGTAAACCAGGCGCCTCCGTCGCTGCGCAAAAGGCATAAGTTGATACCCAGGTGGACCACCAGAAAGATCATCAGGAACAGACCCAGAAATGCCATCCAGATCTTTTTTGTGATCGAAGAAAAACGTAAAAAAGAGGAATTCATAACAAGCTTTTAATATATTTGTTCGTTGTTTCAAAATTAGGACGAAATAGTTATAAAAAAATAAATTCACTGAAAATTTTCACAATTCAAATCCATTCTAAATTATGTTCCCAGCAACAGTATACAGCGATCGTCGAAAAAAACTCCGCGATGAAATTTCGGGAGGCCTTATCCTATTCTTAGGCAACCAGGAAGTCCCGTTCAATTACCCGGCTAACACCTATTCATTCAGGCAGGACAGCAATTTTTCCTATTTTTTCGGGTTGGACCATCCCGATTTTGCCGGGATCATAGACCTGGATACCAGTGAGGATTTTATCTTCGGCAACGACGTTGATATCGACGACATCATCTGGATGGGCGTTCAGCCCGGCATTGGGGAGCAGGCTGCCAGGGCAGGGGTTTCGTTAACGGCACCGCTGGACAAGCTGGCAGAAACGGTTAAAGACGCGCTTGCAGGCGGGCGCAAAATACATTTTGTACCTCCCTACCGCGGTGAAACCATCCTATGGCTTTCCGACCTGTTGGGAATCCCACACCTGGAACTGAAAGCCAGCGCGTCGGAAACGCTGATCAAAGCCATTATCAAATTGCGGATGAAGAAGGATGCCATTGAGGTTGCAGAAATTGAAAAGATGGTTGACGTTGCCTGGAAAATGCATACCACCGGTATGAAAATGGCCATGCCCGGTGTCGTTGAACGCGAAATTGCGGGCACCATCGAAGGGATCGCCCTTTCGAATTGCGGCCCCGTCTCTTTTCCGGTGATCCTTTCCATCAACGGGCAAACCCTGCACAACCATTATCATGGCAACACCCTTGCCGAAGGCAGGATGCTTGTGATTGACGCCGGTTGCGAAAACGACCTTCATTATTCCAGCGATATCACGCGCACGGTGCCGGTGGGAGGAAAGTTCAACGCCCGCCAGAAGGGCATCTATGAAGTGGTGCTGAATGCCAACCTGGCTGCCACTAAAGCCGTGAAGCCGGGTGTTCCCTTCCGGGAGATCCACATGCTGGCTGCCACCGAAATAGCCAAAGGCCTTACAAACCTCGGAATTATGAAGGGCGATCCTGCCGAGGCAGCCCTTAAGGGCGCTCATACGCTCTTTTTTCCCCACGGCCTTGGGCACCCCCTGGGTTTGGATGTGCATGACCTTGAAGGACTGGGTGAAAACCTGATCGGGTATGACGACGAGGTTCAGCGGAGCAAGGAGTTTGGCCTCGCATTTCTGCGTTTTGGCCGGAAACTGCAGGAAGGCTTCGTGATGACCATCGAACCAGGCATTTATTTCATTCCCGAACTGATCGATATCTGGAAAGCAGAAAACAAACTGGCGGAATTCATCAACTACGATATCGTGGATACCTACAGGGATTTTGGCGGCATCCGGATTGAGGATGATGTTCTGGTAACTGCCGACGGATATCGGGTGCTGGGAAAACCGATCCCTAAAACGGTGGAGGAGATTGAGGCGCTGATGTGCTGATGTGCTGATGTGCTGATGTGCTGATGTGCTGATGTGCTGATGTGCTGATGTGCTGATGTGATGATGTGATGATGTGATGGTACGCCGAGCGGAGTCGAAGTGTGCCAAAGGTTTTTTGCCTAATTTAAAACGATGGAGACGATTAAATTTCAGAAAAAAAACATCTCTTTCACCGATGAGGGTGCTGGCAAGGCGATTGTCCTGCTGCACGGGTTTACCGAGTCTTTGAAGATATGGAAGAGTTTTTCCCGCAAACTCTCGGCGAAGTACAGGGTCATTTGCATTGATCTGCCAGGCCATGGGAAAAGTGCATCGCTGGGTGCGGTTCATTCAATGGAACTGATGGCCGATGTGGTATTTGAAGTGCTCAAAAAGCTTAAAGTCGGCAAATGCCTGATGATCGGCCATTCGATGGGCGGATATGTGACATTGGCCTTTGCTGCAAAGTTTCCGGAGAAACTGAGAGGTATCTGCCTTTTTCATTCACATTGTTTTGCAGATACTTCGGCTGAAAAAGAAAACCGAAACCGGACGATTGGCATCGTGAACCAGGATAAATTCAGTTATATGGCCCAATTCATTCCCAGCCTGTTTCCTGTGGAGGTGCATAAAAAACTCTCTGCGATCATTAAACGAATGATCCAACAGGCTGCGGAGATGCAGAAGGAGGGGGTGATTGCGGCATTGGAAGGGATGAAGAACCGGGACGACCACTCGGAATTTCTCAAAAAGACCGACCTTCCGGTTCTCTTTATTCTGGGATTAAAGGATACACGGGTTCCTATTGCCCGTGCCTGGGAAATGATTTCCCTGCCCGTGGCAAGCGAAATACTGCTCCTGCGCCAGGTGGGTCATATGGGATATGCAGAGGAGCCTGAAAAGACCTTCGATGCCATATGGGGATTTGCCAGGAAAGTGCTGTAAAAAAGGCAGTAGGCAATAGGCTTTAGGCAATAGGGGAAATCACAATTGGCACCCAAATTGTCTGCATTGTCTGCATTGTCTGCATTGTTTGCATTGTTTTCATTTTTCGTAAAAGTGCATCTCATCAATGTACTTCCATACATTGTCGGGCAGGAAGTAGCGCATGTTCTTCCGGTCACGGATACCTTGCCTGATAAAGGACGAGGAGATGGTTATGAGCGGAGCTTCGACCCTTATGATCGAGGGATGGTCGTCGAATCGGCCGGCAGGGTTGCCAGGCCTTGGATAGAGGTAGATCCGGTATTGCCTTAACAACTCCCCGAAGTTCTTCCATTTATGAAATGTTGACAGGATATCGCTGCCCGCAATCAGTACAAATTCTTTTCCCGGGTATTTTTCAGCCAGGTAGGCAAGGGTGTCGATGGTATAAGAGGGCTGCGGAAGTTTGAACTCGATATTGGACGACTTGAACCGGGGATCCTCCCCAATGGCAAGGTTCACCATGGCAAGACGGTGATGGTCGGCCAGCAGCGTGGCTTTTTCTTTTAACGGATTGTGCGGCGAGACAACGAACCATACCTGCTCAAGATCGGTATATTCAACCATATATGAGGCGATCATGAGATGCCCGCAATGAATCGGGTTGAAGGAGCCGAAAAAGAGGCCGGTCTTGGCGGGAAGGGGCATTTAATTTACGATTTACGATTTACGATTTTCGATTTACGATTTACGATTTACGATTTACGATTTACATTATGAGTGGGTCAGGAAGGAGGAGACAAGGGTGACGATTTCGATGCATTTAAGTTTCAGGTCATCGTTGATAATGATTTCATCGAACCGGGAGGCAAAGTTGATCTCGTAGGCAGCTTTGTCAATGCGTTTTCTGAGGGTCTCTTCTGATTCGGAGGCGCGGTTTCTTAAGCGGTTTTCAAGTTCCCCGATTGAAGGAGGCTGGATAAAGATGGCAAGTGCCTCCGATCCGAAATAGTTTTTCAGGTTAAGTCCTCCAACTACATCTACGTCGAAGATCGGCGTATTTCCCTGGACCCAGATCCGCTCCATCTCTGATTTCAGCGTGCCATAATAACTTCCCGGATATACCTCCTGCCATTCCACGAATTCATCCAGGGCTATTTTTTTTCTGAATTCATCGCCGGAGATAAAATAATAATCCCTGCCGTCGGTTTCCTCGTTCCGTTTAACCCGGCTGCAAGCCGAAACGGAAAATGCGAGTTCGGGAATAGCCCCAAGAAGATGCTTCACAATGGTGGTCTTCCCTGCACCCGACGGAGCTGAAACTATGATGGCTTTTCCTGGCATATGGTTATATTAGTAGGTCAAGGTTTGAGGGGGAGGAGAAAAAAGGCAAAAGGCATAACCTGAAAAGGTTGCCCTCATTGTTTGCATTGTTTGCATTGTCTGCATTGTTTGCATTGTTTGCATTGTTTGCATTGTCTGCATTGTCTGCATTGTCAAAGAATGTTGCCCAGCTGTTCCTTGATCTTCTCAAGTTCATCTTTCATCTGAACAACGATTTTCTGAATTTCGGCATCACTGGCCTTTGACCCGATGGTGTTGATCTCCCGGCCCATCTCCTGGGTGACGAACCCGAGTTTCTTGCCTTGGGAACCAGCTTCATGAAGCGTTTCCAGGAAATATTCGCAATGTTTCAGGAGTCGTACCTTTTCTTCTGTAATGTCCAGTTTTTCAATATAATAGATCAGCTCCTGTTCAAACCTGTTCTGGTCGGGCGCCGAGCCGTTGAAATCGCCCTGGTATTTTGAAAAATCGCGCAGCAGCCTTTCCCTCAGCTCTTTTATCCTGTTCTTTTCAAAAGGGTCAATTGAATCGAGCAACTGCAGGATGGATTGTACCCGTTTGAGCATATCCTCTTCAAGTACCTTCCCTTCGCCTTTCCTGAATTCATCAACCTGGCTCACCGCATCCCTGATGATCCCTGCAATGGAAACCCAGTCGTGTTCGTTCATCTCATCCCGGCTGGTCTGCATCACATCGGGCATCTTCACCACCAGCGACAGCATATCAGGCGGATATTCCTCATCCAGTTCGTCGGCAAGGTTTCTCAGTTCCTGGTGATATTGCCTGGCCAGTGTTCGGTTGACGGAGTAATTCAGCATTTCACCGGTCACTTCGGTGCCAACATAAAAATCAATTTTGCCCCGTTCCAGCTGCTGGGTAAGCAGCGCACGCACTTCCCACTCCTTTTCACGGAAATATCCCGGGATCTTGAGATTAAGGTCGAGTTGCTTGCTGTTGAGGGTCTTTATTTCGATGGTGAGCTTCCGGCCGGTTATTTCCAGTACAGCCTTGCCATACCCTGTCATTGATTTGATCATGTGCGGTTTTTAAGCAAATTTACACATATTTCGACCAAAACCTTTACTTTATGATCGTGGGGATGCTCCTTTTTGTTAAATTTGAAGAAGAAATAAGCATTGGAGCAATGCGGGAATGCAAACAATGCAAACAATGCAAACAATGCAAACAATGATGGTAACCTCTTAGGTTTCTCCTTATTGCCTGTTGCCTGTTGCCTAATCTGACTAAACGCCTCTCATACCATGGAATTCCGGGTAATTGATGATATAATCCAGATGTACAACCTGATGCTGAATGACATCGCGTTAGCGAAGGATTATATTTACCTGGAAACCTACAAGTTCGCAAACGATCTTATCGGCAGCAGGTTTCGCGATGCGCTTACGAAAAAGGCGCGGTCGGGCGTCAAAGTCAGGATACTCATCGATTCATGGGGCAGGGGACCGGTTTCTGAGACCTTTTTCACCGAACTGATCAGTTTGGGCGGGGAGGTCAAGTTCTTCGAAAAGATTAAGATCAATACAGATATTTTCACCCGGGGCCACCGCCGCGATCATCGTAAAATTCTTGTGATCGACGACCATATCAGCTATATAGGTTCGGCGAACATCACCGGATATAACCTGAACTGGCGCGAGCTTTGCCTCCGCACCGACGGCGAACTGGCCCTTTCCTTTAAAAAAGTCTTCCTCGAAAATTTTGCGGCCTACAATCAATATTTCATCGCCAACAAAATGACGTATACCCGCACCATCCGGCTCGGCGATTTTGAAATCATCCGCGATGTGCCTTCACTCCAGTTTCAGCGGCTCAGGAAACGGTATACCCAGCTTATCAGGGAGTCGGTACATTCGGTTGTAATAGAAACGCCCTACTTTCTTCCGGGCTTCATGATGCGCAAGGCGATGATGGATGCCAGCAAGCGGGGTGTAAATGTAAAGGTGATCATGCCAAAACATTCAGACGTGGGCATGGTGGATATCCTTCGCAACAAATACCTCGGGTTGCTGCATAACGCCGGCATTAACCTCCTGTTTTACGTGCCGAACAACCTTCATGCAAAAATGCTGATGGTGGATGATGAGATTTTTTCCATCTCCAGTGCCAACTTCGATTTCCGCAGTTTCCGGTATCTTTTCGAAATCGCACTGATCGGTGTTGAACCGGAAATCGTACGGCAACTCACCGAGCATGTAAGTGAAACGATCCGAAATTCTCAGGAACTGGATTACCTCGATTGGAAACGCCGACCGCTCATTCAGAAAATATTTGAATGGTTCCTGCTTCCATTCCGGCACTTCTTTTAAACGGCTGAACCATCAGGGTTTGCAAATTCTCCCGGAGAGGTTGGATCACTCCCGGGCCGGTGTTTCGGCCTGTTTACGATATATACACCGGCAAAGATCAAAACGGCCGCCAGGATTTTAGGCCACGTAATGCCTCCCTGTCCGATTGTTACCGACATGGCCGCGGCAATAACTGGCTGCAGGTAGCTGTAGTAGCTGACAACGGTGGCGCTTACGTGCTTAAGGGCATAGTTGATCAGCAGGTAGGCCACGAATGTGTTGAGGAAAATAATATAGAAAATGCCGAGCCATGCTGCCGGCGTGATTGCGGCGAAGTTGATTTGCATTGCCGGTTTGACTGAAAAGGGGAGGATGAACATGAACCCGAACAAGGAGACCCATTTCAGGATGGTGGTTGTGTGGTATTTTGCGACAAGCGGCTTGAGTAGTACCAGGTAGAGTGCATAAAAGATCAGGTTCAGAAATATCAGGATATTTCCATAGGCATGTTCTCCGTTGAAACTTACGCGGTGGCCGTTGAAGATCAGGATCAGCACGCCCGATGCACCAAGGGCAATGCCCGCGGTTTTAATCCATGTTATTTTTTCGCCGATGATCAGGCTGGCAAAAACCATGACCAGGATTGGATTGAGCACATGGATCAGCGAGGCGTCAACCGGGGTGCTCAGGTTAAGCCCTTCATAAAACAGGGCCTGGTTGAGGGCGAAGCCGAACATGCCACAAACTGCCAGCATCACGAGGTCTTTTCGCCCCACTTTTTCCTGCGGGAAAAACCATTGAAACAACCAGAAAATGATCGCGACCCCGAGCAGCCTGATAAAAATAAGCTGCATGGGCGACAGCATGACCGGCATCAGCTCTTTCACGATGTTGTATGCGCAGCCAAAAATCAGGGTGGTACTGAGCAGTGCCAGGTGCGCTTTCCGGATGTCCTTCATCCTGCAAAGGTATAAAAAAAGCCCCTGCCGGGATGTTGCCAACCCGGCAGGGGCTTGATCAGCAGGAAATCAGGTTACGAAATCCGGATCTCTTTCTTTATCTCTGCACGTTCATCCGTTCTTTTGGGAAGGGTGATCTGCAGGATGCCGTCGGTATAATCCGCCTTTATGCCTTCAAGATCAATGGTCTTGGGAAGGGTGAAGGCCCTGTTGAACGACCCGTAATAGAACTCTTTGCGGGTGTAGTTCTTCCCGTCTTCACGCTTCTGATCTTCAAACTCGGCCGATATGTTCAGGATGTTGTTCTCAAGGTTGATCTTGAAATCGTCCTTTTTCATGCCTGGGGCCGCGATGTCAAGGATAAAGGCGTCGTTGTTTTCGATGATGTTGGCCGCGGGATCGCTGAAACGTTTTCCGAAAAAATCGCCAAGGTCGTTGTCAAACAGATTGGTTACCATATCCGTTAACGGATTCCTGTGTTGCCATTTAATGAGTGTCATGGTTTTATCTCCTTTCTTTTTAGGTTAAAATTTGTTTGTTGACCGCAAAAAGTCAACTTTTGTACCAATGGAAAAATCATAAAAATATCAGACAAAATGGCAAATTAACCCATGGACGTGATGACAAAATGGCGGCTTGCAGTTGGTTTCCTGAAAGTAGATTCTCTTAAAAGCTTCAATTACCTAAGCAAGTGCCTGCTTTGTTTGTTCGTATACCAGATGGGCAAGTTCCTTGGAGTCGAGATCCTGGAATGATGAATAGGGAATCGGGTCGAGGACGATCAGCCTGATGCGGTCGTTTTTATGGATCAGTAATCCCCCTTTTTTGATGGCGAGGTGAGTCTCCTTCAGCACAATGGGCAGGATGGGCGACCGGGTTTCCAGGGCCAGGCGGAACGCCCCTGTTTTATAGGGTTGCAGGTTGCCGTCGCGTGAGCGGGTGCCTTCGGGGAACATGATCACGGAATTGCCGTCGCGTATCGATTCCGCAGCCTTGTCCATCATCTGCAGTTTGCTCCGGCCGCGGCTCCGTTCAATGGAGATATAGCCGTTAAGCCACATGTTCCACCCGATAAAGGGAATACGGAACAACCCTTTTTTGGCAACCCATTTAAAGTGGCGGTGCAGTTTGAACAGGACCAGGATATCGGCGCCCGACTGATGGTTGGAAACCATGACGTAAACCTGCCTGGGATCGATCTTTTCACGGCCCTCTACCGTTATTTTCCAGTAGGGATTGATGCCCAGGATAATATCCGACCAGCGGCACGTAAACCAGTGCTGCAGATAACGGCGGCGGTCAAACAACACGGTTGTGAGCCACAGGGTAATGGAAACCGGGAACAATACGGCTGAAATAAAGAAGAGGGTAAACCAGAAATAGCAGGAAACAAGCCTTTGTGCCCATTTTCCGAACCCGGTTATGTTTTGTGGTTCAGCCATCGTGTTCATTCTTCATTTGTTACAGTGCTGGCGGATGAATAATTTCTCCATTTTTCAATCACGGCCGACAGGTCATCGGGATAATCGGAGTCGAAATGAATAAATTTGCCTGTGCCGGGATGAACAAACCCGAGGGATTTTGCATGCAACGCCTGGCGTGGAATCAATTTGAAACAATTTTGCACAAACTGCTTGTACTTTGTAAAGGTTGTTCCTTTCAGAATTTCGTTACCGCCGTAACTTTCATCGTTGAAGAGCGGGTGCCCGATGTGCTTGAAATGAACCCTGATCTGGTGGGTTCGGCCTGTCTCGAGCTTGCATGAAACAAGGGTTACATAGCCGAAACGTTCGAGAACCTTGTAATGTGTCACCGCATGCCGGCCCTTTTCCGGGTCATCATAAACCGACTGGACCAGCCTGTTGCGGATATCCCTTCCGATATTGGCGTCGATGGTGCCTTCATCGCCCGACAGGTTCCCCCATACCAGCGCTACATAAGAGCGGTCGATGGTGTGATCAAAAAACTGTTTTGCTATTTTTGTCTGGGCCAGCTCGTTTTTGGCAATGAGCATGATGCCGCTGGTGTCCTTGTCGATACGGTGCACCAGGTAGGGCTTTGCCTCCGGCTCGCCGGGATTGGCCTGCTGCATGTGGTACAGCAGCGCATTCTGCAGGGTTCCGGTGAAGTTTCCATGGCCGGGATGTACCACCATGCCGGGTGTTTTGTTCACTACGATGATATCGTCATCCTCGAAGACGATTGAAACCGGTATGTTTTCTGGGTAAATCTCGGTGTCGCGGGGTGGATAGGCAAGAACAATGGAAATAACGTCGAGCGGTTTGACTTTGTAGTTGGGCTTGATCACAATGCCGTTCACCAGGATGTTCCCCGCATGGGCTGAATTCTGAATACGGTTGCGTGAGGCGTTTTCAATCCTCGCCATCAGGTACTTGTCAATCCGGAGTTGTCCCTGCTTTTTATCCACGATAAAACGGAAATGCTCGAACAACTCACCAGATTCGTCCGGTATGTCATTTGTATCACAGGGAACATCACGATCGCCGCTAACGGATGTCTTATTCATGTAAATATAACATAACGCCCTTACCTTGAGATGATGAACTTAGAAACACTGTGGCGACCTCCGGCGGGATCCCTGAATTCCAGGAAATAAATTCCGTTTGCCAGGGCCGAAACATTGAGTTCCCTGGTGAAGCCGGTTCGTAAAACCGGATGTCCAAGAAGATCAGTAACAGTGAGCATGGCATTTGCATCGGTGAACTGTCCGGAAATGGCCAGGTGCAGGATACTGCCGGAACATGGGTTGGGATAGAGGGAAAGCTTGAACTCCTTTCTGGAAATATCCCCGATTCCCAATGGTATGGGCTTGCCGATAACCGGCCTGATCATCGGGGAACCGGCATAGTCGGAGTTGTACCAGCTGCCGCTGGTATTGATGAATACCTGTTTCTGGCTGTTGTTGTAACGGTCAAATCCGATCGACAGGTTATCCGAAGTGGTCTGGAGCCAGCCTACATAAAAAGTCCCTGTTATTGGCAGCGGCGGGTAGATGTGATAGGTGACAAACTTGTTGATACTGTCGGCATACGCCGGCATAACCAGGTCGGAATAAATGGTGTCGCCCGGTTTTCCGGCATTGTCGTTCCATACGCACAGGTAAAACCACTGGATGCTGGTGTTGCTGAGGGTGTGGTTGAAGTACATTCTGATGGCACGGAGCGTATCGGGCGACTTGTTGAGTTTGAAACAATAGGCGAGCCGGGCGCCTGCCGGGTTGAGGCCGTAACTGGCCTCCGGTGTGCCGTCATCATAGGCATAATAGTCGAAGAAATTCTGGTATGCACTGATCGTATCACCGAGGGTTGAACCGGCGGTCACCTCCTTTACGATGTGGGTTACCAGGAAGCTCGCACTGTCGGTACTGTTAACCGGCAGGAAGAACGGTACGGCAGGGTGGGCGAATTTCTGGTAGGTTACATAGGGGATGCTGTCGTAGGAAACGATTTTGAAATTGCCTCCGCTGTAGGACTTTGAAAATCCTGAACCGGGTTCCGTCACATAATAATTGTAAGATGACAAATGCGGGATCAGATCGCGGTTGGTCATCAGGATGTCGAGGGTGTCGCGTACTTCGTTGGTCGGGTCATTGCAATATTGGGGATACGGCATCGACTGGTAACGTTTCAGCATCGACGGGGCCCGGTAAACAAAGCGCAACTCAGGATACACGGTGTCGTGGCGGTTGCGCCCTTTGTTGAGATAAACATTGTCGATATTCCACTGATCGGCATTGCTTTGCCAGCTGGGCTCTGCCGAACTGGCCAGGCTTACATAATTCAGGAACTGGAACCGGAAATTCTTTTTGAAAAAAACAGTATCCTTAACCGGAACCATCACATGAACAAAATACCGGTTGTTCTGCAGGTAAAAGGTGTCGAGCGACATGCCGTTGGCAAACCACATCCTTCTCCACAGGTCGGGTATCGGAAAGGTTCCCCCCGGAACCACGCTGTCATGGGCGGGCTTTAGCAGGAATTGCAGGATGAGGGAGTCGACCGGTTGCGGAGGATGCATCGCCCTGCCCTGCGGCTGATAATAAAAGCTCAGGTAAACCGAATCGGCAGGTGTTAAAGCCCTGGGAGAAGGGGTGAAAACCGAATCGAGCCGAATGTATCTCGATGTGAGGTGATCGGCAATAAAGGCATCCGGCCCGGGCACGGCATTTGAATACATGGTACCGGTATCATTGATGGCATCAAGGGTAACAACCCCCTGGTTGATCGGGAAGACGCAGAAGTCGTCGTTCTGGAAGGCGTATTTGTCGATCCAGCGCTGTTTTGATGGGAAGACCTGGCTGGCCGAGAAATCATCAAAGAACGGGAGTGTCATAGGAATGGTGTCCAGCCCTCCGTTGAGATACTTTTCCCGCGACGATTCCAGTGCTTTTGCCCTGACCATGGGGTTAACCTGCAAACCGGTGACGATCTCCTGGGCAAGCCCGGCAAAACCCGTCAAAAAAGAAATAATAACAATAAAGAAAAACCGCATTATAGAATCTGTTAGCAATTAATAAAACCCAAACCCGTCCACCTGTCCACCTGTCCACCTGTCCACCTGCCCACCTGTCCACCTGTCCACCTG
>CAIWMX010000004.1 GCA_903913885.1 uncultured Bacteroidales bacterium | reverse complement strand
GGTGAAAGTTTTTTTGCATATCTTTCGAGCGGGGTTGGTCCGTCAGCGGCGGCTATATTTACAGTCAGGTTACCCTGTCACCTTGTTACCCTGTCACCTTGTTACCCTGTCACCTTGTTACCCTGTCACCATTTCTCTATTGATGCAACGCCACGGCCACCTTAAGTTTTAATATCTTCCTCACCGGGAAAATGCAGGTGACTGCCACTATTGCCAAAACGATGATTACATTCGAAACAATAAACTCCGGTTTCAGCGCCAGCGGCATCAGGGGTTCAATGCCATAACTGATGAAGGCCTGGGCCATGCTGCCCCACAGATGGATGGGATGGAGGTTGAACCAGATCATAATGGGCAGGGCCGCGGCCAGCCCGGTAACAATCCCGGTAAGCCCGATCAGGAACATCTCGAGCACCAGGATGACTGCCAGCCGGCGTTTCTGCATTCCTACGGAGACAATGACCCCGAACTCCCGGGTGCGTTCGGTGGTCATCATGATCACGGTTCCGAAGATGCCGAATCCTACAATCATGTACAGGATGGCGATGATGATCATCCCGCCGGCGGTTTTGACCTTCAGTTGTTGCATCACCTCCACCATCATCTCATCCCAGCGCATAATCTCATATTGCCCGTCACCGGCCCTGCTTTTCAACGAGGCGAGGGTCGCGTTGATCCCGTCGGGTTTTGTCAGCGTGATAGAAAGCGAGGTTATCCTTTTTTCGGCACTGAAAAAATCCTGTGCGGTTGCCAGGTTCATGTATACCATTTGGTTGTTGAACTGAGGCGAAGGGAAATGAACGATCCCCAGGACGGGGAATTTTCCCGCCGCGCTGATCCCGTGAAAGCCCTGCCCCAGCAACACGAGGGTGTCGCCGGCCGTTAGTCCCAAAAAGGAGGCAAGTCCCTCGGCCACAAGGATTCCGTTTCCGGATCTTTGAAGATAACGCCCTTTCACCACCTTTTTTGAGAGATGGGTGAGCGCATCTTCACTCACGGGGTCGGTTCCCGAAAGAAGCACGCCCTTGGTCTGTTTCCCATACGACGACAGGGAAAAGTATTCCAGCCGGGGAACGGTTTTATCGACATTTTCAGTCGATCTGACCATCGTGATCAGGGAATCGCTGAACACGATGGCGTTGTTGATGTCCCGGTCGTCCCAGTACCCTTTTTTATGGATCTGGATGTGCCCGGTATACGACTGCACCACGATATCGGTGAGATGATCAAACCACCCGGTCTGGATCGACCGTACAATCAAAGCCAGGAATATCGCCAGGAAAACCGATGCCGCGGTGAGCAGGGTTCTTCTCTTATTTCGCCAGATGTTGCGCCATGCAAGCCTGATATCACTCATACGATCTATCTTATCTTTTTCATATTCTGCTGGGAGAAAAACCCTTCGTCTATCTTGATATCAAACCTGATATCGTCGATGTGCATGACGGTTTTCTGTCCCTTTTTATGCTGGGGCGCCATTTCCATTCGGGTGGGGATCAGCCTGTCGCCCATGCGTTTGATATCATAGCTGTTGGAGACATTCACCAGCACGTTGTCCTCGTCGTAATACTCAACCATCCACTGGTCAAATCCGCCCGTGGTGACCCACATGATCACTTTTCCCCACACCACAGCGGCATCGGGCAACGGGGTTAGTTCGATCTTGTAGCATTCCATTTCGCGCACCTTTTCTTTTCCCAGCAGTTTGTGGGAATAATCAACCACGATGGAGGATTGTTTCACCAGGTCATCGTTGGTAAAGTCAGAGCCCATCCACGACTGCAGCATCATCGACGGTGGAATCTTGATGGTTTTGTCGATCGACGGAACCCAGTTCCACATCTCGGTCTTCAGCTTCAGGAATACCTGGCCCTTGTCTTTAGCGGGTGCGGTGATGATCACGAGCGAATATTCGCGGCCCTTCGACCAGGTCTTCATCGAAATCGTCCGGGTCCAGTCGGGCCTGACCACAGTCATGGTCATGGTTCCCTGGCTTGAAAGGCCCCGGGTCTTTTCGTCCGCCTTCGCGATAATCTCCTTCGCACTCAGGGTCTGCGCGTGAAGGGCCGGGAATCCTGCCAGCAAAAGGATTGAAAGAATAACCTTTTTCATTTCAGTATTGTTGATGTCTGATTATTGATACATGCTGATAATTCGCTTTTTGATTTCCCCGATCGGGTAATGTTCCGGATCGGCGATGTATTCGTAAGTAACCCCGCTCATGAGGGTACTCAGGAAAGCGACCTCCACCGCGGGATCCTTATATCCCATTTTTATAAAATAGCGCTCAACCATTTCAACGGGTTTCACCGATGCCGAGAGGATCTCCTCGCTCAGGATCTGCTGCACCGCCGGCTGGCTGAAGATGGCCATGTACATTTTCCACGTGATCAGGTTGGCCTGTAAATGGTTCAATATTCTGTCAAAATAGTTCAGCAGTCCCTCTTTGTCAAGTTCACCCGAATCATCAGGGTCTATCTGTTGAACCATGATGTCGATGATTTCGACGAAGATGGTTTTCAGCAGTTCATCCTTGCTTTTGAAATAATTATACATAAGTCCTTTTGAGATGCCGGCATGCTTCGCCAGCTCGCTGATCGAAACGGCATGATAGCCGCTGCTGGCAAAACACTCAATGGCTGAATCAATGATCTGGCGGCGTTTGCCTTCACGGATCTCTTCAAATTGTTCACTTGTTCTCGGGCTCATAATTTATGAATGAACGGTCGGTCAAAAATAAGACAATTTTCAATATAAAAATCAACTGGTGACATTTTTTTTCAAAAGGGATTCCTGCCTTAAAAAAAAACCTTCCCAATCGCGGCAACATGCCGGGTTGGGAAGGTTTACGATGGGAAATCAGGAAAGGTGGATCTGTCAGCGAGGCTGAACGATCACCATTTTCCCTGTTTGCACGATGACATCATCGCTGGTTACCAGTTTGACCGTGTAGAGGTACACCCCGGGCGCGAGCCCGTTGTTTCTGAAGACCATCGTATGGATCCCGGCGTAATCATCGGGATCGTCCAGGGTAGCCACCGTGACTCCCAGCATGGTGTGAACCGTAACCGTCACGGTTCCTTCCACCGGGATGGTATACCTGAAAGTGGTTTGACCGGTGAAGGGGTTGGGGAAGTTAGACAGGTCGAAACCATTGGAGGTGTTGAAGTTGACCACGGTGTTCTCATTGTCTTTGGTACCGGTGTTGGAAGCATCCACGTCGCCATAGCAGAGTGCCCTGAAGTCCTGATTGACGTTGGAACCCGACACGGTGAGGGTGATGGAAGAACCCAGCGCGTTGGCATACATGATCCCTTCGGCGGGATAGGAATTAATTGAAATATCCGCGGCCCTGGTAAACACCCAGTCGCCGGTGAGGAATGAATACCCGGTGGGAGTTAACCTCCGGTTGTTGATCAGGTCGCGGTCGGTGACGTTTACAATGGCCTGCGAACTGTTATCAACCACGTCGGCTGCAAGCCGCTTGATCCCGGTCAACAGGGTTGGCGGTGTCTTGTAATGGTTTTGTATCAGGAGGATGTCGGCAGAGCTAACCCCTCCCCAGGGTTTGGAAGAGGATAGGCACACCGTGTAGGACCCGCTGGCAACACCGTTGAACTGGTAATTGCCGTTGCCGGTTGGCGGGGTGGTTGTTGTATAAACGACTGTGCCAGCCTGTTTGAGTGATAATG
>CAIWMX010000003.1 GCA_903913885.1 uncultured Bacteroidales bacterium | reverse complement strand
CCCTGACCCCCTCTCCCCAGGGAGAGGGGGAAATACCTCACCCCCTGACCCCCTCTCCCCAGGGAGAGGGGGAAATACCTCACCCCCTGACCCCCTCTCCCCAGGGAGAGGGGGAAGGGGCTAACAAATTGAAAATGGCAGATTCATTGTATCTCAGTGTTGTTGTTCCGTCGTACAGGTCGGCCGGAATTTTGGAACGTAACCTGCCATTGCTGCTTGCATACCTGCAGAAGCAGGACTATACCTGGGAAGTGGTGGTGGTCGACGATGGCAGCGATGACCAGGGAGCCACCGAAGCAGTATGCCATAAACTCGGCTGCATTTTCTGCGCCAACGAAAAGAACATGGGCAAGGGCGCCGCCGTGCGCAACGGGATGAAAACCGCGCAGGGGTTGTTCAGGATTTTCACCGATGCCGACATCCCTTACGAACTCGATGCCATTGGCACCATGCTGCGCTACCTCGATTTCAAGGAATTCCAGCTGGTGATCGGCGACCGCAACCTCAAGGGTTCATCCTACCTGTCGGAAATTTCAGGACTGAGAAAACTGACCAGCATCTTTTTTACCCGTTTCGTCGGGACCATCGTGACGGCAAATTTTTTCGACACCCAGTGCGGCATCAAGGGATTCAGGGGTGATGTGGCCGATTTTATTTTTAAACACGCGAGGATCAATGGCTTCGCATTTGACGTGGAACTGCTCTACATCGCGTTGAAGCAGAACTTCGAGATCAAGCGCATCCCGGTGCGGCTGAACAACCAGGAAAAATCGACAGTCCGCGTGGTACGTCACGGAATTGGCATGTTCTTCGACCTCTTCCGCATCAAGATCAATAACGTAAAGGGTTACTACAAGGAACAATTGTAGAATTCCCGGATTTACCGGATCTTTTTAATACCCTGAAGCTATTGTAAAGGGTATTCTGTATAAATTTACAGTAGACAAAAACCCTCAGGTGGAAACATGTAAATCAGCGGCCGGCAGGGACTTCTTCCCTGTATTAGTACATGATATCCCCGGTTCCAGGTTATTTCCGTTATTGCCTAATCGCTATAATTCTCATTATCAGCTTTTGCTGGCTCTTGTTGCCATCTTCATCATCGGTTTAGCCGGGTGCAATTCCAGCCATAACCCGGATAAAACTGTTTTATCGCAAGGCATTAAAACTGGAAAAATCAACAGATATCTTTTGATTGATACTGATGTAGAAAAGATTAATTACCAGGTGATCTATGACTCCTCACAAAATGCGCTCTATTTTTCTTATGGAAATAAATCATTAAAGATCAACTCAAAAGGATTCAGGATAACCACATTCGATCTGCATCTTCTGAAGTTAAACGATTATTCTTTCAGCACAACCATTCTTGATACGGGCGGGCACTTTAAATCAGGAGAAAAGATGTTTTTTGCAGATAAATATATCTTTTTCGAGCTTACGCCAGATATGATGGATTACTACCTGTTCATAATACCCAGGGATCACGGGCAGATAAAAAACGGTTTCTCTTTACCTTTTAATGACAGTAAACTTGTTTCTTTTCCTAACCCGAATACTTCATATATGGATAATTATTACCTGGACATATCACAAAATCTGATTGTTACAGAGGACAGGCTGTCCTATTTTCATGAAGGACCTTACCTGATTTCAATTTTTAAAATCGCGCATGACAGCATCATAAAAACCGGGGAGAGGCTTTTTGACAATTACCCGGTATCGAAGAGGAAACACCGTGACAGAATTTTCCGGAATCAATACAAATTGCTTGATTGTGCACAAATGATGCTCCGTGACATAAAAAGAAAATAATTTTAAATAGTATCCACAGGCGTGACATTAAATATATATAAAACCATAATATTTTATGTGATGAACAATATTTCCGGAACAATATCATTAGTATTCAAACCGGAATAGATGAAAAACTTCATCAGGAAACAATCGGTCATGGATATCCTCCTGGTCCTGCTTTGCGGTATGCTACTCTGTTATATGGGATTTGTAAATGCCTTCCCGCTGATGTATCCCGACTGCGGAACCTACATCCTTTCGGGATTTACACTGAAAGTGCCGGTCGACAGGCCCATTTTTTACGGGCTTTTCGTGCGTCACATCAGCCTGCAAACCTCCCTGTGGCTGGTGATCTGGACACAGGGCATTCTGCTTGCGCTGGTCGTTTTCTACTACTTCAAATACCTTTCGGGTACCCGGCTTTTCCGATTCTATTACCTGCTGTGCATTGCCTTTCTGACCTTCTTTACGCCGGCATCCTTCAATGTCAGCCAGTTGATCCCCGATATTTTTGCCCCCGTCTCCATCCTGGCCCTCGGGCTCCTGTTATTCGCGGGAAACATGAAGAAAAGGGATGTTGTGGTTACCACCGTAATCCTGGTTTATGCCCTTGCCGTTCATAATTCGCACCTGTTCATCAATGTGCTCCTGCTGCTTGTTTTTACGATCATCTTTTTGATCAGGCGCTTCAGGAGGGAGCTGGAGGTTTTCTCACTGAAGCTGAAAAAACTTGCCTTTGCCTGGATCGTGATCATTTTCACCCTGTTCATGGTTTGTTCAGTCCATGCAGGTCTCGGCGGTGGTTTTTCCTACGCGCGCGGCTCCCATGTATTCGTAATGGCCAGGCTGCTCGAAATGGGGATTCTTGATGAGTACCTCCACGACAACTGCGACAAAAAGCATTACAAACTCTGTGAATACAAGGACAAGATTCCATGGAATTTCCTCTGGGATTTTAACAACAGCCCGTTATACAAATACGGGGATGGCTGGACCCTGCCCCAGGTCAAAGAGGAATACAACGCCATTATCTGGGATATCATGACTACCCCGAAATACGGGCACCTGTTCCTGGTCAAGTCGGCCGAGTCGACGGTGAAGCAGTTTTTTAATTTCTGCGCTGGGGATGCACCAGCGCAGCTGGATGACAGCCCGTCGCACATTGTCATCGCTCAACATTACCCGGCGTGCATGCGGGAGTTTAAGGTTTCGGCGCAGCATTCGAATCTGCTAAATTTATTCATTGCCGCAGAGATCCAGAAGTTCGTATTCCAGGTCTGCCTTTTTCTCTGCCTGGCTTTGCTTTTCTTCCCTTCCCTGGGCGGGAAATACAACTGGATCATCCTGTTCATGCTGGCCGGGATGCTGGCCAACGCCTTCTTTTGCGGTACCTTCTCCACCGTGCTGCCACGCTACCAAACCCGCGTGATGTGGCTGATGGTCGTGCCGCTTGTGCTGATCATGGCCAACCGCGAAATGCTCGTCCCTACGGTGAAGCGGCTTTTCAGGAAAGATTCGTTGGACAATGGATAAAAAAATCGACTAAATACCTTCCCTGACCAGATCCACCTGCACATCATCCATGTAAAACAACTGTTTCGCCGGGTTCCAGATATAGACCTTCAACAGGTCCTGCGGTGAAAAGAAAGCAGGGATGTCCGCCTCGAGCCTTACCCGGTCCCATTTCCCTTTCCTGAGTTTCAGGTCGTTCAGGTTGACGGCAGTGTAGCTGTATGGTTTGTTGCGGTGCTCAAAGGAGATGACCAGCATGGTTTTCTGGCTGGAGTTTGATTCTGGCATGTTTACATAGAGACTTACCACGATTCCCGTGTTATCCGGTCTTTGCGGCAGTGCCGAAACAGGCTGGCATATCCCGGGGCTGAATTCCGTCAGCTCATCCATCCTGTATGCCATTTTACCCCGGTGGACAATGGATGACGAGATGCACGCAGGATTCGGAATATCCCCCTGGTTTTCAAAGGAATTCCGATAGATGGTCGCCACGCGGTTATTTGCATCCATGCTCTCCCTAAGGGAATCACGGATGGTGAAATTATCGGCCGCAGTGCCGTGAGGCAAGGCCACGGCGACATAACACTCATAGAAGTAACCGCCAAAAGTAAACCATGGCTGGCCGGGCCTGAAATAACGGATAACCTGGAGGTGGCGGCTGGCAAGGAGCGAATCGGCAGGCACTTTTGACTCGTTGGCGCCGAAGTGCGCATCCCACACCAGCAGCGACCCGGCCGGGATGGTGTCGAGATATTTTGCATCGCCAAACAGGTAGCTGGTGGCGGGATTTTTCTGCCAGGGATCGGTTCCCAGGTAGTAGGGTACATTGTTATCGGTGTAAAAAATCAACCGGCCGGCGAATGGGGATGTTTTAACCCATCCGGCAGCTTCCCTTACAGTCTTCTCCTCCGGGGACAGGGGGAACGGAATTTTGTTATTCATGAAAGGTGTCACCACGACAATGGCAATAATCATTGTCATGAAAACACCCCCGACATATCGGTTTTTCCCCAGTATATTTTCCAGTGAAGCATATCCTTTCAGCGCCACCAGCGCGGTCAGGGGCATCACGGCAGCCAGCACCCTTTCAAGCCCGAGGGAACCGCCCATGGCTTTCCAGTATAGCACGGAGTGAAAGGCGAGATAGAGAAGAAACGGGCCTAGCACCAGAAAAATGAGGAAATAGACGCGGTGGCGTACCTCCCTGTCGCGGGAGAACAACTCAAGGACCATCGTTGCGATCCCGCCAAGGAAAAGAATCTCCAGCGGCAGGCCCAGGGTCTCGTTGCGGCTTTGCAGGAAATGCCAGATAGACCCGGCCTTGTTGTAAATGGGGTGTTGATAGTTAACCGGGTAGGGGAATTGGGTGATGACCCAGAAAATGTCGTGGTAGTAATGCCAGCCCAGCAGGCTGAAAAAGATTACGCCTGCCGCCAGGAAAGGGATGGCCCTGTATTGCCTGGCCCAAACCAGGGCCAGTAAAAACAGGGGAAGGAGGATGAATCCTTCGGTGCGGGCAAAGGGCAGGAATGAAATTACCAGCGCGGAGGCTATGAAATTGGATCGCAGATACAGGAAAACCGACAGCACCAGCACGAAACTGAAAAGGATCTCGGTGAGTGCGGTGGGCATCATCATAAAGTACAGTGGCGTAAAGCAAACAAAGATCATAACCAGGTACGGTTGTTTTATCTTCAACAATCCGGCGATACGGAAAGTCACCAGGGCCGTCATAACCCCGAGGAGAACGTTGAGCAGTTTAACCCATGGGAGCCCGAACTGCGCGAAAGGGGCCGAAATGATCGTGTAAAGCGGGCGCCCCCACGCGTAAAGGAACAGGTGCGGATGCCTGAAGGCGTACCTTGAAATAAGGTAATGGGAGATGTTGTCGGCACCACCGTAGTATCCGTCGGAAAGCAGTGAAAGCATGACCAGCAATAAGAAAAGGAATCCAGCGATGAACCAGTGTAACTTGTTTTTAGGTATGCCTGCCATGAAGGGTTTGGTTGCTGATCGGTGACAAAGATAGAAAAAGGGAACAAGCAGGGTTAAAATTCCTTAGATTTGTATGGTATTTCAACCATTCATTGCCGGATTATGCGTGTAATAAAGTTCGCTCTTATTGTCCTGATCCTCGTGACCATGGGAGCCTCATCCCTGCAATTCAGCTGGCACCTGGTCAAGGAGCCTCCCCTGGTGGGGTACTTTAACCTGAAGGAATTGCCGACCATCAAGGAATTTACCTGGAAAAAGTGGTTCTCCGAAGATTTCCAGGAGGAACTTTCAAGCCGCCTCCACGACAATTCAGGGCTGCGCAACACCATGATCCGCATTAACAACCAATATGACTTCTCGCTGTTCGGGCTCATCCATGCCGAAGGATTTGTTAAAGGGAAACAGCGTTACCTCTACGAAGAGGATTACATTCACGAGTATACAGGCGAATATTTTATCGGCAAGGCCGTAATCGATAAGAAGCTCGCACGTCTGAAAAACGTGATCGACAGCCTGAAGGCGCATAACATTCCGCTGCTTTTGGTTTATGAACCCGGTAAGGCGAGTTTTTTCCCGGAGTATATTCCCCGCCGTTTTCACCCCGAAAGAAGAACACTGAACAATTATGAATACATGGTCAGCCGCTCGCAGGAGCTGGGGATTGATTTCATGGATATGAACAGTTATTTCCTGAAGATGAAGGATACGGCGCGCTACCCGTTGTTCCCCAGGTATGGGATGCACTGGAGCCTGTATGGTGTGCCCAAGGCCGTGGATACCCTGAAAAAATCCATTGAGAAAATGACTGGCACCATACTTCCCGGGTTTAAAACCAGCAGGCTTTATCACGCAGAAACCCCCATGGGTACCGATAATGACATTGGGGAAATGTTGAACCTGGTCTGCCCGCTGAACCATGAGCCGGATGTTTACCCGTTCATTGTGTTCGATAAAACACCCCCGGTCACCTTATCGGCCCTGGTGATCGCCGACAGCTACTACGGCAACATTGTCGATGATTTCGGTCCTCATATGTTCCGGAACCAGGATTACTGGTACTACAACAGCAAGCTGTATCCCTATATGAACTGCAACCCTCCTAAATATGTCGACAAATCGGGCCTTCGTGAAAAGCTGACAAGTTACAACGTGATTCTGCTGATGGTCTCTGAAATCAACCTTCATTGCGGTTTCTGGAATTTCGCCGATGAGGCTTACATGGCGTTTCACCCTGAGAAAAAAGACCCGCTGCTCTATGGCTTTGAAAACAGCATCAGGAATGACCGCGGCTGGTTCAGGTTCATGGTAAAGAAGTCGAAGATCCAGGGCAGGCCGGTTGAAGAAATGGTTCGCGAGGATGCCGGGTACACTTTCTATTCAAACTACAACAACCTGCCGGGAAAAACTTACTGGGATTCAGTTTACCATCTTGCCTTCGATATCAGGTACAATGCCGAATGGCTTGCCAAGGTCACCAAAAAAGCGCACGACTGGAAAATCCCGGTCGATTCGGTGGTGATGCTCGACGCCATTTATTGCTATGAACAATCGAAAAAAAAACATTAAATTTGTCATGAACCATAGGGATCTAAGCCATGAAAAAAAGTACGCTGTTTTTAGTGGTTATCTTTCTTTTCTGTATTGCAACCCGGGCCTTCACCCAGGATTTGCCATACCAGCAGGGCCTTGTACCTGCTGCATTGACCCAAGATGAACAATTTGTTTTGTCGAGGGTTCCCGAATTGAAATTACCGGAATCCTACAAGGGACCCAACGCGCCGTTGCTGCCCTACTGGATCGACAATTCCACGCAGCCCTTTTTCAGGCCCATCACCTCCCAGTCGGGTTATGAATGCGGCCAGTCGGCAGGGATATCCTTTAATTTCACCTATGAAGTCGACCGTTTGCGCGGGGTAGCCGCCAACCAGACCACCACGCAGTACGCATCACACTTTACCTGGGATTTCCTTAACAATGCCGACAATTATACCGGCGCCAGCTTTTTTGACTCGTGGGAGATCGTGAAAGCTTGTGGTAACATGAACATCGCCGACTATGGCGGCGCCCAGAATACCGGCGGGTATACCCGCTGGATCTCAGGTTACGACATGTACTACAATGGCATGCACAACCGCATCAATTCGGTGAAGGCCATCCGTGTTGATAATCCCGAAGGATTGCAAACCCTGAAATACTGGCTCACAGATCATCTCGAAGGATCGCCGATCGGCGGTGTTGCCAATATTTACGGCCAGTATTTCGGCACACCTTCCACCACACTGCCGTCAGGCACGCCCGAATCCAACAAGTATGTTCAGCCTTTCTGGGGCAGTAGTCCCACGCATGCCTGGACTATCTGCGGATTCAACGACTCCATCCGGTACGATTTCAACGGCGACGGGCAGTACACCAACAACATCGACATCAACGGCGACGGGGTGGTGGATATGCACGACTGGGAGATCGGCGGACTGAAGTTTGCCAACGGCTATGCCGGTGTAGGCTGGGGAAACAGCGGATTTTGCTATACCATGTACAAGAACCTGGCCGATAATGAGTCTTTTGGCGGGATATGGAACCATTCGGTGTATGTGCTGGATGTGAAGAGTACCTGCGCCCCGAATCTCACCATGAAGGTCACCCTGAAGCACACCTCCCGCAACAAACTCAAGGTTACCGCCGGGTTGAATACCGATTTGTCGGCCACTACGCCCTCTGTGGTCCTCGATTTTCCTATTTTCAAGTACCAGGGGGGCGACCATTTCATGCAGGGAGGTACCACCGAAGCCGACAAAACCATTGAATTCGGGCTCGACCTCGCCCCCCTGATCAGTATGATCGGCAACAACCAGCCGGCAAAGTATTTTTTGCAGGTACAGGAAAACGATCCTGCCAATGCCTATCAAGGCGAGATCGTCGACTGGTCGCTGATCGACTATACGCTAACCACGCCGGTCATCACCAGCTACCCCACATCCAATGTCACTCTGGTCAACAACGACATAACCAGGCTCAGCATGAACTATACCCTGGGGTTCAGCAAGCCCTACTGCACGAACGTAACGTTGCCCCCTGCCCAGCTTTACCAGCCTTACAACGCCACCCTGACCGCCACGGGGGGAACGCAGCCGTACAAGTGGGACGCCAAACTAGATTACCCTGAAACTCCTACCATTGCAGCATTTCCGGCTGTCACCGCCCAGCAGCTGAGCCTGACGAACAACAACACCGGTTACGCTGTTAAAACCCTTGATTTCAGTTTCCCCTTCTACAAGAAGGTTGTCAATAAGGTTTACGTGTATGCCGATGGTTATATCCTGTTTGATGATCAGCCCTATACCTGGCCCTATATCGTCGACAAAATGCTGCTGTTCAAACAAACGGCCGTCGTCGCTCCCTTTATGACCGACCTGACAATTTATCCCTCCTATGCGCAGGGCGTGTGGTTTGAGGGGAATGCCAGTTATGCCATCATAAGATGGAAAGCCTCCTTGTATGGCATGCCGGGCGGGACCAACCTTAACTTCGCCGTGAAGATATACCCGACGGGAACCATCGAATTCTACTACGGGGATATGATCTATCCTGCCGGCACCGCATGGACCGGGGGATTGTCGTCGGGTGACAACAAGAATTTTCAGTTTTCAACGCTGAACAACAGTTCAACCATCGGGCTCAATACCCTCAACCGGTTTACATCATGTGGCTTCCCGCCCGAGATGCAGATATCCGAAGACGGCCATTTCACAGGCACCCCGGTGAATTCATACCAGAACCTGCCGGTCAAGTTCGTGGTGACGGATAACAACAACGTGTCGTCGCTTAAAACCCTGCTTTTCAGCTCCTATGGCTTGCTCATCACGCCAACCATTACCTCCGGGGGCGACAGCATCATTGAATTCGGGGAAACTGCCAACATCACCCTCAATGTCAACAACGTGGGATCTCAGTCGCTTCATTCCGTGACATTCTGGATTACGAAAAACGACCCGTGGATCACGCTCCTCGACAGTACTGAAAACATCCCGGTGATCAACGGTAATCAGAATATCATCCTGTCTAATGCTTTTTCGTTTGCCGTGTCACCCAATATCCCCGATAACCACGCCTTCTCGCTCATGTTGCATGTTGCCGCCCAGGAGGGAGGGTTCCAGCGCCAGATGGACCTGACGGCCCATGCCCCGAAATTTCATGTCACCGGCACCCAGCTTCCCGACGGGGATAACGGCGTGCCCGACCCCGGAGAGAGCTCCGACCTGCTGGTCACCTACAAAAATACCGGTAGTGCAAAGGCATCATTTATCAATGTGCAACTGACATCTCCTGATACCAACCTGACGGTCAATGTGGGGTCGTATGGTTTTTCCCAGTTGCTGCCCGATTCCTCGAAAACCCTTACGTTTCATGTTACCGCAGGGAACTGGGCGCCGCAGGAACATCTTTTCAAACTGAACGCCACCCTCACAGCCAACAACAATTACACGTCAGCCGATACGGTTTATCTCTTTTCAGGCCAGATCGTGGAGGATTTTGAAACCGGGAATTTCAACAAATTCCCATGGTACGGAACAGGCCAGTGGCCATGGGTGATCGAACCCGGCGTGAAATACGAAGGAAATTACAGCGCCAGGTCTGGCCTGATCACCGACAATGCTGAAAGTATCTTCAACCTCACCGCACGCGTGCTCACCGACGGAGCAATTAGTTTTTACAAGTATGTCTCCTGTGAGCAGGACCCCACCGGCAATAAAAATTACGATTACATGGCATTTCTCATCGACAATTATGAAGTGGGACGGTGGGATGGGATCATTGGCTGGAGCAGGGAATCATTCCCAGTTACTGCAGGGATGCATACGTTTGCATGGGTCTACCATAAAAACGCTGTGGGGTTAGCAGGATGGGACGGCTGCCTGGTTGACTTCATCACGCTGCCCCTGATTGAGGGATGTGTGCCCAAACTTACGGTCACACCGCCATCACTTGAAAAGACGCTTGCTGAAGGCCAGACCGGGACGGATTCCCTCACGGTTTCCAACCCGGGAGGAGGCATGCTGAAGTATTCGGTCATCGTGTTTGATACGGCTGCCAATAAAAAGGATATCCCCGCCGACAATCTTTCGGCATCCTACGTTACCTGCAGCGCCGTTGATTTCACCCCCGGCCAGGCCATCAGCTGGACCTTCGCCGTACACAACCAGAGCGCCGATAATGAATTTATCAAACATATCAAACTGGACTTCCCGCCGGGGGTCGGCGTCAGCTCCGCCACTAATTTTTCTGGCGGATCGCTGGGAGACCTGATTTTTCAGGGAACACCGGGCAACGGGGCCTCGATGAACTGGCACGGCACAGGCCCCCTGGGGCAAGGGGTGTTAAAACCAGGTGAAACCGCAACGGCAGTAATCACAGGAACCATCGGCGAGACTTTTCCCAACGATGTTTTTGTGGTGTACGATCTTCGGGGCGACAGTGCAGGCGGTTCCCCGCATGTACAGCCGGGCAGCGTGAAGGTGAAAAATGCAGGCATTTCGAACAGCTGGGTCTCCGTAGCCAATGCATCCGGAAGCCTGCTGCATAACCAATCGGGCACGGTGAAGGTCAATTTCAACAGCACCGGACTGGTGCCAAAAAATTATTACTGCGACCTGATCGCCCGCGATTTTTACAATAACAAAATGATCATCCCGGTTACCCTGCATGTTTCCTGGCCGGTAGCCTCCGGTAACCCCATGGGCCAGGCCGGGAACGGACTGAAGACCAACGTTCCGAATCCCTTTTCAACTTCAACGACCCTCCGGTTTTACCTTGCCGGCACACGCGATGTAACGGTTGAAATTTACAATGTGCAGGGGATACGGGTGCGAACATGGAGTCTTGCTGCATTTCAGGCCGGCGATCATTTCCTTTTATGGGATGGAAAAGATGACCATGGACATCCGCTGCCTTCAGGAATTTATACTTGCAGCATACTTACCAGGGACTTCGGGGGCAGCCAGAAACTCATCCTGATCCGTTAAACCGAACTGCATGAATAAAAAATCAAAAAGACTACTCATCTTCAGCTTGCTGTTGTTCTTTTCCATTGTCGTTGCCGCCCTGGGACTACGGTATTTCCCATTTACCAGGATGATCAGGATGCCGGCCGGGGCTGAGAAGGAATTTATAAACCCAAAAACGGTAAAGATACTTTCACCTCACCAGCTCTTTTACGATTTTGAAGTTGCCCCCGGCAAGGAGATGCCCGGTGGACTGTACAAGGGAATTGCCCATTCGGGCCAGTATTCGGTGAAGGCCTTTGGCCAGAACAGTTTCAGCATTGCCGTTGAACGCACTGCAAAGGAGATTGGGGTTGAAAATCTTAAAGCAGTTTCCCTCAGTGCCTGGATTTACGTTTTCCCGACAAGCCATGATGTAAAGGGAACCCTTGTTTTTACAGCCTCGAACGAACTGGGCGTGAATGTCTGCTGGCAGGGAGTAGGGGTGCACGAACCCCTCGTTCCCAAAGGAAAATGGTTCAAGATCAGCGGGTATTTCGACCTGGCTTCCGTGGCATTCAAACCCGGGTATAAACTGCAGGTCTATTTCTGGAACAACAGCAGCACCGACATCCTGGTGGATGATTATAACATCGTGTTTGGCGGCACGCCCGAACGCCGCGGCGACTCCGCGCGGGTGGACATGACCAGGCCTGCGGGCTATATTCCGCGCTTCAATTACCCGCCTTTCCCGGTTTCGCTCCTTGAAAAAGAGACGGGGTTGAGTTTGCCAAAGCCTTCGGATATCGGGACAGCCGACCAGGTGATTGCCGGTAATTTTTTCAATTCGGGCAGCGACGGACTGTTCATCATCAAACCCGACGGCCGACCGGCCGCCTTCGCCTTCTGCGCTGCCAACAAGGCGTTCAGGAAGGTCGTTTTAAACAATGCAGCAGCCCTGTCGGCCATTTCGCCTGTAAAAAAGCTGATCACGGGACGATTCGTGGGTGGACTGGGTGAACAAGTCGTAATAGCCGGCGATAGAGGCTGGATTTTGGCCGCGATCGATGCTTCTGCCAATATTTGTTCCTCTTCCGGCGACCTGCAGGCAACCCTGAAGATCCTCTGTAAATCAGATGGTCCTTCGACATCAATTACTGCCGGCGATTTTAATGGTGATCACCGGGCAGAGGTCCTGGAAATCGCTGCAAATGGGTCATGGAAGGTGCTTTCGTTTGAACAGGCTGCGAATAAACCGGGAAACTGGAAGGTAATTGCTGAAAACGCGAAGGAACCGGTAAAGTTGTGGGACCAGGGCAACCAGGAACTCTCGGTTTCAGCAGGCAAATTCCTGTCGCATTCCGTTGGCGACCAGGTGCTGACGATTGCGAAGGCGAAAACCGATGGCAAATATTCCTGGACGATCCTAAAACTTAATATCCCTGCGATGAGATGGGAACCTGCGTTTACCGAAAAACAGGGTTACTGCGGCAAAACGATAGGTCTCGACACGTTGAAACCCGATGATATCCTAATTAGCGGGATTGATGGTGATGGGAACCAGGCAAACGTGATCCGTTATAACCGCGACTGGCGCTTCGACCTCAGGGAGATCCGGTTTAACGATTCCACCTTCACCATCCTGCAATCCTACGATTTTCACGGATTCGAACAGGACCACAATCCGAAGTATTATGAATCGCTGGCGCTGATTCCCGGCCATTATTCCGGCCCACCCGGGATCTCGTTCCTGACCGTGGGGCACATCGCCAGGGAACGGCATTACGAATCCATTCTTCCCGACTTTGTCGCGCTTTATTCCATGTCAAAGAAAAAATAACTGAAAATCATGACCCTGTCACCCCGGTATATCCTGCTTATCCTGCTCCTTTCATGGCTGGTCGTCTCCTGCGGACAGTCGACCAAATCGTTGTCGGTGGTCAGCGAACAGTTCATTGTCAAGGACTTCAACCCCACCGTCAACTGGAAACAGGGAGAGACCCTTTTCCTCGATTATACGGATGCGATGTCCAACGGGTTTGTCATCCCATCGGTTCACCAGGCGGATGACGGTTTTTTTCACCTGGCATTCAACCTGAAAAATACAGGGAGCGTCCCGCAGCCATTTTTTTACAAGATCTATTACCAGAATGAGTCATACAAGTTTCCCGAACACGACGCGACCGACACCACCAGGCAGCATGCTGACGCGTGGGAGAATTTCTACGGCAGTTGGGAAGAGGTAACCACCACCTTTGCCGAAACGGGCATTGTCCCGGCCGATAACGAATTCCATGCGGTTGGTGGCAAATTCCGTATCGTGGGCAACCCGCGGGATGAGCAGCGTTACTATGCCGAAAAACACAACGACCGGTGGAAACGCAATCCCCGTGTGGGAAATTACAGTTTCATGCTCGTGGTTACCACGCAGGAAAACCTGCAAACGAAGGCCATCCCCGATTATGTCCAGAATATAGGGATGAAGGGCGAAACCGGCTATGTAAACCCGTACTTCTTCTTCCTGTATGGCGCAGGCCGGTCATTGAAAAATACGGCTGTTCAGCGCTTTCCCTCCATGCTGGCGGTTGCGGCCAAACCCGACCCGGGGGCCGGCATCTACATCAATCCGAGCGTCTATTCCAAAGAGATAACGGATAAATCAAAAACAAGCGGATGCGGCGAAAATGTAAACCTCTATAGTACGGCAGCCTTTGAGCAGTTTGTCCATTACATCGATCCTTCGACCAAAATGAACAACATCCCGGTGATTACCGATATCCTGAACGACAACTACACCAGAACCGACTACAACTGGAACAAGCGGTTTTACCGGAAAGAGGAGATGGTGTCCATCACAGCCACGGTCGCGCCCCGCCCGTGCGAAACGGTGATCTCCGACCCGGTGAATCATAAAATCACCATCCGCAACCCGAAATCGGAGTTTGGAAAGTGGCAGAAGCAGAATGTGGGCGTGATCACCCGTCACGGGATGACCTACGGCAAATGGACCGCCAAGTGCAAGCTGACCGAACTGCTTAATAAGAACAACATGTGGAACGGGCTTACCAATGCCATCTGGCTCATCACACAGGCCCAGAGCGACTGGAACTTCCGGCGCGACTGCAGCAACGGGGGCTATATGGCCAATTATTACGGGGGGCAGAAGGATCAGCGGGTAAAGAACGTGGGCTATTCCGAAATTGATTTCGAGATCCTGAAAACCGTACCTTATTGCCCGTCGTGGGTATTGCCGCCCGCATACAATCAGGGCATCGACGACCAGCACAACGTACAGAACTGGAATGTGCCTTTTCCCGAGGAGATCCTGGCCGACGACGACAAGATCACCGTTTCGTGCACCAACTGGGATATGGCGTGCTGGCAGCCCGTCGATTTCCACGACGGATGCTACCCCCTGAGGTACCAGGATAAAACCTACTGGGCACACCGGTGGGACAAGAATTACCGCGCCCTGACCGAAAAAACGCCGGAACGCGACGACGAACTCTTTGGTTCACCTTGGTATTATTTCCAGATCGACTGGCAACCCGACAAGATCATCTGGCGCATCGGGCCTTCGAAAGATAAAATGCGGGTGGTTGGCTACGTCGACGACAAAGTTACCTCGATACCGAACAACCAGATGCTGCTGATCATCACCCAGGAGTTTCACAATACCAAGTGGTGGATCGGTTCTGCCTATTCGCAGGACAATACCCCCTTTCCGAAGGTGGATTACGTGGGGGAGATTTTTGAGGTGACGATAGAGTAGTGGATTTACGATTTACGATTTACGATTTACGATTTACGATTTACGATTTACGATTTACGATTTTGGTGTATAGATGGTTTTTTCGGGGTAATTTTATACGGGATGGACGGGCAGCGGCGATGGATTTACAAATATTCAGCCGGAAGTGTTCTTTGACCTATTGCCCAGTTTTTCAGCAGTGTAAGTTGATAGTTGAGTAAAACCATGTTTAGTTGGAGCCGCCCCGATTTAGTGCCCCGGGCTTCAGCCCGGGGGTGGAGGATGAATACAAGAATTGGGCTTTAGCCCAAAGTTTTACAAAAAAGGATGAACAAGGGAATTTCAGTTTTTGTTTAACCCAATTGTTTAAGAGTCTTCCTCAGCCCCGGGCTTCAGCCCGGGACAATCAATGGAGGTTTTAAATAGCATTATGTTTAATCAAAAAACTAATTGAAGAATATGAAAGTAATCGTTCTCGGCGCGGGGCTCGTTGGCGGCCCGATGGCCATGGACCTGGCTAAGGATCCTGCATTCGAAGTATCAGTGGCCGATATCAGCCCGGAAGCACTGCAAAGACTGGCCGCCCGGCGAAATGCCGGTACTATTACACCTGTTGTGGCCGATCTTGGCGATCCCGACAGGGTGTCAAGCCTGGTTGCCGGATACGATATGGTGATCAACGCGGTGCCCGGTTTCATGGGTTTCCGGACCCTGAAAGCCATTATCGGTGCCGGAATAAACGTGGTGGATATCGCTTTCTTCATTGAAGACCCGTTCGAACTCGATGAACTGGCGCGGCAAAAGAACGTCACCGCCATCATGGACATGGGTGTGGCACCCGGCATGTGCAACGTACTCATTGGTTATGCCGACCACCTGCTCGACGAAACGCAGAACATCCTCTACATGGTAGGCGGCCTTCCCGAAGTGAGGGAATGGCCCTACGAATACAAGGCCGTGTTTTCACCGGTGGATGTGATCGAAGAATATACCCGCCCGGCAAGGTACATCGAAAAGGGGCAATTAATCGTCAAACCGGCGCTTTCCGACCCGGAGCTGCTGAACTTCCCCGGGATCGGTACCCTCGAGGCCTTTAACACCGACGGGCTGCGGTCGCTGGCGCACACCGTCAAATGCCCCAACATGAAGGAGAAAACCCTCCGCTATCCCGGGCATATTGAAAAGATGCGCGTGCTGCGCGAAACCGGCTTTTTCAGCCAGGAAGAGATCGAGGTGCGCGGAACCCGCGTCAAGCCCATGGATTTAACAGCCAAACTGCTGTTCCCGAAATGGAAACTGGAAGAGGGGGAGGTGGATATCACCATCATGCAGGTGATGGCGGAAGGATTAAAGGATGGCCAGAAGGTTTGCTATACCTGGGACCTGTATGACAAATACGACCCGGCGAGCGGCGTCCATTCCATGGCTCGCACAACCGGCTATTCAGCCACCGTGGCCCTGCGCATGATCGCTGCCGGTCTTTATACCAGGAAGGGGATCTCGGTACCCGAATTCATCGGCAGGCAACCTGAATGCGTGGCCTATATGCTCCAGGGGTTAAAGGACCGTGGCGTGATCTACCGGGAAACCAGGAGCACAACATAGGGCAGCCACCGAAGCATTGATTGCTGGTCTCCAGGGACCTAAATACCACCCAAAATGGAACTGAAAGATATACTGGTCGACAATAAGATCAAGCCCAAAGAAAAAACGGAAATCCTTGCCGGGATGATCCTGGAAAGGCATATTACAATCGACGAACTCGTCGGCTTTGCCAAAACGGCGAAGGAACCTGTAAGGGCAACCTGCATGGAGGCCCTGGAACACGCCACGCTGCAAATGCCCTCCATCCTGAATGAAGCCGCATTCAATTTTGCAGCCCTATCCCTTGCCGACAAGGCACCGCGGGTGAAATGGGAAGCAGCACGCGTGATTGGCAACACGGCAAAACTCTTTCCCGGGCTGCTCGACACGGCTGTTGTGAACCTGCTGGCAAATTCCGAACACACCGGTACGGTGGTGCGATGGAGCGCCGCGTTTGCCCTGGGCGAGATTATCAAACTGAAAACGGACCGGAATGAAGAACTTCTCCCCGCAATTGAGGCGATCATTGAACGGGAAGAGAAAAACAGCATTAAAAAGATCTATCTCGGCGCGCTGAAGAAAATTCAATAACAGCACGAAAATTCTCATTCTTCGCTTAAATAATACACATCGTCGTGGCCATATTTTTTTCCTGGTCCGAAGTATTTTAATTGCCCGATTATTAAGGTGTCCTGTGTAAGTTTGATAATTGAATCCGTTGCGTGTTCATTGTTGAATGAATCATTTCCGGGCAAGACCCTGCCGTTTATTTCCGTGATGCGTAATGCAATCCTGGAAGAATCATTGCTGAACAACCACTGGCCTTTAAAATGAAGGCTTCCATAAAGGTCTTTATCATACGTTCCATCCTGTTTAAAACGGATAATTTCAGCCATGGATTTATCAACAGCTTTATAGTTTTCACTAAAATTTTTCATCCCCACCTCTCGCCATCTGTGGCAAAGCAGGTTTCGTTTGTTGTCAGTTCCGGTGCCTGCCTGAAGGAAAGATAAAATTATAATGGTGAAAAACAGTTTCATTTTCTGTATCCTTTAAATTTCTATGAAACGATACAACATGGATTCAACAAAAATATTTTAATGACAGCCGCACAACAGCCTTTCATATACACTTCCCTTTCACCCTGTTGCCCTGTTACCCTGTCACCCTGTTACCCTGTTACCCTGTAACCCTGTAACCCTGTCACCCTGTTACCCTGTTACCCTGTCACCCTGTTACCCTGTTACCCTGTTACCCTGTCACCTGTTTCTTCGCCCACTTATCCCTCCAGTCTGATGCTATCCGCAGTGCAGGTAGGTGTTCACAAGCTTCATGAGTTCCTTTTCCTGGTTGCTGACCCGGTCGCGAAGGTCAGCGTCATTGAAACTCTTCAGGTGCCGGATTAGTCCGTCGATGATCAGTTTTGGGAAGATGCCGTGTTCTTCGTAGATGGCGCGGTGTTTTTCAAGATAATCGGCCGACTCCCAGCAGGATACAGGAAGTTGTTCAAGTTGGTTGACCCTTGACTTGTTTTTCTCTTCAAAGATGTTGACGTCAACATAGGTATTGGCAGCAAAATCCAGGGCATTTTTCATTCCCATGCCATGGCGTGCAGCAACCGTAAGGCCCGCGAAAAGCAGGTAGATGTCGGCGGATCCGTCGGGGCACCGGAACTCAACAGTCTGGCGGCCTCCAAAACCCTGTTGTGTGTCTGTTTCTTTCGGGTTGGCATCAATGATCATGTCGTGTTTGCTGCCCCATCCAAGCGGTACACGCACGAGCACGGAACGGTTGCGGTCGCCCCAGCAGATGTTCGTGGGCGCTTCCTGGTGGGGGACCAGGCGGAAATAGCTGGTAGGGATCATGTTCCCGAAGGCCGTGAGCGATTGCGACAGATCGAGGTAGCCGGCGATGGCTTTTTTCGCGGTATCGGATAACCTGCCGTTTTCAAGCATTACGCTCTGGCCGTCCTTCATCAGGCGGGTATGCACGTGCATGCCGCTTCCGGCTTTGCCCGGGGTGATCTTGGGGGCGAATGTGATAGTTACCCCGTATTTGTATGCCAGCGAGCGGAGGATCCATTTGGCGATCATCAGCTGGTCGGCGGCATCTTCGATGGGTACTGGTGTGAATTCGATCTCGTTCTGTTCATAGGAGAGCCCGGATTCGGTGAAATTTCCAACCTCGGAATGCCCATACTTGATATACCCGCCGCATTTGGCAATGGCCTGCATGGCCTCGGTGCGCAGATCTTCCCATTTGCAGAAGGGGGATGATTCATGATACCCGCGTTGGTCGACTGCTTCGAACAAGGTGTCCTGCTCGCTGATGATGTAATATTCAAGTTCGCCCATCACCTCGAACGACAAGCCGGTTTCTGCTTGCAGCGCTTCATGCGACTTCCTGAGGATGTACTCGGGTGAATTGGCAAATGGCAGGCCGTCTTTATCGTAATAGGAACAAAGAATGTCCAGGGTCGGGATTTCAGCGAACGGATTTACAAACGCAGTTCGGTAGCGGGGAATGACGTAGAGGTCGGATGAGCCTGCCTCCACGTAATTAGGGAACAGGCTTGAGCCGTCAACGCGCTCGCCGGCGCTCAGGATGCTGTCGAGATGATTACGGTCCTTGATGATGAAATTCAGGGTCTTCAGCCGGCTGTCGGCGGCGGAATAGCGAAAATTCAGCATCTGTATGCCGTTCCCCTCAATGAAACGGATCAGATCTGCTTTGGTGAAGTCGTTGGCGGGTTTTCCGAGAAAGTGAACCAGTGCATTGGGGTTCAGCGAAATAGTATCATTCATGGTCGGTCTGATTCTGTTAAATTCATATGGAAACAAAAGTAAGAATATTTTATAACTTTGTTACCTGTCAGTTCACTTGTTCACCTGTTCACCTGTTAACCTGTCCACATGTCCACTTGTCCGCTTGTCCACTAAATTGAAACACCTTTCTCCCAATCATGTCAAACCTCAACGAAACGATTTTCTTCTCTTCCTTTCTTGTTTTCATTTGCATCATGCTGGGCATTGACCTGGGATTTTTCCAGAAGAAAAGCCATGTGCTCTCCTTCAAGGAGGCGCTCAACTGGACGCTCGTGTGGGTTGGCATATCGGTCGCATTCTATTTTCTTATCCGGTTTCACGGCAACTGGATCCATGGCAGCGATACCATTGCAGAGATCCAGACGCGGATTACCCGGTTCCACCACCCGATCAGCATCGCCGGGCTGTCGGTGGAGGATGCCATCAGCCGGTACAATAAAAATCTCTCGCTGGAATATCTTACAGGTTACCTCATCGAATACTCCTTGTCGGTCGACAATGTCTTCGTTATCGTGCTGATATTTATTTCATTCAACATCCAGCCAAAATATTTCAAGCGGGTGCTTTTCTGGGGTATCCTGGGGGCCATCATCATGCGGTTTCTCTTCATCTTCGCAGCCAGCGCCCTGATCCAGCGGTTTGCCTGGTTCCTGCTGGTGTTCGGGGGGATGCTTCTGATCATTGGTTTCAAAATGGCATGGGAATTTCTGTACGGGCAGAAGGATGAACAGATCGACACCGAGAAACACCCTGTAGTCAGGATGGTCTCCCGGTTCTTCAACGTCAGCACCGACGAGCATGCCGGGAGTTTCTTTCTGCGGCAGGAAGGGAAGACCTATGTCACCCCGCTTTTCATTGTACTGCTGGTCATTGAATTCACCGATGTGTTGTTTGCCGTCGACTCGGTGCCCGCGGTGTTTTCCGTCACCCAGGACCCCTACATCGTCTTTTTCTCCAACATCTTCGCCATCCTGGGGTTGCGTTCCCTCTTCTTCCTGGTGATGGATATCATGAACCGCTTTCATTACCTGAAGATGGGGCTGGCGGTCCTGCTGACCTTCGTTGGGGTTAAAATGCTGATCCATGATCTCTATAAAATCCCCACCAACATCTCCCTGATCGCGATCGCTTCGATCCTCCTCATCAGCATCCTCGCCTCAAACCTGCGGACCATGAGGATCAGACGCAGGCTCACGAAATGACCGGGCCGAAGGAAGTTTATTGCACTGTGCTTCAGTATAGCGTAATTGAAGGTTTTTCCAGGCATCTATCCTGCCCGGACTTCAGTCCGGAAATCTATTGTCCTGTGCTTCAGCACAGGGTTGTGATAGCTGGCAAAACCCCCGGCTTTAGCCACATCCTGTTCATACGGCGATGATTTTTGCCGGTACCTGTGCCTTCCCTGATACAAGTATTTTTGAATCTGAACTTACCAGGAACCTGGATGTATTCCCGGAAATTTCCTCAAAACATCCTGAAGTATTGATCCAGCAGTTCCTGCGCTGCCTGGTACGGGTTCACCGACCCATTCATGATCTCATGTTCAATACCGGCAATAGCCTCCGTGACCTCCTTCCGGGTGAAAAAGTGCTGGTTCAAACCTGCTTCGATGGTTTCGCGGAAAACCTGCCGGTTCTGTTCCATCCGCCTCGATTGGAAGAACCCGGTTTCGGTGGTGATCCGCTGGTGTTCCATGATCAGTTCCCACACATGGTCGATGCCCATTTTGGTCCGGGCCGAACAGATATCCGCGACCGGCGTCCAGCCGCTTCCCGGCGGCGGGAAGAGATGCAGCGCATTGGCGTATTCCACCCGGGCGCGCTGCGCCTTCACCAGGTTGTCGCCATCGGCCTTGTTGATCACGATGGCATCGGCCATCTCGATGATGCCGCGCTTTATCCCCTGTAGTTCATCTCCCGCGCCGGCAAGCATCAGCAGGAGAAAGAAGTCGACCATCGAATGGACTGTAGTTTCCGATTGCCCCACGCCCACCGTTTCAACAAAGATGACATCGAACCCGGCTGCTTCGCACAACACGATCGTTTCGCGGGTTTTGCGCGCCACGCCGCCCAGGGAACCCGCGGCAGGGGAGGGGCGGATAAAGGCATTCGCGTCGACCGACAACTCCTCCATTCTGGTCTTATCCCCGAGGATACTTCCCTTTGACCTGCTGCTGCTCGGGTCGACCGCCAGCACCGCCAGCTTATGTCCCATAGCTGTAAGATGCTTTCCCAAAGCTTCAATAAAGGTACTTTTCCCAACCCCCGGCACACCCGTAATTCCAATTCTTATACTGGTAACCGGCTTTTGCAACGCCTCATTCGTCAATCGTAAATCGTAAATCGTCAATTTTCTCAGGCATTCTGCAATAATCTCCTCTCCCTGCTTCTGGTGCGCCGGCAGACTGCTCTCGACCAGCGTAATGGCCTTGCTCAGGATGGTTCGGTTGCCGGAAAAGATGCCGTCGAGGTACTCCTGTGTTGTAAGCAGCCGCGTCTTATGCGACCGGATCTTTTGTGCCACCTCTTCATTGATCGGGGAGGGCTGGGCGATGCCGTCCATGACGTTCAGGGCGGATTTTGGGGGTTTGGTCATTGGTTAGGAGGCATTAGGCATTTGGCAATAGGCATTAGGCAATGGAAAATAGGTATTAGGCAATAGGTATTAGGCATTAGGCAATAGGCATTGGGGAATAGAAGTTTTAAGGGTTGGGGGTGAGTTTTTTGATGAGGGAGTTTAGCATTTTGCTGATTTCTTCTGATTGGGCAAGGAGGTTGTCAAGGGTAGTTTTTTCAATGTAATTCAATCCAAATGAGATGAATAAAAATGTTTCAGTTTCGTTCAGCGAGCCGCGTGCGGTTCTGAGAAACTGGATCCCTGACACCCTTTTTCCATACATCCAAATCCCGGTACGACACTATTTTTTTCTTCTCATCCATCTGTTACCTGGTAAACTATTCCATCCTCGCCTCCCTATTGCCTACTGCCTACTGCCTTTTTTCCACAAAGATAAAATTTTTCCCAATTCCGGGAATATCTGAGAAAAAGTCACTACTTTTGCAGGCCGAAAACTCTTCGTAGCTCAGTTGGTAGAGCAATTGACTCTTAATCAATGGGTCCCAGGTTCGAGTCCTGGCGAGGAGACAGCAGTAGCAAGGGTTTCAGAAGGTCCAAAATCTGAAACCCTTTTTTTGTGCAAACAATTTGCATAACAAGTGGGGGTGCAAAATATTTTTGGAATACTAGGGTGCTGAGTATGTAAATGGCATGAAGGGAGCTTTTCACCCGAATAAAACACCTATCAACCTGAACTTAGAGATAATATAGCTGGTCTTGATTTTTATTCGCCTATGTTAAATTTTGAAAATGTCATGTACATTTGTATGGAGGGATAGTTACAAATCGAATAATCTCAGTAATATGACAAGGGTAAATCCAAAATTTGTTGAGATGGTATTGGAAAGATATACAGAAATGACAAGTAATAATATTTTTGAAGATTATCTGGATAAGGAGAAGCTGGGAGGACTCAAAATATTCATAAACCATAAACCCAAATATTGTTTTTTAACTTTTGAAATTGATTCTGACAAAGTATACTTGGGGTCAGAAAGCATGTAAAATGGGATGTGTTATACTCCCATTGTTTACGTCCAAAAGAAGGAGATTTTGAGTATACCCCGACAATTTAATCTTCTCTTCCTCTAAAAACCCACTCAATAGAGCAAGAGTCCTCTATTGGATACGTCCGCTAAGATTCAATCTTGATTGTTTCAAAAATGAACGGTTTTGAAGGCCTTTGACTTATACTGATTCTGGCAGCACAGTGATAATTTGGCAGACTACAAAGTTCACCAGCTGTAAAATCAGGTTCAAAATACCGGGCAACCAACTGGGCATCGTTGATGCCGGGCCTGAAAAACATCATGCTCCCAACATTCCCAAGGAGTATGTGCTGCACGTCATATTGCAGCTGAGCAAATGTCTGGTTGGCAACTACAAGGCTTAGGTGGTATTTGCGAGCTTCGGAAAACACCTTGCCGATGGCATCTGTTGTAAATTTGTGGAATTCATCCACAACAAGCACATGGTCGAGCCGGAGTTCCTCTTTCAGTTTTTCCCTTGCAAATGCAGTCATGAGGAATTTGTTGAAAATGATCTGACCCACAAGATTAACACCTCTTTCTCCAAGAACCCCTATTGGCAATCTGACAAGAAGGTTTTTCCCATTATTCATGATGTCGTTGAAATCAAGCTGGTTTTCCTTTGTGCCAAGTATCTCACGGAGAAAAGCATTATTACGGAATTCATTCAGTTTACTTGTAATGTAAATTGAAATGTTGGCAAAACCGTAATCTCCACTTGTGGAGCCCAATTCATTCCATTCAGCAGTAAGTTCAGGGTTTTTGGTGTTTGCCAAAAGGTTATCCCTGTAATCTTTGTTCTCAAAGACCTGGATAATATCAAGAATAGAACCCTGACTTTCCATGACCAGCCGCATGGCTGCCTGAAAATACTTGATAAAAATGGGACCACCGGTCAGTTTCATGTCATATAAACTATCTAAAATAGTGTACATGGAATTCATTAAGAACGATTTCTGAAAAGGGTCTGATGGATCATGACTAAGGAAGTTGATTCCCGGGATAGTTTCTGATGAAGCAGAAGGATCAAAGAAAACCGTATTTGCCCTGGACGATGCCGGCATGTCTTTTACAACCTGATCATACAGGTCACCGTGCGGATCGATCAGGCTGACATGTTTCCCACTGTTGAGCAAATCCATAACCATGGTGTATAGCATAGTGCTTTTTCCGGTACCGGTCTGGCCCAGAATATAGGCATGCTGGGTTAAATCGGGATACCGGATATGGATATCTTTCCAATCGTCATGGATCCTCTTATGTCCAATTCTTACACCGTCATTATTAATGTTCGGCGGAATATATAACATGTTCTCCGGCACAGTGATAATACCCGGGATGCCCTCTTTCTGGGGTAATGGCATTCGTGAGAACATTGGAAGGCTATAATCAGGATAGAGGTCAGTAAACAAAGGATCCTGAGGTTCATGTTGATAATTTTCCAATTGCTCAAGTGCAAAAGTATTGAAGAGCGCTGCTTTAATTGCGTCACTCGGAAGAGAACCATTGGTATAAAAGTAAAATCTTACCACAAAATGTTTAAAGGACGCATGTGATAACCCTTCCAGGAATTTCTTATAAATTGTGATGCCTTCTTCCTGAAGTGGAAAATTTTCAGGCAATCCGGATGCCCATTTTGATGCTTCTTCCTTATCTCCTATACTTAGATTATAGGGCTGAATTGAGATATCGAATTGTGAATAACCATCTTCCTGAACAAGGATTTTACAAAATGTATTGATGGAAGACCAATCATCTGGTTTTTTGAAAACTGAAAGAAGCACAGGCGTCTCTTGTGTACTGTGACTTTTATAACCAATTTGCCGGAATGAACGCGAACATTCAACCGTTTTTCTTCTTACCAGATTGCGATGCAAATCATGTGGGGCGATCAATGGTTTTAATTGGTTACTATTTGTGACCGGAGAAAAGACGTACGGATTGTCTGGAAACAAAGAATGAATACCAAGATAAAGGTTGACATCACGGATGGTTTTTTCGTACTCTCTATTGAGTTCATCAAGGTTTCCAGCTGTAATAGTAAATTGCCAATAAATCTCAACCTTTCTAAGCATATCAACATCAATCACCTTAGGACAAATGTATTTTATTATAAGTGAAACCTTTTCGTCTATTAGAATGCCCAACATCCTGAAAAACTCACGGTGCCATCGTTCAGAGTATTCCATAAACTCGGACTCTTCCTGATCGGAGCGGGGTTTTTTTACCGCTTCAAGCGAAAATGCAAAACAACCGGATACCTGCGAATCAGTAATTTCATCAATATGCAGGAAGGGCTTATTCAATGATTTTTCGGCTGCCGATGTTACGACTTCATATTGACGGAACACTTTTCTGGTTTCACGGGCAGCACAAAGATGAGCAGCAAGATAGGCAGGCTGGAAGTTAGAAATGTTGAAATAATTAACAGCCCCTGCTTTAATGAATGAAGTGATGGTACCTAATTCTTCCGATGCCGGATTTGCACAGAGAACAAAAACCGGAAGTAACGGATAATTTTTTCTTATCCAGGGAATTGCTGTCAGCACATCGCCTGAAGATGTGTTTGGAAAATTGTATTCCATAAGAACCGCATCCAGAGAAGGATGATTCATTATTATATACTCTTTTCCTTTCTCCAGGGAAGTTACATTATCGACTATGAAAGAATCAAATTCCGGGTTTGGCGTGGTAAAGTTAAGAAACGGATACCATTTTTCGGGTTCGTCTTCGATCAGGAGAATGTGGTAGGTTGTTGCCATGGATTTAGAAATTCAGTTGTCAAGGATTTTTCTTTTTCGTGTATTAAACTCGTTCTCAGTAAGTATTCCCTTTTGCTTTAGTTCAAATAATTTTTCGATTTCAGAGGCCACATCTGCTCGGGATTGCCTGGTTGCAGAACTTGTGATTGCTTTTGCCAATTCCTGTGCCTGATTAAAAACCTGAGTATTTTTATATTCCTCCTGCATTTGGGTAATCGTGTCTTTCAAGTCTTTTGGCTTTTCTACCATATTATATATCGTTGAACCAATTTCTGCTGCAGTTTGAATTTGAACGTTTCCATACCCGAACATTCTGCCCCAAAGGGATTGCTCATATGTGACATTGTTAATTTTATCCAATGGGCTTTCTTTTGAGTTATGAGACAACACGCCAAACTCATCAATCACCCGCAAATTGCTAACGGCCCAGAGATTGTTGTTTCTTTCAATAATTTTATAGCCCAGATAACATAGTAGAATCAATGGGATGAAAAGTCCGTAGGTTCCGATCAGAATCGCCAGAACAATGCCAATGACTACATATAATGAAGGCCAAACCAACACAAACCAATGCGGCCTAATAATAAGTGCGACGGTTTCATTTTCTTTTAATATTGTTCTCATCCCATGGAAATTAGATGAAGATTAATAATAGTATTTACTATTTGGCTATTGGAGACAATTTTAAAATTTCATCAGCAAATTTGAAAGTTTCATTGCGAACGGATTTGATATCTTTTGACATAACAGATGACGCTATAGGATGAACACCAGTATTGGGAAATGCAATCTTTCTTTTTGCATTAGAGGGTGTCCCAATCTGATCGAACATTTCAAGTATCCGGGAAACAGAAACACGATCGTCTTGCTCCAATTCATTCTTATAATAATAACCAACGAAAATTGGCTGATGGATTTTTTTAAATGTTTGAGGATTCATTTTGTGATTAAGTAAATTCTTTACAGATATTAAAGCCTCGATGCGGTATTTAGATAGCCAGTACTTACGAACACTATCTGGGTCATTAGAAATAATATTTTTACTGCCCTGGGTAAGGCGTGCTAATTGGAGACCCCAATGGCAGGTAAGAAGAAAGGAACCTTTGTTTTTGAAATCGATATTAGGTGAATAGAATATTAATGCTGCAATCTCAGGATGTTCAGAAGCAATAATCAATGCAAGTGAAGCACCCGTTGAGGTTGCCATTATAATCACTTTATCTCCAAGGATTTTACCAATACCTATCGCGCGATTCGCAGATTCCAAATAATTTTCGGCCGTGAGATCAACGAGTGCTTCATTGGATTCAACGCCATGACCATAAAGACGTGCAAGATATAAATTGCACCCGTATCGTTTTGCGAAATCAGTATGAATAGGCATTCCATCCCCTTGACTACCTCCCAGGCCATGTAAATAGACAACACAATACTTTGTTTTCTGTTTCATGTTCGAATCTGCCCAGACAATGCGGGCTTGGTTATCTGCTTTTAGACCAACGACATGCTTTTCGGAATCATCAATCTGGGCCGAAAGAAGCTGAATCTCTGATATTACCGATGGAAGAACAGGACTGAGCTTTGGTCTAGGTGGGATTGGACCCAGAAAGTAAATGACGACCAAAACCACTATCAACAAGAAAACTATTTTAAGAACTAAGTCAGATGTAGTAAACATATAAGTAACTTTTTAAGGTTAATGATAATAAACTGATTCTTTCTCAAAATTCAATTTAGGTATTCTATCAGGGAAATTTGAAATAATGCCATCTGGATTCATTGATATTGCATGTGCAATGTCAAAAGGGTTATCAACTGTCCAAAGCAAGACCTTTTTATCAACCTTTTGTATTTTGTTAATTATTTTCCTTGTAACAGATTCAAATCCTAATGAAATATAATCAGCTTTAGTCTTAAAGATAAAATCTTCAATATCTACTGGGCAACCTTCAAAAATTATACTTGTAATTATTTGGGAATTCTTTTCTTTTATACTTAAAAGCTGTGTATGATAAAATGACGAAATAATAAAATCAGTATTGCTAAAATAATGTGACAAAATGCTAATTGATTCAGAAACAATATCATCATTCTTCAAATCCACTAATAATTTCACTTTCTTTTCAGCACAGAAATTGCACAAATATTCAAAAGTTATAATCTGTTCACCATTATTGAGGCGTAAAGATTGTAGCTGTTCTAAACTATGGTCAATTAGTAGACCATTCCCGTTCGTCAATTTATCTAAAGAATGATCATGAAAAACCACCAATTTACCATCCTTTGTTATTTGTACATCAATTTCGACAAAATCAACTTGACAATCAATTGCTTTTAATATCGAAGCAATGGAATTACCAAATTCATACCCTGCAGCACCTCTGTGTCCAATTCTATATATCATTTTTCATTGTACGTCGATATTTTTGGCAATATCATTAGGTGAATGGTAAATAGATAACACTAGATAAGGGTCGTTCAAATAACTTGAAACCAATTAAGAACAGTAACTATGATTAATAAAACAAAGGCTATTATTACATAGAAGATATTAATAAGCACTACAACCATCAGGGAACCAATAATTTCGGACCTGGGTAAACCATCATCCTTATATATGAAATATTCGGTAATGCTCATTATTGTCAATACTAAGAATTCAATAATTATTCTGAGATAAACACCATGCACGAATCTCATCAAGGCAAACAAAATAAACGCAAATAAAATATTTATAAATGCAAATAGAATACTAAAGAGACCTCCAATTTCTAATCTTTCTAACAAAATAATTATACTCCCTCTAATTAAGAATGTCAAAATTAGTAAGATAAAAATTTCCATAAGCCAACCCATAGAAACCTCCTTTAACTAAAATAGCCCTGATTGTTGGGATAAAAGTACAAAATAAACCATAGAAACTCAGTTTTCATCACCCTTATTGCATAATTTTTATGAAACCGGATTGTATGGAAGCCTGATGGAATTCAACAGAGCTCCATAATTATTGAACTTTTTAAGAATAATAAAGAGCTTGTATCTGAACATTGGACTTTATGATGAACTCCGATTGTGTATTTGCCGAAAACAGGATAAGCTAATATTTTAAATACAAAAGGCGAAGATCAAAAATGATTTGTAATTTAGCAACTACTTTTTCTTACAAGTACTATAAAATCTCAATTTCAAAGAAAAGATGCCATATCCCATCCTCCTTATCGATGACGATCCTGCCTATTGCAGGCTGTTGCAGGATGAAGCAAAAAAGTTTCGTTTTATTATTACCTATTTTGATAACCTCGAGGATGGGCTTGAAGAACTCAAAAAATCGAGGCGAATGAAAGCTGTCATATTAGATGATCGCTGCAAACTTGAATCACGACAACTTGAAGCTTCTAAGGCGAATTTTGTATTTCATGCAATGCAACAACTAGCAGATATTGAGCATCATTATAATCGTTCAATTCCATTCTGCGTGAATAGCGTAAAACCGGATGAATTTCGTGAAGAGCTGGAAGGTATTACCCCTGTTTTTGTCAAAAAAGCAGATCATGAACAAATGTTTCATTGGATAAAAGATGCGATTGACCAGTTGCCTGAAACAGCTATACGAAGAGAATATTCTGAAATATTTGAAAAGGTGGCCCTTATCTTTAATGAGGATCAGCAGGAAATGTTGATCGATGTAATTCAAAAACGTGGAATTACTGATTCAGCTTCAATTGTGACCAGCATGGCAATTCTGCGACGGTTACTGGAAAATCTTGTAAATGCCGTGTGTCTAAAGCATTTAGGAAAACATCCTGAATACTTTGTAAATGGGCAAAATGGAAGCCGTACCCGCCAGATTCTTGAGGCTATGCATCCACGAATACTACCTCCAGAACTATTTTCTACTGCTACCCAATTATATAAAACATGCAGTAAATATGGTAATCATGATATCCGTCATTCAATTTCTAATAACTTTGTGCCAACTACCTTCACCTTGACACGCCTTACTTATACATTTTTAGAATTATTTGATTATCTGATTAAGGACACAAAATGGAATAATTTTGAAAAAGGAAATGAACAAATTAAAAATGCCGACTTTCTGCCCTAAGAAGAGGGGACATAATAAAATAACTCTTTAAATATGAAACATACCGCTACTATTATTTACTGAGAGAATTGTAATGTGATTATAAAAAAACAACATTTTAAGAAAAGACACGACATTATGCAAAATCATCCGGTTTTAAACCTAATAAAAAAGCGTTATATTGAAAAAAGCAAACCTTCACAAAGAAAGGCTGAAATGGATAATATTAAGCTTGGACTTGTTCTTGAAGGTGGAGGTATGAGGGGTGTTGTTGGTGCTGGGATGGCTACAGCATTACATTATTTGGGATTGGTCGACACTTTTGACGCTGTATATGGCTCCTCTGCTGGTGCTTTAGCTGGATCTTTGTTCGTGACTCAAACAATGCCGATTGGCCCGACAATTTACTATGATGACCTTATTAGTAAAGGTTTTATAGATTTAAAGAATATGTTTTCAAGAAGTAAACCAATAATGAATATTGATTACCTAATGGATACTGTTCTAAAACAACGGAAGCCATTAAACTGGAGAGGTGTTATTGAATCTGACATCCGGTTAAATATTATCGTATCTTCACTAACTAAACGAAAATCTTTATGTATCAATGATTACAATACTAAAGAGGATCTTTTTACTTTACTTAAAGCAAGTGCTACTGTTGAATTTGTAGCAGGACCACCCATTAAGCACAGGAATGATCTGCTTTGGGACTCGGCTTTTTATGAACCCATCCCTTATAAAAGTGCAATTGCGGATGGATGTACGCATTTATTAGTTTTATTAACAAGACCTGAAGGGACAACAAAAGGGGATCCATCGCTTCTCGATAAATATTTTTTTGCCCCCAAATTAAAGAAGATCAATCCTGGATTAGAAATTGATTATTTGCGACGACCTGAAGAATATAAGAAAGACGTGAAGTATTTATACTCTCAAAATTTACAAACAGACAACACTTCAAGCATCTATTCGGTTTTCCTTTCAAAAGAAAACAAACCAATTTCAGGATTGGTAAAGGATCGAAACAAAATGATTGAAGGTGCAACAATGGGAATGAAGGCGGTATTTGATTTGTTCTTGGATGATGAATTTATCCGCTATCAAGAGGTTCTGATGCCTTTCAACAAGTATGGTGTGATTCCGGAACTAAAAAAATAGAAATTATGAGCGCAATTGATGAGATTAAAAATATTATTTCTGATTCTCCAGATGATAGAGAGAAATTTAAGGAGATATTAGGAAACCCATTGATACGATTGGATATAGATGAATTGTATGATTTTTATAACTCGTGTAAACGTGATCAAAATTACCCAAAGTGGAATTTTGGAGCATTGGGTTTCTTATTACTTTCAATCTCAATAGAAATCTCACCTGAGGAGGAATTTATTGGTGATGACGACGTGGCTAAGAATAAGCGAAAAGCGATAAAAATAAGAAAAAGTATAATGGACGATGAAGAGCGAATTTGCTATGGCTTTATAGTGGATGAATATGAAATAGATATCCTTAAGGGTAAGAATGCTCAGACATTTGAATTTCATAAAGCCGGAACAACTTCCTATATTTTGCATTTACAATTTAATGATCTTTATGATAAGCAGGAACTTGCATTAAAAATACCAAAATACAAATACAAGAAAAACAGGACTATCAATAAGGAAACAGAGAATTATTCTAAGATATACCATGACCAGGAATACATCCCGGAGATTTTCAAGAGTAGTGCCACCTACATTTTAATGAAGTTCATTACAGGAACAACTTTACTTGAATTTATTAAGGAGAAAATAGAAAAGGCGCCGAATGAGATCAAAAGATTCAGGTTGACATACTTTATCATTAATAAATTAATTATAAGCCTTGTTCATTTTTCTAGACAATATGGCATTATTCATAAAGATTTAAACCCTAATAATATTATTGTAAATGATTTCATTGAAGTAAATAACCAACCTAGATGCAGAATCTACTTGATTGATTTCGGAGTCAATTATTTGTTAAATGATAATATTGGGTCAAGTCAGTCTTTAGATAAAGTTGCATCATACATACCAGAAGAGGTTACAAGCAATGGCGAGAATGCATCGGTATTGTCCGACGTTTATTCCTTGGGTATTATAATACTTAGAGCCCTTACAAAAGTTGAGCGGGATGAAGATTTTGTAAAAAGCCGTTTCGAGGATTATCGCGATGATTTAAGGCTTGCTTTCCCTCTTCTTTCGCCAATCCTTGAGGATGTTTTGGATGAGAACCCTGACATGCGATTATTTGAAATGCAGAAGGAAATAAAGCGGAGCCAGCAGATAAGCACGGGAAAACTATTCAGTAAAATAAAAGAACAGGATGATGCTTTTCGGATAAGAGTCAATAAGGCCTTTGCTGATTTGTATGAGTATATTGATAGTATTATGGAAATAGAGTTAAAAGTACTCGTGAAAACAGGAATCGAAAAGAAGGTATTTTTTTTTAGAGCCCTTGATGCCGCCTCCTCATTTTTAAATGGACAATATTTGGCAGTCTTGTTTAATCTTAAAACACCACGTGCCCGGTATTATATTGATGAAATTTCGGAAGAGGATCAATCTGGTTTTCAAACTCAAACGAAAAAACTCTTTTACTGGGAAATTGTTGCTGATGCCTCAAATGCAATTGTATGGGCAGGATTTCTATTTGTTTTAGCGGTTTTTTTGGGGTATAAACCGTTTTTTAAATTTAGAGAGATTGGTTTTACTGATATGTTGGCTGCGATTGTCTTGCTCTCATTTTCAATGATAGCTGTGAATTACTACAAAAATATCTTTAGTTCCCTTTCCACTAAGAATTTCAATGGTTTCTGGCCGTTTGTTACTAATAAATGGCTTAGGTTTTCCACTTTCTACTGGCCATTTCCAATTCTGATGGCATTTTATTTAGGTCATCAATGGTGGGCCTACGTAGCTTCTTTCGGGACAATGATTGTAGCTATAAACAACGGGTTAAATTATATTATTGCTAAAAAAGCTGTTAAGGAAATTAAGGAAAATAAAATATCGCAGATTGTTAAAGATAGACTTAAAGATTTCAAAGATTGGTGGAAGATGATGTTCGGTTTATCTTTATTTATTCTAATTGTTGGTCTATTATTGAACGAACATGTTTTACAGGATGAACGAACTTATCTTGTAATTGTGCTGATTGTGAACATTAAAATGTTTACATTTAATTGTACAGATTGGGCGTTGCATGTTACGAAAACGCTAAAATTAATCTACTTTAAATACGATCGGGCACTCAAATATACCATCAAGTAAAAATCTGATCGATTATATTTTAGTAGGATTATTTTTAAGAGCATGTTTGATTTTTAGTAAAAGTTTCGCATTAATCATTTGCTGAGCTAATATTATCATCTTACATACTGCCAGTTTGGTTGAAATTCCATGACCGAGAATGACATTGCCATTAATTCCCAATAAGGGGGATCCTCCATAATTTTCAAAATTAAACCTTTCGAAAAATGAACCTGTAACTCCTTTTTCAAAGAAGATATCATGGAACGATTCAAGCCATTTTAGCAGAATATTTCCAACAAATCCATCACAAACAAATACATCTGCAGCAGATTGGAAAACAGCTCTTCCTTCTACATTTCCAATAAATTGAAAATCGGATGTTCCTTTCATCAATTGATAGGTTTGCTGCACTGCAATACTTCCTTTTTTTTCTTCTTCGCCAATATTTAGCAAAGCAACTCTTGGATTTTTAATATTAAACATGAATTGCGAAAAGACAGAACCCAATATTCCAAACTGATATAGTACTTCCGGTTTTGCATCAGGATTAGTGCCAGCATCAATTAGGACAGTAGTACTACCATTTAAGTTAGGGATATAACCAGGAATGCTAGGCCTTATAATACCTGGAATAGTATTCATATTATAGATGGCACCTACAGACATCGCACCACTATTACCAGCACTGATAAAAGCATTAATTTCTTTATTTTTTAATAAATGGAATCCAACAGAAATCGAAGAATTAGGCTTGTTTTGTAACGCCTTCGTTGGTCGGTCATCCATTCCGATAATTTCCGGAGCATGAACAATTTCAAACAATTCAGGATTGACAATTTCCCTTTTAAGGAGGTTTAGAATGGTAGTCTGATCTCCAATGAGAACGATCTTCTCTGCTACTTTAAGGAATTTTAATGCATCAATAGCACCCATGATATTGGAATCGGGGGCAAAATCACCACCAGAAACATCTAAACCAATTTTCATCATATTATTCGTTTTGAAAATGAATATTTATAATCATTGTATCCTTATTGAAATGGTCCCTGTCCGTAGGACAGTATTTAAAGGAACTTAAGGGTATTGTTGTTGTTGATGGAAACACATGCACCTAAGTGCATGTGTTTCTTTTCTTTTACTTCTTTTTCGTTTGTTAATAAATCGCTATTTTGTTTATATCTATGCGGCTTCCGAGACGTGGTCATTAAATTTTTTGTAAGAAACCATCCCGATCGTTTGATGGGGCCGTTCATGATTATAGCTGGTAAAATATTCGTCCAGTCCATGATATTCGGCGCAACCATTCCGACGCATTCGGCGCTACCCTAATCGTGTGGCGGATTTGCTAAACAATATTAGACATTTTTTTCTTTTCTTTTCTTTCTTAATGATTATTTCGGACAAACAGTGCCACTTATTTCGGAGCAAACCATGCCAATGATTCCGGAGTAAAGTGATCCAATTTTTCAAAGGACAATAGGGGTGATAAAAGTACTATTTTATTCAATTGATTTTCTTCTGAGGGATTCTCCTTTTGGTTCAAATCGATAAAACCGGTATCGAATTCAGTCATATCGTGAGCGTTTCCCTTCTCGTTGCAGCATTATTCATGGGGCCCAGGGTTAAAAAACAAAATCTTACAAGATTCATGAGAATATTCCAGATCTTATTCTTTGTTTGCTTTGGAGTTTCATGTCTGGTGCTCCTTCCCATTCCAGGATCATCCTCGCGCTGGTCCTCATGTATTGAATTTAATTTCTTCAGACAGGCCTTGGTTTGGGGTTCTCTTTCCTTATTCTTTGGAATTTTCTTTGGAATGATTTTAGTTAATCGAAATATGGGTAAATAATGTTGTCAGCTTAAAAAATGTATATCTTTGTATTTAGCAAAAAGTTTATTCAATTTTTTGACCGAACCTATTCCGGTAAAAGAATAGCTAAAATCTAAAAATTAAATTATGGAACCTGAGAAAGTGAATTTTGAAGATTTCACCCTGGTAAATAATTTTAACTTATCAGATGTTCAGAATGTTGCCAATGAAATTGCTGTTGAAGTAATCGGACTTGGTAAGGTGACCCCATATCAGTACACGTACAATGATATTTGCCCTAACAGCATGAAATAGTGTACTTAATAATCGTCAAATCTTTGAAGAGTACAATTTTCAATTACCTCCAAAAATTATTATTGGAGTTTTTTTTTGCTTTCCGTTTGTGTCATCCCTTATCAGCCATTAAAACCAATTTTATTATTCTCTAACAGTAAGTATGAACCATGAGAAGTATTTCATAAAGCGCAAGGATTTTGCAATCATAAACTCTTTAGAGGAAGCTCTTCTATTTTACACCCCTAATTCCCAGTTGTTTTCATT
>CAIWMX010000002.1 GCA_903913885.1 uncultured Bacteroidales bacterium | reverse complement strand
CCCCCACCCTGACGGGGTGGTGGACCCTGACGGGGTGGATTGTTCCGGAAAAAGATTACATTTGCAGCAACATGGTACCTAAATCCATCGCCGGCAGACTCCTGGTATGGCGGCTGCGCCATATCAAACAACAGCAATTCATCCTGATTCTCAGCATTGTTGTTGGAATCGGCAGCGGGCTTGCTGCGGTTATCCTTAAAAATACTTTATACTATACCAACTATTTCCTCACCAACGGGTTCAGCTACCATGGCATCTATTACCTCTTTCTCGCATTCCCTCTCATTGGAATTATCCTCACCCTGCTGTTTATCAAGTATATCGTCAAAGACAACATAAACCATGGTGTCAGCAAAGTCTTGTACGCCATCTCAAAGAATAACAGCCAGATAAGGCCCCACAACACCTTTTCATCGCTGATTGCCTGTACCCTGACCCTGGGATTCGGCGGCTCCGTAGGTCCGGAAGCTCCAATTGTCCTGACAGGATCCGCCATCGGCTCGAACCTTGCCCGGTTATTCAGACTTGATTACAAAACAACTACCCTCCTCATCGGCTGTGGCGCCGCGGGAGCCATCGCCGGGATTTTTGAGGCACCCATAGCAGGGGCAATTTTCGTCCTGGAGATCCTGATGCTTGACCTCACCGTCACCACCCTGATCCCATTGCTGATCACAACGGTAACAGCCTCGCTTGTAGCATACCTGTTGATGGGAAATGAAGTTCTGTTTTCATTTACATTGAACAGCCCCTTTCTCCTCCGCCACATCCCGTATTACATTTTACTTGGCGTTTTCACGGGACTGGTATCGGTTTTCTTTATCCGGGGGAGCATCGGCATCGAAACCCTGCTGAAAAAACTGGCACCCTTCTTCAGGGTCACTATTGCAGGAATTTTACTTGCCATGCTGATCTTTGCCTATCCTTCACTTTTCGGAGAAGGGTATACCGTTTTAAAAGGGGTGATCAACGGACATGGAGAAATTATCGGCAACTCATTGTTGTTTGGCCAACTCAAGGAGAACTACTGGGCATTCCTGGTTATTATTTTCGGGTTGATCATCATGAAGGTGGTGGCCATGGCACTGACCCAGGGCAGCGGCGGCATCGGGGGAACCTTTGCTCCTTCCATCTTTGTCGGCGCCATCTGCGGCTTCTTTTTTGCCAAGCTGCTCAATTCAACGCTCGGTCTCCACATCGCCCCCAGCAACTTTGCCCTGGTCGGCATGGCCGGCGTGATGGCCGGTGTGATGCATGCCCCGTTAACCGCTATTTTCCTGATTGCTGAAATCACCGGTGGATACCAGCTGCTTACCCCGCTCATCATGGTTTCTGCGATTGCCTACCTGACCTGTCATATCTTCGAAAGCCATTCCATATACACCCGCCAACTGGCTGAAAGAAAAGAACTGATCACCCATGATAAGGACAAGGCAGTGCTTTCGTTTATGTCGCCACGCCAGCTGATTGAAACAAATTTCGCACGTGTGGGCCCTGATGCCACCCTCGGGGAGCTCGTTAAAATCGTAGCTACTGCTTCACGTAATATCTTCCCGGTGGTGGATAACGAGGGGAATTTTTATGGAATCGTGATGCTGGATAACATCAGGCAGATCATGTTCGACCAGTCGATCTATGAGGTGACTTTTGTCAAAGACCTGCTCTTCATGCCCGACTATGCCATCAATCCCAATGATTCAATGGATGCTGTAATCCAACTCTTCCAGCAGAGCGACCGTTACAACCTGCCGGTGCTCAAGGATGGGAAATACCTGGGCTTTATCTCACGTGCCAACGTATTTTCGCAATACAGGGAGCTGCTCAAGAAATTCTCCGAGGATTAGTCCGGTCCTTCGACCCGTGGGATGAAGGACCGGGAATATGGGATTAATACCCGAATATTGTCTGTAAATCGAGGCTTTCCACCTTGCCATAGGTCGAGAGCGTTTTTAAGTCGATCTCCCCCTTTTTCCCTAAAACAAGGATGTTGAAGTTCTTATCCCTGATATACTTTTCCTGGAAAGTTTTCAGATCGGCAAAGGTCATTTTGGGTACCTTGTTGAAAACATCCTTCCTGATATCGAAAGTCAATCCGAATTTCTGCGCATTGATATAGTTGAACAGAACCTGGGCCTTGGTTATGCGCTCGGTCCGGATCTTATTGATAATCGCCTCCCTGGATGAATTCAGGGCCTTTTCGCTTTCGGGCATGCTGTTGAAGAGCCCGGTCATGGCTTTCATCGCTTCCGGTAGTTTATCAGCCTGGGTTCCGATATAGGAGAAGAGATAAAAACTCTGATCAGGTTGCACCGGGGTACGGTATCCGGCATAGGCACTGTAGGCAAGGCCCTTCGACTCGCGAATTTCCTGGAAGACGATCGAATTCATGCTTCCGCCGAAATACTCGTTAAAAAGACGAACAACCGGGATGATCTCCTTGTTGTACTTTTCCGATTTTGACAACATGATGACTTCAGCCTGCTTCATATTATAGTCAACGGTATACACTTTTGAAACCGTGGCACCCTCCTGTTCAAATTTTTTCGCTGCCGGCACCGGCTTAAGGTTGGCTGGAAGGCGATGTTCCTTGTTGAGTACCTGTGTCAGCACTGCGGTGCTTTCAGGACCGTAATATAAAATCTTGTGCTGGTAACCGGTAAGCTCCCTGATTTGGCCAACCAGGTCGGTAGCCTTAAGGGCATCAAGTTCCTGAGCGGATAATATATTGGTAAATGGAGATTTAGGACCATAAACCCCATAATTGTACATGGCCTGCCACAGGATATTCTGCTTTGAAAGTTTGTTATCGGCACGCTGTTTCTTGATATCGGCGACCAGGTTCTCCAGCGCTGCAACATTCGGCTGAGCGTCAGCAAGGAGTTGTTCAAAGAAATTCATTGCGCTTGCCATCGTCTCACTCAATCCATTCAACGAAATCCATACCTCGTCTTCCGAACTGTTAACATTGAACGAACAGCCCATTTTATATAACTCTTCCTGGATCTGTTTTGGAGAATATTTCGAGGTGCCCAGATATTTCAGGTAGTCAAGCGCAATTCCCAGTGCCGGGTTAGTTTTAGTGCCAATCTCGAAAAAGTAATACAGTGAGAATGTCTTGTTTTCAGTGTTTTCCTTGTACAGGACAGGAACGGTGCTTTTAAACGTAAGTTTCTTAATATCATTGGTGTAGTCAATAAACACCGGTTCAATCACCTTACTGGGTTCTGCCATGATCTTTTTAAGGAATGCCGACTCGTCGTCGCGGTTCATTGTAACACCGGTGATCTGCGGTTTTACAACCTTTTTTGCTTCATTGGCCTTTCCGGTACGCTTGTACACAACCACATAATTGTCACCATAATTTTTACTGGCGAAATCAACGATGTCGGCCTTTGTGATTTTGGAAAGCCTGGCAATTTTGTTTACAAGGTCGGCATGGGGGAATTCCTGGATGAACTCGTTGACCATTTCCATGGCGCGACCGTTGTTTGATTCATACCGCCTGATCTCGGAAAGCTTGAGATCATTGATGATAGCGGGGATCAGCCAATCGGGAAATTCACCTTTTTTCACAAGTTCGATCTGCGACATGATCAAATTCTTCACCTCCTCAAGCGACTGACCCTCTTTTGCCTTCCCTGAGAATATATTAACCGAATAATCTTTCAGGACATAGGAAAAAGCATCCGTTTCCAATACCTTTTGTGCCTGGTTCAGGTTCAGGTCCATCAAACCTGCCTTGCTGTTGCTCAACACTTTATTGCAGATGGTAACCAGGTCGGCATCTTTGGTGGCGGCTCCGCCAAGGCGGTAACCGATCGTGACTGATTGCGCATCCGGGCCAACAACCTCCTTGACAACCGGTTGGGTGATCGGGGCCTCAGCAGCCGGAATATACGGAACAACAGGTTTTGAAACCAGCTGTCCAAAAGTGGCATCGACCATTTTGATCATTTCGTCAGGGTCAAAATCACCCGAAAGCACGATGGCCATGTTATTGGGAACGTAGCGTGCGGCAAAATAATTTTTCAGCGAGGTCAGCGACGGGTTTTTCAGGTGCTCGACAGTACCGATGGTAGTTTGAGTACCGTAGGTATTCTTCAGGAAGAGGCCTGCAAATAATTCCTCGAAAACCTTATCGTCGTCATTGTCAAGGCTCCTGTTCTTCTCTTCATAAACCGTTTCCAGCTCAGTGTGGAACAGCCTGAAAACGGGATCCTGGAAACGCTCCTTTTCAACCTCCAGCCATTGGTTTACCTTGTTCGACGGGATATCGTTCACGTACACGGTTTCTTCAAAGGAGGTAAAGGCGTTGGTTCCCTTTGCCCCGATCACCGACAACAGCTTGTCATATTCATTCGCAATGGCGAATTTGGCGGCTTCGCCCGATAAACTGTCGATCTGGTGATAGACCTTTTTCCGTAGCACCGTATCGGCAATCCTCCGGTATTGTTCGAATTTACTTTCGATCTGATCGAGCAGCACCTTTTCTTTGGGATAATCCTTTGTGCCGAATTCATCTGTGCCTTTGAACATCACGTGTTCAAGGTAATGCGACAACCCGGTATTGTCGGAAGGGTCGTTTTTGCTGCCTGTACGAACGGCAATGGCAGTCTGGATCCTGGGCGCATCCTTATATACCGTGAGATAAAGTTTCAGTCCGTTATCCAGCGTATAGATCCTGGCCTTAAGCGGGTCACCCGCCACGGTATCATACTTGTATACTTTTTGTGCCATGGTGCTGAAAGTCAGCACAAGCATCAAAGAAATCACTGCAAATCGGGTAATCATCTTTTTCATATGAACTTCATTAAAAGGTTGAAAAAATCTTAGAATTAAACAATGTGGAACACACCATGTTTCACCTACCGATAGCTATCGGGATCACCATTTCACTATTTCGCTACCTCGCTACCTCGCTACCTGTTATTTATGGAACTTCCTAATAAAATCCTCTACCTCAGGCACACCGCCCTGGTAAATCAGGTACCCGTTATATGGTTCGCGTGGGGTTATTTCATCGTTGATCGGGGTTAGCATAATCTCTTTTACTTTTGCCAGGTCGCTAGTCTGCCCCAATGCCCAGCTGAGTTTGATGAAGGCTGTTTCAGGCAGCATATTCTCAGCAGGAATGATTCCCTTTGCCATCAGGTCACGGCCGGTATCGTACACGAACATATGAACATAACCCCACAGGGTCTGTACTGTCATGTATATGGCAACTCCTTTGGCTACAGCACGTTCGATGGCCGGGTAAATGGGTTTGTTTACGTGGCCCAGGCCTGTGCCGATGATGATGATCCCTTTATACCCGGCATCTACCAGCGCATCAATCACATCGGGCTGCATGTTGGTGTAGTAATAAAGCATGGTGACCTTTTCTTCATAAAAGGGCATGATCGTCACGTTTTTATCAGAACGCCTGCGATGATAATCCTGTTTGATGGGAACAACGCCCTGCCTGGTCACGGTAGCAAGCGGGGTATCCCCGATCGTCCGGAAGGTAGACCGGTACGAGGAATGCATCTTCCTTACGCGGGTGCCTTTATGCAGGAACCCGTATTCATCGGAGGTAGGGCCGAACATGCATACCATCACCTCCGCGATATCGCCATGGGCTGCGGCGGTGGCTGCGTGCATCAGGTTAAGGGCTGCATCGGAACTGGGCCGGTCGGATGAGCGTTGCGAGCCAACCAATACGATGGGTACCGGTGAGTTCTGAACCATGAAGGTCAGGGCTGCTGAGGTGTAATGCAGGGTGTCGGTACCATGGCCGATGATAATGCCGTCGATGCCTTTTTCAATTTCGTTTCCGATGGCGATGGCCAGTTTTTTGTACTGTTCAGGGCCCATGTTTTCGCTAAAAACTGCGAAAAGCTTCTCCGTCGTGAGGTTGCATATATCGGCCAGTTCAGGAACCGCGCCATACAATTCTCCCGGGGAAAAAGCAGGAATCACCGCTCCCGTGCGATAATCGAGCCTGGAAGCAATGGTTCCCCCCGTACCAAGGAGTTTCACATTCGGCTTGTCTTTGGAATAGGGAAATTCCTTTTCAGGTATTTTATATACCGCTTTTTTATACCCGAGTTCAACAATGTCGGTAATGCCGTCGATATCCACGCCAATGTTGTACCCGGTGAAAAATTTCATGACGATGTGCCTGTCGTCGGTATTTTCAGCACGGGGCAAGATGGTGCCTTCAAAAACACCTCTGTTACTGTCGATCCTGACTTTTGCCCAAACCCTGGCATTGAATTTCTGTAGTACTTCGAGTGCGCGTCCTTTGTAACCCTGGAATATATCTTCGGTCATATGTCAAATGGTGAAATGGTAAAATGGTGAAATGGTAAAATGGTGAAATGGTAAAATGGTGAAATAGGAGTTTTTGTTTTATAGTTTGATGGTTTTGCTGAGCTCGCTTAGGGATATATTTCCCATGGCAATCCTGCTGAGGTTTCCCATAACCCAGCGGATGCCGGCCGAATCGTCAGACGAGGTCCTGATCTCCTTATATTTTTTAACAAGGTAAGGGATCTTACCAAGAATTTCATCCTTAGGAATTTCTTTGAAGGCGAGGGTGACGAGGATGGAATCAAAGTCCATTTTTGGATGCTGGTAAAGATGGAACAGCATTTTCCTGGCAATGGCAAGATCCAGTTTTCTGCCGGAAAGAAATTTCAACAGGTCAAACACTTTTTCATAGGTAAAATCGGGAAGCCCCGGATATTGTCCCTGGAGGTGTTTCAGCGTGTGGGCCAGCAATGACGCGGTAAAGCGGGCAGGGATCTTCAACTCGTCTTGCACGCGTTCGATCAGCGGAACCAGGTTGTTTTTAAACAGGTAGGTGTGAATTCCTTCGGGGACCTCCCATTCTGCAAGTTGATGATACCGCTCGGAAACGAGAACTGGCAGCCGTTGCCTGGCTTCGGCTATTGCATCATCGTCAAGCGGGATGGGAGCTGAGTCGGTGTCGGGATACATCCGGTCGGCACCGGGAAGTACGCGCTCAAAAATGGTGGTACCATCTTCAAACGATTTCCTGGTTTCGTTCGGGACACCGCTAAAGGCCAGTTTGCAGCGCTCTTCAATGGTTTCAAGTGCGGTTTTGATATCGTCCTCCGGACCCCAGAAAATTAGCTGCGCATCGTCCTCTTTGCTGCCAAGCATGGAGCGAATCTTTACCCATGCTTTTTCACCAACGACATCTTCAAACATCTCTGAATGGACCATGTTGGGCTTCTCAATGCAGGCGATCACCTTCAGGCGGTCGGAGAGATCATCGGCAAACATCCTGCCAGGCTGTGTGAAATGAGACAATATCCCCATAAATTTGGGCAGGTTGACAATGTACACCTTGACCATGGAATCCTTTGGCACCCCGAGGTTCTCGAGTTTGAAATCTTTTGACTTTACCTCTCTCGACGAAATCTTCCATTCGCCCGGGTTTGTTACCCGTTTAACGAGCATATCCTTCACAGCAAGCAACGCCCACTGGCGGAAGCATTCGTTGTGGGTCAGTTCGGGCATCCAGGCGGTATGTGCAACCCCCTTGATTTCGATCCGGGTTCCTCCGGTGCAGCTCACATTCACATCGGCGCGTGTTGAACCGATGCCGCTGCGCACCTTGCCAGTGCTGCGATTCAGGAAACGGATATAATCGGCACCCTCCTTTACCTCGTCCGGGTTTTTAAAATCAGGATAGGTAACCGTTTCAATGAGCGGCATGCCCAAACGGTCGGTACGATAAATGCGAACGTGGCCGATGTCGGAAACTTCGCGGCAGGAGTCCTCTTCCAGGCTTAACTGGATTATCCTCACTTTTTTATGTTTCAGCTGGATCTCGCCCTCGATGCCGATGATCGCGGTTCGCTGAAATCCGGTCGGGATTGAGCCGTCAAGATACTGTTTGCGGGTGATGTGAACTTCCCCAACAACCTTGAGTTTGGTAAGAAGTGAAATATCGATCGCCTGCGACAGTGCTTCACGGTTCAGCGGGAATGGCGGCGTATCATCTACATCGTATGTGCATGCCGTTTTGTTTTTAATGCGGTAAACGATATTTTTCCGGGTCCTGAATTCCATCAGGGCCGTTCCGTCATATTCACCCAGTTCACTCAGGGTAGGACGCATATGCCGCACAAGTTCAGCATCAAAATCATCAGCCTTCTGGAAAATCCCGGCAGGACAGTGACAGAAAAGCTTTTCTTTGGTTTTCAGTTGCTGGTGAACTTCCAGTCCCGACATGAACCCGATTCGGTCGTAGTCAGCCTGGGTTGCCTTTTTGCGGGGGATGTAACCAATTTTTTGTTCTGTTTCAGCATGGTTGCGTCTGGGGTCGAAGTTTTGTTTCATTTTATCAGCTGAGATAGTTTGTAATAGTCTTCAAATTTAGCCATTTTGAAGATATCGTGAGTGAAATGTTCATTTCTTTTGGTAACATTGACTTTAGTATCTTTGCAGGTTCAATCAGGTTTCATGCAGCGAATCTTCCGGTATTTATTCATTTTTCCGCTTTTATTGCATCTTTCCTCGTTTTCCCAGCAGCCGCAACCAAAGCCGCCGCAGGAGAAGACGAAGATCCAATATTCAGGCGACACATGGCAGTTTAACAAGGATATTTACAAGGACGGCCCCAGGCTCCTCGGGCATGTGGTGATGAACCACGACAGCGCCTATTTATATTGCGACAGCGCCTATGTAAATGAAACCGAAAACAAGGTGATCGCCTATGGCAATGTCAGGATAAAACTCAGCGACACCCTGAACCTGTACAGCGATTCCCTCAAATACGACGGGAACACCAAAATAGCCCATGCCAACAGCAATGTCAAACTGATCGACAACCAAACCACCCTGACAACCGACACCCTTGTTTACAGCCGGATTACCCAGATTGCCCAGTATGACTGCTGGGGAAAGATCATCAACGACAAGAACATCCTGATCAGCCATCACGGTTATTACTACACCGATAAAAAGCAGTTCTTTTTCAAGGAGAAGGTGCTGATGCTCAACCCTGAGTACACAATGAATTCCGATACGCTCATGTACAATACCGTAACGGAGACCGCTTTTTTCTTTGGTCCTTCGCACATCATCAGCAAAGACAAGCTTGATTCTATTTATTGCGAAAACGGATGGTACAACACACACCTTGATATAGCCCGGTTCCGTAAGCGGGCGAAAATCTATCACGAAACAACCTTTCTCACCGGAGATAGCATCTATTATGTCCGCAACACGGGGTTTGGCCAGGTATTCAGGCACGCGCAACTCATTGATACCAAAGAAAACATCCTTCTTCTAGGCAATTACGGCGAGATGCAGCGCAACCATGGCTTTGCATTCATGGTCGACAGTGCCATGACCGTCATGGTGGATAAGAAAGATTCACTTTTTATGCATGCAGATACGATACGTGCCACGTTTGACTCACTGGAAAAAATCAGGAACGTGTTCTGCTTTTACAAGGTTAAATTCTTCCGTCACGACCTCCAGGGCATGTGCGATTCATTGACATGGTTTAGCCGCGATTCAACGATGAGCATGTATCACGATCCTGTCATCTGGTCGGAGGCGAACCAACTATCGGCCGACTCCATCAAGCTGCTCATGCGCAACGGGCAGGCCGATTCGCTTAAAATGTACAGCGCTGCATTTATTGTATCCAGGGATGATACCAACAGCTTTAACCAGGTCAAAGGACGAAACGTCCTGGCCAAATTCCGTGACAATGAAATGTATAAGGTGAATGTAATCGGCAACTCGCAAACCATCTATTACGCAAGGGAGGAGGATAAAACCCTGATTGGCATCAATGTTGCGTTTTCAAGTGACATGCTCATCTTCCTGGAGAAAAACCAGTTTAAAAGCATTACTTACCTCACGGCACCCGATGCCCATATCTATCCCGAAAAAGACCTGCCACAAAACGAACGGAAACTGAAGAACTTCAAATGGGAGGAAAAACGCCGCCCCACAAAAAAATCCGACATCTTCACCTGGTAACCTGTCACCCTTTTACCTTGTCACCTTGTTACCTTGTCACCCTGTCACCCTGTCACCTTGTTACCTTGTTACCTTGTTACCTTGTCCGCCTGTACCCCATCTAAAACACCGACACCTTCACATACCTCCCGGGGTTCGCCTTTATATCCTCCAACAGCAAATTCAGATCCCGGGCCGCCTTTTCAACCTCCTTATAGAGCTTGTCATTGTTGAGAAATTGTCCGACAGAACCTTCGCCCCTGTTGATTTTCTGCAATACCGAATCGAGGTCGGTGATGGCCTTGTTTGCCTGCGAAATTGTATAAGGAATGCGTGCCTTTGCCAGTGAATCGCTCAGATTCGAAAAATTGGTGAGGATGTTTGTAATTTTGGCGTTATTCTGCTGCAAATTGCTGCTGATCGACTCCACATTGGTAATAATCTTGCTCAGGTTGTTCCGTTGCGAGATCATGAGGGTGTCGAGATCGTGTGTGGTATGCGCAATATTGGAAAGCGTTTGCTTCACATGTTCCATTGCCTGGACCAGGTTGTCACGCGTGTTTTTATTCAACACCTCCTGGATGATCGTTGCAACAGTATCAATGGAACTGATCAGGTTTTCGGCTTTGGTTTTAAGCGGCAGAAGCTGCTTGTTGACCTCCTGTCCCAAAGTCGATTCAATGGATGAAAGGAGCGTATCGCCTGTTTTAGCCATAACGCCAGAGTTCCCGGGTATGATCTCCACCTCGGGTGCCCCCAGGAGACTTGAACTGAAAATGCGGGCACTTGAATTTTTCGCAATGGGATAATCGCCAAGGATATACAGTTCTACTATGATATTTTTAGGATTTTTCGTGTCAAAATAGAGCTTTTTAACCTGGCCGACCTTAAGTCCCTTGATTGACACAGGATTAGCTGCCACCAACCCGTTAACCTGATCATAAACGGCATAGAAGGTCCGGCTGGGTTTCAACAGTTCAAGCCCTTTAAGGAACATCAGCCCCCAGATGAGAATGGCAGTAGCTAAGACAAATACGACTCCGACCTTTATTTCTTTCCTGATTTTCACAACAACAGTTTTATGCAAAATTAAAAATAAAACCCGTTACTTTCGCAGCAACCGGTTTGCCTCTTCCTGAGGGATACGCTGTCCGTTCCTGAATATGACGATGAATGCATCCCGGGCACCTTTTTGCCTGACTTCGCCAAGCAGCCGTTCGGCAGCGCCCAGGGTCGATTCATCACCGACTGTGTATTTGTAAAATCCTCCGTTTTTGTACACATGAACCTGGCCAAAGGGAACGATCCGTGCGTCGCTGTCATCAAGTTTGCTGGCTGAGGCTGCAATCTGAACCCGATAAGATAATCCCGCAGACGTGGCTGCTTTCCCATTGGCGGTGCTTTCCCTGCCGGTCTTGTGCACATCCGGGGCGGTATCGGATTTCTTTCGGAGGCCTGCATCCTGAATGTCTGGAGCAACTGAATCGGATTTACCGGCTTTTGACTTCGGCCTCACTGGTTTTGCAACGCTTTCCCTGAACGTTTTTAATGCCCTGAAGATGGACGATACAATCTGATCCTGTCCTTTATCCGACATCAGGGATCGTTCCTCCTCCGGGTTGCTGATATACCCGGTTTCTATGAGCACACTGGGCATCGTTGTTTTATACAATACCATAAACCCGGCCTGGCGCACCCCATGGATCGCTCCTCCATGCTGTCCCTCCAGTTGCGACTGAATTGCAGCTGCAAAATCGGTACTTTGATCAAGGTTTGAATTCTGGTATAGAGAGAAAATGATATAGGATTCATCGGCATTCGGATCAAAACCGTTGTAGGTTGACTGGTAGTCGGTTTCGAGCAGGATTGATGCATTTTCAAGTTTTGCAATATTAAGGTTTGCCTGCGATTTATGCAGCCCCATTACATAGGTTTCTGCTCCCTTCTGAGCATGATTGTCGTTGGCATTGCAATGAATGCAGATAAAAAGGTCGGCCTTGTTTTCATTGGCAATTTCAGCCCGCCGGTGTAATTCAACGAAGTAATCCTTGTCGCGTGTGTAAATTACACGGACATCTTTCATGGTACGCTGAATCAGCCCGCCGAGTTTCAATGCAATGGCCAGGTTGATATTCTTTTCACGAACGTGCTGCCCGATGGCCCCGGGATCATGCCCGCCATGTCCGGCATCGATGACAATCGTTTGTATTGCACTCCGTCGCTGAGCATGCAGTGATGAGGGAAGGATGGCAATTATGGTAATCGCCAGTAGCCATAAAAATCTCGACATCCGTGGAGTTGGATTGTTAAAGTATCTTAAAAAAGCAGCAGTCTCGATAATTTTGAGTAGTTTTGAAACCCGAAGAATAACGGTTTTCAACGCCTTTTTATTCTGAATTTTTACACAAAACAAAGATAGAACATTCACCTCAGAATTCAGAAAAGAAGTTGTTAACGAAAATATTAACAAGGTCTTTCCTAAATATTCTTTTTTTGATCCTTTTCTTCCTGGATATCACAGAAGTGGTTGCCCAGGATACAATACGACAGAAAGGGGACAGGGTTGTTATGCCTGCCGGTCAGATAGAGATACCACGGAAAGATTCAATCCACCCCGATTCCCTGCTCAACGATTCGACCCGCGTTGATTCGCTCCGTGCCAAAACCTTGCTGAAGAAACCGAAGAAAAAGAACCGGATGGAAGCAAAGGTCGACTACGCTGCCAAAGATTCCATCCGCTTTGAAATCAAGGGACAAAAGGTATTTCTTTACAAGGAAGGCAATATCAAGTACAAGGATATCAGTCTGAAAGCAGCTTATGTTGAGATCGACTTTCCCAAAAACCTGGTATACGCAACAGGAATCAAAGATTCTGTCGGCAAACTTGTCGGCACTCCCGAATTCCAGGAGGGAGCACAAACATTCAAGTCAAAGATCATCAATTACAATTACACCACCAAACGCGGGTTCATCAATACGGTATTTACCAAGCAGGATGAAGGCTACCTTCACGGTACCATCGTAAAAAAAATGGAAAACAATATTACCTATCTTAAATCAGGTTCCTACACGACCTGCGACCTGGAAGAGAACCCGCATTTTGCTTTCCGGTTTAACAGGGGCAAGGTGATCCCGGGAAAGCGGGTCATTACGGGTCCTGCCTTCATGGATATTGCCGGAGTGCCCACACCCCTTGTGATCCCTTTCGGTTTTTTCCCTAACCGCTCGGGACGGCGTTCAGGAATCCTCATCGGCACTTACAACGAATCGGCAAACAGGGGATTCTACTTTGAAAACTTTGGCTATTACTGGGGTATCAGCCAATATATGGATTTGACGGTTCATGCCGACATTTACACGCGCGGAAGCTGGGCCATCAAGCCCGCGTTGCGATACAACAACCGCTATCACTACAATGGCGCTTTCAATTTCACGTATGCCGTGAACCTCATTGGAGAGTCAGGTACCCCGGGATTTCAGAAAAGCAAAGACTTCCAGGTACGATGGATTCATACACAGGACCCTAAGGCCCGGCCCAACAGTACATTTTCAGCCAATGTGAACATCCTCAGCAGTTCATTCAATAAAAACACCATCACGACCAGCGCCCAAACCTACCTTTCAAATCAGTTCCAGTCAAGCATCTCCTATTCAACGAGCTTTGCAGGTAAATACTATTTGAATCTCAGCGCACAGCATAGTCAAAATACACTCAATAAATCGATCAATATTACCCTGCCCCAGCTCAACTTTTCGGTAAACCAGTTCTATCCCTTCCGTCGGCAAAATCACGTTGGTAAAATGCTCTGGTTCGAGCAGATCAGCATGAAATACAATACTGACCTGGAAAACAGGTATGCTACCACCGACGCCAACTTCATGAAGGGAAACTGGCCTGATTCCCTGCAAAACGGCATGAAGCACAGCATCCCGATCAACGGAACCTTCAAAGTGCTCAAGTATTTCAACTGGGGCACCTCCATGCAACTCAACGACCGGATGTACACCAAAACGATCCACAGATATTACCAGGCCGATACCATTGTCAACGGAAAAGACACCATTCGCCCGGGTTATAAAACACGGAGTGTTTCCGGGTTCGCCAACGCCTTTGACTTTTCACTGTCAACATCGCTGAGTACTACGGTCTATGGCATGTTCCAGTTCAAAAGCAAACTGCTCAAAGCTATCAGGCATGTCATGAGACCTTCAGTCAGTTTTTCCTACACGCCAAACTGGGGGGCTGCAGGGTTAGGGTATTATCACCAAATTGAGAATGACACCAATAAGAAAAATCCCACAGTCTATTCAATTTTTCAGAATTCAATCTATGGTGGTCCGCCGGGACAAAAATCAGGGACAGTTTCTTTCAACATCGGCAACAACCTTGAAATGAAAGTGCGCAACCGGAAGGACACCGTTTCAGGAACCCGTAAAATCCCGCTGCTCGACGACCTCAGCTTTTCCTGTTCATATGATGTAGCCCGCGATTCGGTAAACTGGTCTCCAATCAATGTCAGCGGGCGTACCACGATCATCAAGGGACTGGCGGTACAATACCGGAGTGTATGGGACATGTATGCCCGCGATTCGCTGGGAAGGCGCCTCAATAAAACCATGTGGGACGCGCATCACCAGTTTCTCCGCCTCGACAACACCTCATGGAGTACGGGATTCAGCTATTCATTGTCGTCAGAAAAGTTCAAAAAGAAAACCACCAGCAAGGGAACAACCATGGAGCGAAAGGATGTGGTTGACTACTACGACTATTATGTTGATTTCGACATCCCATGGAGTTTTTCATTCAACTATACTTTTTCATACAATAAGGTCTGGAACATTCCCCAGAACAAACGGGTTGCCGCGATAAACCAAACGCTGGGGTTCAGCGGACAGCTCAACATAACGCCAAAATGGAAAGTCAGCCTGACTTCAGGATGGGATTTTGTAAGCAAACAGCTTTCCTACACCTCCATTGATGTTTACCGCGACCTGCATTGCTGGGAAATGCGTTTCGGCTGGATTCCCAAAGGAGGGCAACAAAGCTGGAATTTCTCCATCAATGTAAAAGCACCGATGCTCCAGGACCTGAAGTTGAATAAGAAAAAGGATTTCAGAGACTATTCTAATTAGGTAGCGAAATGGTGAAATGGTGAAATGGTGAAATGTTGAAAAAATAAAAAATAAATATTTCTATGAAAAAGATCATAAATACACCGGGGGCGCCGAAGGCAATCGGTCCATACAGCCAGGCTGTTGAGGCCAGGGACATGCTGTTTATTTCAGGTCAGATTCCAATTGATCCTGCTACTGGAAAATTTGTAGAAGGTGGTATTACCGAACAAACTGAACAGGTAATGAAAAACATAGGCGCAATCCTTTTAGAAGCGGGTCTTGGATTTAACAACGTGGTAAAATCAACTTGCCTTCTGTCGGATATGGATAATTTCGCAGCCATGAATGCAGTTTATGGTAAATATTATCCGACCGACCCGCCAGCACGCGCAGCTTACGCGGTGGTCAAACTGCCTCTGGGTGCATTGGTTGAAATAGAGACGATCGCGGTCAGGTAAACGGGTGAACAGGTGAGCGGCCACGATTTTACCATTTTACCATTTTACCATTTTGCCATTTCACCATTTCACCATTTCACCATTTCGCTATCTCGCTACCTCCCAGTCAACACATACGGCGCCCAAATGGTGGGCATGGCAGTTTCCGGACTACTGATGAGATGCAGTTTGACTTCCCTCAGCGATTCTGAATAACTTTTTCCTGACAGCCAGTAACGATAGAAGGAAACCATGAAATTCCCGGCCAGATTATCATTCACGCTCCAGAGCGTTGATAAAACATTCTTCGCCCCTGCCGTACAAAAATGCAGGGTAATGAGCTGGTGGTATCCCCCGACCGTATTTGTTCGATCCCAGACGAGCAGGTATTCAGCACGATCAGATCGGACTGCAATTGCAGTTTTGTGATTTCATCAGCAGAGAGGATTCCTTCATCCTGTATGTTCTTCTTTCCGGATGCATCGTACCCCCAGAAAAGGAAACCCTCATGACCAGGTTTATTCGAATCATGCAGGTAATGGGTTGCAAGGTGAACTATTTTCCCCCTGCCCGCAATGGACTTAAAGTACTCTTTACCTGAATTTTGTCCGCTGACAAGCAAATTGGAAAGTCCTTTATCATGAAATAATGAACCAATGGCAGAAATTTCAATTTCCGACCCTGGCAATGCACTAAGTCCCGGGTAATTTGCAAACACAGGTGAAAATCCCATAAAAGCAAACTGGTGGTCGCCGGGTGACACCGCATGCTCATCCTCCGGTCTTTCTGAAAGGTTGGCCCAAAAGACCGGGGAGCAATGATAAACTACCTCGAAATCACGAATCAGGTAATGAATTTTACAAATATTGTAGGGTGGTGCCGAATCATCATTCAGGACAAAAGCCTCAAAAGGAAGTCCTGACAACCTTGCATCAGGAATTATGATCAATCGTCTCTTGCCCGACAGGAAATCCTTGATGGGACTGACAAGGTAGAGATAAAGCACCTGGCCGAGGATCGAAAATTCATTTGGATCAGCCGATCTGAGTTTCTTACGAAAAGTTTTCAGGGAAGTCCAGAATAACGGGTTAAGAGACTGACTGGCATATAAGGTTGAATCGAATGTAATGGCGTTTACCAGAACCAATGAATCGGAAACTGAATATTCAAGCATCACTTCATCAGGCCTCAGGTTTTGCTTTATATTTTCTGAATGAGCAATTGTATGGCATTCCTGCGCGCAAACAGAACAAAACAGAACAAAAAGGGACATTCCCGACAAGAAAAGTTTGATCCGGAAAAAATTTGACCTCATATTTTCAATGTCATAGGTCACTTTAAAGTTAGTTTCCCCATAGTAACCAATTCGTCTTCATACATGATTTTCCAGTAATATAAACCGGGAGGCATCCCCCGGGTTTGCAACGTATACTCATCATTGTGAAGTGTTTGAATTTCACAGACAAGGCGCCCATGGTTATTCATTAACATCAGAATCACTGCAGGCTGACTGGCAAGCGAAATCCATTTAAACCTCACGGGCGTGCCTGCCGCTACAACAGTCAGGGCTGCCGGTGCAATCAGTTTTAACCCGGTAGACCGGGTCACCGAACCCACCAGTAGTTCAAACTCAGCCATGGGTCTATAATTTTCAGCCAGCAGCGGCATTTGCATCTGTTCATGCGGAACTGCAGGTTTGACCGCCTGCACCGGCGTTGTCCTGTCCTTTGACTTTTCGACCACGACCTGGTCCTTTCCCACCTTATGCAATGACCTGGTGATTTGGGGGTGTTTGAATGTATGCATCGATACCGGTTTTTGTTCTATAAAATAGAACAGGGTTCCCATGATGAACAAACACACTAATGTTGCTGCGATCAGCAGGGGGTTTCTCAGCCTGGTTCCTTCCTTCCTTTTCCTGGCGACTTCCTCTACTTTATCCATCAGTTCCAGGATATCTCCGTCACTTAACAGGCGGTTTAAACGAGCATCAATGTTTACTTCGGCCCGAAGCAACTGATTTTTATCAAGTTGCTTCAGAAAGTAACTCTTTTCGGGTTCACCGAGTTCACCATCATGATAGCGATCGATCCAATCACTTGTGATTACCATGGCTTTCATATTCTAAAAATTGATAACATTCAGGATCTTTCATAATTTTTTTTCTTAACAGATTCTTACACGAATATTTCCGTGTTTTCACATAGATCTCGTCTTTATAGTTCATTAGCCTTGCAATCTCCTTAAATGGGATCTTCAGGCAGTACAGCCTGATAAGGCGCTGGCAATCGGTAGGCAGGAGTTGCAGGTTCTTATAAAACAATCTCCGCTGTTCCAGGTTTTCCTCTTTAAGTTGCTCGTCATCCATCAAATAGATCCCCAACGATTCCTGCACTTCAAAATCTTCCTGGTAGAGCAACCTGAATTTACGTTCAAGACGCTGAAGCCAGATATTTTTACAAATCGAGATGAAGTAGGTTTTCAGGCTGCATTCCAGGTTGAATGGCTGCACCAGGCTGCGCTTGTATAAAACGATGATGGCATCCTGGAAAAGATCCTCCATGTCCTGTAATGTGCCTGAGTTGCGGTTTACCATGTGCCTGACTATCGGGCCAAATTCCTCGTACATGTAGGCAATGCAACTGCTTTTCTTCTGCCGCAAGCCGTCGACAATGATATCATCAGAATAATGAATCAACATATGCACTGTTTCTGTTGCTTAATCCGGTAAAACAGAAAAGGTGAAGCAATTGTTAATAACTTTTTCATTATCAACAATACAACACCAGAAACTGATACAATACAAGATGAATCACCTTGTTAATTTGAATAACAAACCGAAAAGTAATCAATTTTCACCTGAAAAGCAAGGAAAATGATGCATGGCAGCGAAAAATCAGGTGTGCTGAAGTTCAAGTAGAAGATTCCGGCTTACAGGCATTCACGGCAACAACCAGGACGACCAAGGGGAAAACGAAACGTTCAACAGAAAAATGTATGGCATTTTTCTTAAGATACAGTCTATATTACAATATTTGCAGTAAATTTATGGCTTTATTTGGTCAAAGTCTTCCGCAACGCCCATTATGAATGGAGAAAAAAATCAGGAGTATTTCAATAACCCAGTTTGATTACATTATCCGGAATGTGAATGATGAAGAGTTGGATATTCAGGGCCATCCCCATCATTTCACTGAATTTGATAATGAAGGAAAGCCGCTGAAGGAGATCAGGTACAATCGCCAGGGAGACTTCGAGGACATGTTCACTTACGGGTATGACGCGAAAGGCAACCTCGTGCGCGAATCCTATTTCCCTGAAGAAAATGAGTTGGCTGAGGAGACCCTGTTTGAACGGAACGAATCAGGACAGGTTATCCGTGCGCTTAAAAACTACCAGGACGGTTCGGTTGACACAACCACCTTCGAGTACAATGAGTCAAAAAAACTCGTTAAAAAAATAACGACAACGGATGACGGAGAAGTCGATCAGACCGAGACTTTCGAGTGGGATGAGGGAACCCTGGTAAAACATGAAATTATGGATGGCGAGGGAGAACCCGTGCTCCATCCTGACGAAGATTTTCCCCAGCCAAATCAAACCAGGCTCACCCATAATGATAAGGAACAGGTTGTGTGTGAAGAGGAACTCGATGAAAACGGGGATGTTTACATGACCGTTAACCGTACTTATGACAATGATGATCGTGCCGACGAAGTTGAGGTATTCATTGACGGGAGGGGCCGATCCATCAGCCGCCACTATTTTCTTAAATATAGCTATACGTTTTTTGAATAATTTCACGTTTAACTGCATTCAACAATTAATACTCTGATCTGTATGACAAGATGCTTCCTGATTATAATCATCGCAGTTATCCTAATCCCTTTTGCAGGATGCAAGAAGAAATCGAGTTTCGATCCGACTGTAAAAGGACAAAGCGATTTTATAGGCACCTGGCGGGGCTCCATCTCTACATTCAAAAATAACAAGTTGTTGAAAGAGACCGGAGATATCGTGATATACCGTGAATCACCTGATTACCTGTCGGGGATAATCTTCATGACCGACATCCATGTTTTCCATGAATTCCAGTTCGTCAACGGCACTTTGTACTTCAAGGTCACCAACAATGATCCGTCAAATCCAAATTGCCAGACGTGGAACCTTGGAGGTTACGCGGTATTTTCGGAAGCCGGCAAAATCCAGGTGCGCATCTCGGGCAACGAATGCGGCGCTTTTGGAAGCGAATATGTTGACTGGAGCGGGATCCTGGCGCAAAAACAAGTATCGGCCGATTCAATCCGCTACAATTGTTTTGCAAAAACAGGGAATTCATGGACTTACAAGACCACGTTGAAAAACGGGGATTCATGCCAGGTTCAGAAACAGATCAATACAAATCCCACCAACAACGGTTACCTCGGCGTTTCAACACAAACCTGCGGGTGGGCGTGGGCGGCCAGGACACTTAAGTGGAATGTTTCTCCATCAACTTTCTCCATTTTGAATGACTCAGCACTCAGCCTGAGGGCTTTCTCCTTCCCCATCGATGCCAAGATTAACGTGGTTTACAGTTCATACCTTCAAACCGACACTACGACAGTCACGATGGTCGACACAAACGTGATGGTGACTACAGGTGCCGGAAACCTCAAGTGCAACCGGTTCAGGTACACCGAACATGTTGTTTCGGGCGACAGTACTTATACAAGAATAGCCTGGCTGTGGCTGAACAACCAATTTGGCGTGATCAGGCAGGAAGTGCAAAATCCGGCTGATTCCACCAGCGTTAAAACACAGGTACTTTCAACCAAGAACTTCTGATCTTAGAAACGATCGTTCAGCAGCGTATCGTCGACAAGGTTCGGCAGTGTTACCGTTAACCGGGGTTCCTGCTGCATGGCCCTTTTAACAGCCACAACAGCTTCATCGTTGCGGGCCCACGCCCTGCGTGCAATCCCGTTATTCACATCCCAGTGCAGCATGAGCCGCAACCGGCGGCCGGCATCCTGTGAGCCATCAAGCAGCAGGCCAAAGCCTCCGTTGATTACCTCGCCCCAACCCACACCGCCTCCGTTATGGATCGAAACCCAGGAAGCCCCCCGGAAACTGTCGCCGATCACATTCTGGATGGCCATATCGGCCGTAAAAGCTGATCCGTCGTATATATTGGAGGTTTCACGGTAAGGTGAATCGGTTCCGGATACATCGTGGTGATCCCGGCCTATAACGACGGGAGCTGAAATGCGGCCATCCTTTATGGCATCGTTAAAGGCAGAGGCGATCTTCGTGCGTCCTTCGCAGTCGGCATAAAGGATGCGGGCCTGCGATCCAACCACCAGCCTGTTTTTACCCGCCTGGCGGATCCAGTGAATGTTGTCGCGCATCTGCATCTCGATCTCTTTGGGGGATGTAAGTGCGATCTGCTCCAGAACCTCAGCGGCAATCTGGTCGGAGACCTCCAGATCATGGGGGTTTCCCGACGTGCAGACCCAGCGGAAAGGCCCGAAGCCATAATCAAAGAACAGCGGTCCCATGATATCCTGAACATACGAAGGATAGATGAAAGTGCCATCGGCATTCATCACTTCAGCGCCTGCCCTCGATGCTTCCAGAAGGAATGCATTGCCGTAATCCCAGAAATACATGCCATTGGCTGTCATCTTATTGATGGCGTCGACCTGACGGCGCAGCGACGCCTGCACCGCCGCCCTGAATGCCCCCGGATCTTTAACCATCAGTTCATTTGATTCTTCAATGGACAGGCCTGCAGGATAATACCCGCCAGACCATGGATTATGCAGTGAGGTTTGGTCCGACCCAAGTTCGATCTGCAGTTTGCATTCAGCAAAATATTCCCATAAATCGACAATGTTGCCCTGGTAGGCAAGGGAAACCGCTTCCCTGTTGCAAACAGCCCGCATCATGCGGATCAGCAGCTCATCGAGGTCGGTAAACACCTCATCGACCCACCCCTGTTCGTGGCGTTTTTTTACGACAGCCGGGTTGATCTCTGCAACTACGCCAATGGCGCCGGCTATAACCGCCGCCTTTGCCTGGGCGCCCGACATGCCACCCAACCCTGATGTCACAAACACCGTTCCTCCAATCTTGTCGGCGGTAACCTTCCGTGCTGCATTCAATATGGTAATGGTGGTGCCGTGAACAATCCCCTGCGGACCGATGTACATGTATGAACCCGCCGTCATCTGTCCGTATTGGGTAACTCCGAGTGCATTGAACCGTTCCCAGTCATCAGGCCTGGAATAGTTGGGAATCATCATGCCATTGGTTATCACCACGCGCGGAGCATCAGGATGCGATGGAAAAAGGCCCATGGGATGGCCGGAATACATGACCAACGTTTGTTCATGGGTCATGGAGGAAAGATATTTCATGGTTAGCAGGTACTGCGCCCAATTCTGGAACACCGAGCCATTTCCGCCATAGGTTATCAGTTCATGCGGGTGCTGGGCCACGGCAGGATCAAGGTTGTTCTGGATCATCAGCATAATGGCGGCAGCCTGCAGCGACTTGTGAGGATATTCATGGATATTCCTGGCATGCATGGGGTATGCCGGTCTGAAACGGTACATATAGATACGACCGTACTTTGCCAGCTCATCGGCGAATTCGGGAGCAAGAACCGCGTGATGTTCCGCATCGAAATACCGTAACGCATTTTTCAAAGCGAGTTTTTTTTCATCCGGCGTTAGGATATCCTTGCGCACCGGGGCATGATTTACTGTGGCATCATAGGACGGTGATTCTGGCAACCCCGCCGGAATACCCTGCATGATGGCTTTTTTAAAATCGGTTGTTTCCATGGATCCTGGGTTAGGTTAAATTTTCTCCTGCGAATTCCGCAATATCTGGTAAAGAAATTCCCGCGCTCTGAATAACTGCGCCTTCACAGTACCCAGCGGCAGGTTGAGCTCTGTTGCAATTTCATCATACGACCACTCCTTGAAATATTGCAGTTCGATCAGGTGCCGGTAGTGGGGCTTCAATTTTTCCACCACGTCATGCATCAGCTGGATTTTCTGCTTTTCTATGATCCTTTCTTCCGGATCAAGGGTCCGGGCCGGGATGTTCGCAGGCACATCCGAAGAATCACTGTCGTCGTCAAAATTGTCGGCAAACTGGATCCTTTTGGATTTGCGTAAAAAATCGATGCAGTTGTTTGCGGCAATCTTGAACAGCCAGGTGCTGAAAGCAAAATCCGGCGAATACTGTTTCAGGTTCTTGAAGGCCTTACCGAAAGCCTCAATGGTAAGGTCCTCTGCATCGGTAGGATTGCTGGTCATCTTGAGCATCATGAAATAGAGCGAATCGCGGTATTTGTTCAGCAATTCAGCATAAGCCTGCTGATCACCATCATCAAGGGCCAGGCGCACCAGGGTATAGTCGCGTCGTGCTTTTTCGGTGAGATGCTCGGCTATTTCCATCGGGTGGGTTTATGAAAAATATTAGAGATCATGATTCCCCCATTGAACAGGATCAGCAATATTTCATAAAATGGGAGAAAGAGGATTAAATCCCGTTCATTCAGTTGTTTCATACACCGCCCAAAAACCACGTATTGCGATATAAGCCTTAACACGAATAGCCCGAGTACAGGAAAAACCGACCAGTTCAACGATAATAGTACAATAAAGACGGAATAAAACGCCACCAGGGTGAATGCATATAACCAAAGCATTAGCTGGTGCCTGAATTTATAATGGCTGCTTGTGAGGAGATGCCGTTTTTTCTGTAGCACCCATTTTGCCAGGCTTTTCTGGGGATCGGAAAAAGTGAAGCTGTCGGGATGGGCCATAACCGTTGTATTGGACCGTTTGGCAACCCTGTTGATAAAAAGGTCATCATCGCCCGACCTGATCCGGTAATGCGAAATAAACCCATTGTTCCGGTAAAATATCTCTTTCATATACGAAAGGTTCCTGCCAACCCCCATATAAGGAATGCCTGCAAGCGCGTACGAAAGATACTGGATGGCAATATGAACCGTATCAAACCGGATCAGTTTGTTGAGCAAACCCTTGCTCCGGTAATAGGGCCCATAACCGAGAACCACTTCAACCTTCGACGTGTAAGCCGATTGCATGTGACGAATCCAGTTTTTGGATGCAGGTTTGCAATCAGCATCTGTAAGCAGGATAAGATCATACTTTGCCGATTTGATCCCGATCGAAAGCGGAAACTTTTTCCCTGTGAAGAAATTGAGATCATGCTGTATGACAATATTTTTCAGATTTGGATATTTTTCAGCCAGTTCGGTCAGCAGGTACTGGGTATCATCCTCAGAAGAATGGTTGACAACAAGAACTTCAAACAAGGGATAATCCTGCTCGAGGATAAGCGGGAGGTTTTCTTTCAGGTGATGAAACTCGTTGCGTGCACAAATGACCACTGAAACCCCTTTGGAATGCTCTCCGGCTTCACGATTCCTGTAACGGCCGAGCCTCCAGAAAAAAATCCAGTAAAAAACCTGTTGCAGAACAAAGGTCAGGACGAATATTCCCAGCAGCACCAATGGAATAAGTTGCGTATTGACCAGAAGTTCAATCATTTAACAAATTTTAGCATTTGATCAGGCAAAGATATTCATTCTGCCCATACAAATCCCTGTATTGTGTATAAATTGAAAGGATGGTTGAAAACAGAGCAAAGCGCCACGCTGTTTTACTACTGGAGCAATTACCGGGGTTTATTATACTTTTTAATTTGCTGGCAGAAATTCCAAGAACGCTTACCTTTGCCGGAAGTTTTCTAAAATAACCCATTTGCAGTTCGACATTCAACATCGCGACAATGGCTCTTCAGCCCGGGCCGGCGTGCTCGTTACCGATCACGGGGCCATTGAAAGTCCTTTTTTTATGCCCGTTGGCACAGCTGGTGCTGTAAAAGCACTGCATATTAAGGATTTACAGGATGAAGTCAGGGCCCAGATCATGCTCTCAAACACCTATCATCTTTACCTGAGACCAGGTGTTGACATCATCTCCAGGGCTGGCGGACTGCATAAATTTAACGGCTGGAACAAACCTATTCTGACCGACAGTGGCGGGTACCAGATTTATTCGCTGGGCGATATCCGCAAGTTTACCGACGATGGCGTGGTTTTCCAATCGCATATTGACGGATCAAAACACATATTTACGCCTGAAAAGGCCATCGATGTGCAGCGTGAACTGGGCGCCGACATCATCATGGCGTTTGATGAATGTACGCCATACCCCTGTGACGAGGCATATGCCCGGAAGTCGATGAAGCGGACTCACTATTGGCTGTCCCGGTGTATCACCCGTTTTGAGGAAACAGCATGCCCGCATGGCTATAGCCAAAGCCTGTTCCCCATTGTGCAGGGAAGCGTTTACCCTGCCTTGCGCGTTGAATCGGCCAGGTTTATTGCCGGCCAGGGCGCCACGGGAAATGCCATTGGCGGCTTGTCCGTTGGCGAACCTGCCGGGATGATGTATGAGATTACCGGGCTGGTGTGCGAAATCCTGCCGGACGACAAGCCGCGCTACCTGATGGGAGTAGGAACTCCCGCAAACATCCTTGAAAGCATTGCCCTCGGCGTTGATATGTTTGATTGTGTTATGCCTACCCGCAATGGCCGGAACGGGATGTTGTTCACCCGGAACGGCATCATCAATATAAAAAATGAAAAGTGGAAGGACGATTTTTCTCCCCTGGAAGCTGAAGGAGAGGTATTCTGCGACCTGCAGTACAACCTGGCATTCCTCAGGCATATGTTTATTTCAAAAGAGATACTCGGGCCGATGATTGCCACCATGCACAACCTGGGATTCTATATCTGGCTGATGAAAGAAGCAAGAAAACAGATATCGGAAGGAACTTTTTCGGGCTGGAAAGAGAAAATGGTGAAACAACTGATGCAACGTTTGTAAAAAATTTACGTTAACCTGATCATGCGCACGATCGACCGATATATTATCAGAAAATTTCTGGGGACCTTCTTCTTCACCCTGGTGTTGCTGATCTTTATTGTGATCGTTTTCGATATTTCAGAAAAGATCGATGATTTCCTGCGCAGCGAGGCCCCGGTCAGTTCGATTATCTTTGTTTATTACCTCAATTTCGTACCCTACTTTATCAACGAGTTCAGCTACCTGCTCACCTTCATTGCAGTTATCTTCTTCACCTCGCGAATGGCTTCAGATTCCGAGATCATCGCCATTCTCAGCAGCGGAATCAGCTTCTGGCGCATGCTCTATCCTTATTTTATATCAGCGGTGGCACTCGGACTTTTGTCGTTCATTCTTGCCAATTTTATCATCCCCATCACCAACCGGAGTATGCTTGCCTTTGAAAATCAATATATTCATGCCCCCAGAAGTGAATTCAGCGATCAGAATATCCATAAGCAGATCAGTCCGGGTACCTTTATATACCTGGAGAATTTCAACACACACTCCTGTGTGGGGTGGAAATTCACCCTTGAAAAATTTGAGAACAGGGAATTAACCCTCAAACTCCGCTCGGAAGAGATCCGTTGGGACAGCCTGCGATCGCGCTGGCAGGTCAGCAACTATTACATCCGGCGCATCAAAGACATGAAGGAATCGATCAAAAAAGGGAAAAAACTCGATACCATACTTCCTTTCATTCCGGCTGATTTTACTGAAAACATCGAAGATGTAAAGATCATGAACTACTCCGTTCTCCGAAAACATATAAAAGACAAGGAGTTGCGTGGAGATCCCGATGTGATCAAATACAAAGTAAAAAAGTACGAGCGGATCGCTTTTCCTTTTGCCACGATTATCCTGACGGTGATCGGCGTTTCAGTCTCAAGCAGGAAAGTGCGCGGCGGAATCGGCTTTCATCTGGGCCTGGGCCTGGCCCTGACATTCATTTATATTCTCTTCATGCAGGTTTTTACAGTCTTTGCCACCTTCGGAGACCTCCCTCCCCTGATCGCTGTTTGGATCCCGAACCTGATCTTCGGGGTTATCGCCTTCTTCCTCATCAAGATCGCGCCTAAGTAAAAGCCACGATCCAGCACCCGTTCAGAAACAATCCACCCCATTTATCATCCTCCCCCGAAATCCGTAGGAGTTCCAATCAAATAGCTGGTGAATGTTATTGTACCGGAGACACCCATACAAAGCACCCCCGAAAAACCCCATAATCAGCCGGCAGCACATCGAAAATCCCGTAAACAGCCGAACCACTGCCGCTCATAGCGGCATAAAGCGCGCCCAATTCATACATGGATGTTTTGATTTCTCCAATCACAGGGAATTGTTCGAACACCGGCTTCTCAAAATCATTGACCAACCAATCTTTCCAATTTCCAACCGGCAGTCTGGCCAGTTCATTCACCTCCCTGGCCGGAAATTTAGGGGTTACCACTGAATAGGCAAGCGCAGTATTCACATGCACCCCGGGTACAGCGATAACAACCGCGAAACCTGCAAGGTCAACCCGGATGGGTTCAAACCGGTCGCCTTTTTCGAATGCATGGCACGGCTGGTTGTCGATAAAAAAAGCACAGTCACTGCCCAGTTTGCGGGCAAAATCCATTAACTGACCGTTTCCCAGGCCAAGGTCAAACAGGTTATTGAGCATCTTCAGGGAGAAAGCCCCATCGGAGGACCCGCCCCCAAGGCCCGCTCCCATGGGGATTAGCTTGTGCAGGTGCATCTTTACGGCAGGCAGACCGAACTCCTCCTGTAATAAATTCCAGGCTTTGACACAAAGGTTACTTTCAGGTGTGCCAGGGATAGGCAATCCCGACGAACTGAACTCAAACAGCCCGTCAGACGACGGAATGATCTCGAGTGCATCCCGGAGCGGAAGCGGGTAAAAAACGGTTTCAATGTTATGGTACCCATCATCCCGTTTGCTGACGATGTTCAGCCCCAGGTTTATTTTACAATTTGGGAAATCAATCATGGTGCCATCAATTCAGGAAGTGTTCGGAAATCCTCAGAATGCGAGTTGCAAAGATAAAATTTTCATTTGCTTCCGTCGGGGAAACTTGATGGTTTTGAGAATGCAGGATTGGATACAAACGAACTGTCGGTCAACGACAGCAGGAAGGCTTTCAGGTCGGACAGCTGCGGCGGCGTGAGGTGAACGCCATGGGTGCCGATGTGGTGCATCAGCGGGCTGATGGAGGGCGACCAAACAAGCTGTGCGTTGTAGAACGCCAGTACCTCATCCAGGGTTTTAAAACGGCCGTCGTGCATGTATGGAGCCCTGAAAGCCAGGTTTCTCAGGGTTGGCGCCTTGTATGCACCCAGATCAAGCGGGTTGTCGGTAACAGAACGCCGGTCGCCCGGGTCGGAAAAAACGGAATCTTTTCCATTGTTATAATAGAGGTTCGTCGTAAACAACGGGTTCCCGTCACCGCCATGGCAATGGAAGCAATCGCCGCCCTGCTCAGTCATAAAAAGCACATACCCGCTTCGTTCTGCATTGGTCAGTTGGTATTCTCCCCGCAAAAAACGGTCAAACCGCGAATCACCCGAGATCAACGTACGGATGAACTGCGCCAGGGCGCGTCCCATGTTCCTCACCGTTACATGATCGGATCCAAAGGCCTTTTTAAACAGTGCAGGATAACCCGGGATGGTTTGGAACAGGGCAGCCACTTTCGCTGTATCCCCATGGATTTCACTGGGGGAAGTGATGACGATCCAGGCCAGGTCTTCCAGTGTTTTCACACCGGCCAGCGGGTTTTCAGGTGCAACCAGGCCATTCCACAGGTACCCGTGATTGGTCCACACCAGGTTGATCATCGGCATCATGAAATGGGCTGTATAAATGCCGGTCAGCCCGTAAGGATGACCGTCGGGGAACCTCGGGTCGCCGATACCGCATTCAAACGAATGCGCCTGGACATGACAGGTAGCACAGCACATGAGCGAATCAGGCTGCGTGCGGCCCGATAACCGGCCATCATAGAACAGATAGCGGCCAAGTGTCACTCCTTCCACCGTCATCGGATTATCGGCTGGAATATCAAGGTTACCAGGGAAATACCGCGGAATGGTGATGGTATAAGGTGTTGGCAAGGCTGCTGCAGGTTCCCCGGGATTTTTATTACAGCCAGGAGTTAACATCATCAGTAACCACGCCATCCATCCCATGAAACAGGTCAGCCGCCCTGTTTTACCCTTGAACATCAGGCATGCCCGGCTCACGGTTCTCCCTCTGAAGAATTGAATTCGGCTTATTACCAGTTTTTTCAAGGGCATCGTTAATTTGAGATTGTTCCTGAAAAGGCCTTGCGCCCGTTCGCACAGGCTTTCTGCATCCCCGGCTGGCTCTGCATGATGCCCCCGGGGTAGTCATCAAAATTAAAGGATTCGGGACCGTCAAACCAATGATCAACCTGCATGGTGCAGTTTATGGTATTGATTCGGCTGCCGGCAATGATAAACCGCTTCAACAGCGTAACCCGGAAAAAGTTCTGAACGTACCCGGTGATGGAATCGGGGTTGGGAAGGGATGAACTGTAAAGCTGGCCAATTCCAAGGTGAAACATGAATGGTTCGATCACCGTCCCTGAAGAATTACCATACACCAGGTTCATCTTCATATAATGATAACCGCCACCGAGAATGTCGGGCCAGGCCATATCGCGCAGGGGCGGATCGGGAAAACGGTTTGACAAGTTTTCAGCCGCATTCAGTCCGAAAGTGAAGGATAGTGAATCAAAGGTTCCCGGTGCAATTGACTGGTCTGTAACCCACAGCCGGGTAGAAGGTATCCTTGCATCCACATAATGGATTCCGCCACCAGTGCCGGGTAAAACAAATTCTCCCCCATTACGGTAAAGGGTTACACCGGAAATGATGTACTGCAGGTCGGCTACTTTGTAGTTGTACATTGCCGCTGAATGATAGATCATGGTATCAAACTGCAGTGGGTTGCCTTCAGCCGCATGATGGAAGGCAATTTGCAATTTTCCGTAACCATGATATACCGTATCAGGTTTCTTTTCACAACCAGCGAACATGGCCAGGAAAACAGCCAAACAACAGAGATTTTTCATGAAAGGTTCCAGTCAATCTCATTAACGCCCTGCTGGCGCAATAAATTGTTGATCTGTGAAAAATGACGGCAACCGAAAAAACCCCGGTGCGCCGACAAGGGCGAAGGATGCACCGCAGTAAGGATAAAATGGCGCGATGTGTCGATCAGCGACCTTTTCGCCATGGCATAATTTCCCCACAGGACAAACACAAGGCCACTTCGGCGCAGCGACAACTGTTTGATTGCGGCATCAGTAAAAGTTTCCCAGCCGTGATTTTGATGGGATCCAGCCTGGTTTTCCCTCACTGTCAATGTTGCATTTAAAAGCAACACGCCCTGGTCGGCCCACTTGGTAAGATCACCTTGTGACGGAGGTTCAAATCCAAGGTCGGACTGAAGTTCCTTGAAAATATTCAGCAGAGACGGTGGTTTTTGAATTCCACCAGGAACCGAGAAACACAAGCCATGTGCCTGTCCCGGACCGTGGTAGGGGTCCTGCCCTAACAAAACAACCTTCACCTTGTCAAAGGGTGTGTGATCAAAGGCGTTGAATATCAATTTACCCGGGGGAAAAATCCGGCATTTTTGTTTTTCTTCGAGCAAAAATGCCTTTAAGTTTAAAAAGTAGGCCTGCTCAAATTCTTCACCCAGCACCGCTTTCCAACTCTCTTCAATCACCGGGTTAACTTTTTGCATCATTTTATAAACTATTTAACGTTAATAACTTTAAGCAATAAATTATGAAATTATTTGTTCATTAGCTTATATAACAGTAATTTTGCACCGTATTCAAAAACATCAGAAGCAGACACCATGAAAAAAATACTTTTTATCTTATTGGCAACTGTCCTTATAGGTATCGTTTCTTCCTGCACATCAAACAATCATTGTGCTGCATATGGTGAAAAACAAAGATACCAAATCGAGCGTCACTGAAAGAGCTTTTCCATTTGATTTTTTATGAAATGGGATGCCACATCGGCCTCCCATTTCTTTTTTCTTTTGTACCTTTGTGTTGGATTTCAGTAATTCCGGGATCAATTGTCACACAGCATTCCATTGATGGTTGTAATGAAGCGAATTGTCCTCCTGCTGCTTTTTTTGGTTCTTACCGCCGGCGGATTTTATGCGCATGCCCAATCTGAGGCAGTGCGGGATACGACCCCCGAAAACATCCTGCTTGAAAACCAGTGGAGTGTTGGCGGGATGCTTCACACAAACGGCTGGGGGTTGAAATTCAGGAAGGGGCGCAACATCACGGCATTGCGGCAGTTCATGTGGGAAGTCGAGTTTTCAACCTATAAATCATCCAAGGAATATAGAAGCATAAACCTCAATTATTCCGACTCCCGCTCCTTCTTTTACGGAAAACTTAATTATGTGTGGTTCCTCCGGGGGGGATTAGGCCAGCAGCACATCCTTAACCGGAAACCTTACTGGGGTGGTGTTCAGGTCAGCTGGCTCTACTTTGGCGGGTTTTCGCTTGCGATCACCAAACCGGTGTTTTTATATATCATTTACAAAAGCGACAATGCGCCCGACCAGTTCATTGAAGAAAAGTATAATCCCGACACCCAACAGATCTTTGACATCTTTGGCAGGGGATCTTTTCTGTCAGGCTTGAACCAGTTAGGCTTTCATCCCGGCGTGTATGCCAAAACCGGGCTGGATTTTGACTTTGGCTCAAAAAACCACCTGATCAGCTCCCTTGAAGTCGGTGGTACGTTCGACTACTCCCCCATCCCGGTCGCGATCATGGCCTACAACCCAAAACAAAGCTATTTGCTGACGCTCTATGTGAGTATGATGTTTGGGAAGAGGTATAATAAGTGAACGGGGAAACGGTTGGACAGGTGGACAGGTGGACGGGTGGATAAGTTTGCTTGCGGTTTATGCCTGATTTACCCGTAATTTTTCATTGTTGTCATTTCCCCAATTTCCCCAATTTCCTGCATTTCTGCATTCTTTGCATTGCCTGCATTGTTTGCATTATTTCAAAAATTCAACTTCCCGATGGTTGAACTCCTGAACTTCTCCGTTCCGCAGTTCGAGGAGCAATTGTCCGAACTGGTTAACTCCTTTGATCTTTCCTTCAAGTTTGCCCTCGCTGCAGGTAAAATCCCTCCACTTTCCGAAACCCAGAAGCAGCTGATCAAACTGAAGGTCAATACTGTCGGTCCTGTTGGCTTTTAGGGCTTCATAGCGCTGCTCAATCATGTGGCAGAGCGACAGGAGCGCCTCTTTCAACACCGTTTCGCGATGAATTACCTGGATCAGCGAAACGGGGTTTGGAATTTCGGAAGAAAAAGACAGCTGGTTGATATTGATCCCAATTCCAGCCATGGAAACTTCGACAGAAGATCCCATGATCCTGTTTTCTATCAATATGCCGGCAATTTTAAGGTTACCGATATAAATATCGTTGGGCCACTTTATGGTGAGTCCGGGTTGTCCAGTCTCGTTTACGGAGGCGATGGCAGTGTTAAGATAATCGACTACTGCCAGCGAAATAACCTTGTTGAGCAGAAACTGGCGGTCGGGAGCCAGAAACAGGGGCCGGAAGATCACGGTCAGCGTAAGGTTCAGACCGGCTTCGCTCACCCAGGCATGGTCGTGCTGGCCCCTGCCGGCATACTGCTCATGCGCCCATACAACATCCCCGTCGCCCGTCTGCCCTGACAGCAGCAGTTGGTTTGCGAACGCATTGGTCGAATCAACGCGATCAAGTTCAAAGATTTTTTTTCCAATCAATGGCCAGATTGCAAAGGTGGTTTATGACATGGTCCGAAAAAACTCCGGGATCTTCCTTTACCGGATATAACGCGGGTCCCATGCATTTTAGTGTCACCATCAAAGTGAATTGTTGATAAAATCCCCCACTTTTTCGTATTACCTTTTCCATTTTTCCCGATTAAACAATAAAAAAGCCATGGACGAGTACACAAACCGCACACCGATCAGGAACTGGGCTGAAGATGACCGGCCCCGCGAAAAATTTTTGATGAAAGGCCGCCTCAGCCTGAGCGACGCAGAACTGCTCGCAATCCTGCTGGTTTCGGGCACCCGCAGCGAATCGGCCGTTGACCTGGCAAAAACCGTGTTAATGCATGCAAGGTTCAACCTTGCAGAGTTGTCGAAAATGAGCATCAGCAACCTGGTTGCCATCAGGGGTATCGGCCAGGCACGGGCCATTGCCATCCTGGCAGCGCTTGAACTGGGCCGCCGCAGGAATGAATCGGACGTGCTTACCCGTGAAAAGATTTCCCGCAGCCGGGATGCGTATGAGATATTCAGGAGTACCATGGGCGACCGGCCCTATGAAGAGTTCTGGATCATCCTGCTCAACAGGGCAAACAAGGTATTGCAAAAATGCAATATCAGTGAAGGGGGGATTTCAGGAACTGTGGTGGATCCAAAGAAAATTTTCAAGATCAGCCTCGACCATCATGCCTCCGCGATCATCCTGGGCCATAACCACCCGTCGGGCGTAGTAACCCCCAGCGAAGCGGATGAACGAATAACAAAAAAAATCTGCGACGCCGGCGCCCTGCTCGATATAGCCGTACTCGACCATCTCATCATCGGAGAAGACACCTTCTACAGCTTTGCAGATGAAGGCATGCTCTGATCAATCGCCGCAAAGCGGAACCCCAACCCCGAAAAATGTTCCAGGAAACGGGGCAGGGCGTACCTGACCTTGTCAACCGACTTGAGGTTGTCGTGGAATACGACGACCGAACCCGGCCGGGACGCTGAAATGGCATTGACCAGGCACTTTTCAGCGGTGATGCCTTTGTTAAAATCGTTGGTAAGCACCGACCAGAGTATGAAACGATAGGTGTGCCGGAGGAGGAAAAACTGTGTCGGCGTAAATCGCCCGTAAGGAGGTCTGAACAGCCTGGATCCGACAAGTTCGCCACATCGGTTCACATCTTCAAGATACAAGCCCGGCGAGGTTTTCCATCCGTTAAGGTGATGAAAGGTGTGGTTCCCGATGGCATGCCCTTCCTGCTTCACCTGTTCAAATAAAATTGGATACTTCCTGACATTATCGCCCACCATGAAGAATGTAGCAACGGCACTGAACCCCTTCAGAATCGCAAGCACTTCCGGGGTTGCCTCCGGGATGGGTCCATCATCAAAAGTGAGGTAGATAACCTTCTCATCACCGGGAAGGTCGCAAACAAGATATTCAGGGCTCAGCCACCTGAAGAAAAAGGGCGGGCGCACAAAACTCATTGGTTGGCAGGCTGATATACCTTTTCAACGTAGAGGTCGTAATACTTTTTGAGCGTCGCTTCCGTTTCTGCTGCAAGTTTCTCCTGCTTTGCATCCTTGAGTGCGACGCTCAACCGCTGGATTGTATAAACAGCCTCCTGGATGTTCATATCCATCGGTTTCAGATCGGCGTCGGGAAACGAAAAGAAATAAGCCAGCTGACTGGTCATGCTTTTCGAGAGTTTTACCGCCGCGGCATTGGCTTTCTCCGTTTGCCCGATCTTATAATAGTCATTGATCAGCGGAACCGTGAAGAAATCATAATCCACCACGGTTTCCGGGAAAACTTCAAAACAGCGGTCGATTACGCGTTTTGCCGAGTCGCTTTTTCCTTCCATGACCAATGCATCGGCAAGTCGGCCAAAAAGGCCACGCAGATTCATCACCATCCTGGCATTGGTTTCGTCGACATACACGCCCGGCTTGTTGAAATTGCCCCATTTGAACTTATTCATGACGTTGTCGTACATCACTGTTGTATTGACCTCCCCTACCTGGCCATCCCCTTCCTTTGCCTTTACCGGGAGCAGCTGGTATGCCAGTCCTGTAAGATGGAAGTACTTCTCGAGCCCAATATATGTAGAGGTCCCTGTAGTCATAACAAAATATACCGGACGTTTCCAGTTATTCGTGGCAAGCAAATCCATGATCATCAGGCTTGCCTTTTCAACTGCCTGTGCTTTGATCTCCCATCGTAAGGTATCGAGCCGGTTTTCAAGCCCGCGGGGAACCACGCCTGATTTTATGATCGTTGCCGGATCGTAGGTGACCATGAATTTCTTGGTTGGGAAATAATCGATCATGCCGATCTGCGACGTGTTCATTTTCAATTTGCTGTCATCCGTGGCAATGATGCCGAAGAGGTCCTTTACATCAATGTAGGTATTTTTAAGTCCTTCATCTTCGATAAGGTATGTCACATCATGTGTTCCCTGCCGGTATTTGTCTTTTGTCATCGAGAACGGCACAGGATCTGAATCGTAGGCTTTCCTTTTCATCTGGTCGATGTACCATTCTGTGTTCAGCAGGCTGAGATTTACCACGCGGACGTCGGTGCGTATTCCTTCCACCTCCTGGGCATACCAGACAGGGAAGGTGTCGTTATCTCCGTTGGTGAACAGGATGGCATTCGGGCCGCACGAGTTCAGGTAATTCTCGGCCACAGCCAGCGAAGTGTAGCGGTCTGAACGATCGTGATCATCCCAGCCCTGCTGGGCCATCAGGGAGACCACCCCCAGGCCGAAAACCATGGATATCGCCAGGGCGACATTCTTTCCGGTATATTTTTCAAGCCACCTCACGAGTTGTACAATCCCCAGGCCAATCCACATGGCAAAGGCATAGAATGACCCGGCAAAGGAATAATCGCGCTCACGGGGTTGTGGTGCATGTGAATTAAGGTACAGGACGATGGCAATCCCTGTCATGAAGAACAGGAGGAAGATGACCCAGGCATTCTGTTTATCGTGGCGGACGGTAAAGTAAATCCCGATTAGCCCGAGCAGCAGTGGAAGGAAATAGAAGCTGTTGTCGCCTTTATTTTTGCGGCTTTCAGGAATATCCTGCGGGCCAAGCCTGATACTGTCGAAGAATCTGATCCCGCTTTTCCAGTTCCCGTCGATTTTATTGCCCTGGCCCTGGATGTCATTTTGTTTGCCGGCAAAATTCCACATAAAATAGCGGTAATACATATGTACCAGCTGATAGTTCCAGAAGAAGGCCAGGTTCTCGGAAAAGGTAGGAATATTACGGGTTTCAGTGTGTTCGCCCGACTGAAGTTCAACCGGTACTCCCTTGATATGTCCCCACCGGATATATTCGCCTTCAAAACGCGATTCCGACTGGTCCCACATACGCGGGAAAATTGTTGTAAAACGACTGTCGTAAACAGGAATCACCTTTTCACGCTTATCGGTGATCACGTATTTGCCCGACTTTAAATCCTTGACATAAACCGGGTTCCCATCTGTGCGGTCAACCACTGGTGCATTGTAGTATTGACCGGATACAAGCGGCCAGTCGCCATACTGTTCACGGTTAAGATAAGCCAGGAGGTACATGGCGTTTTCAGGATTGTTCTCATCCAGCGGAGTGTCGGCATTGCTGCGGATTACCAGCATCAAAAAGGAGGAATATCCGATCACAATGAAAGTGATGGCCAGCACGATTGCGTTCCAGACAGGCTTGTCCTTTTTATGCGTATAATAGAGACCCCAGATGATCAACCCGAGCATGAAAATCAGGTAGATGATCGTGCCGAAATTAAACGGGAGGCCAACCGAATTGACGAAGAAAAGTTCAAAAAGCCCGGCAAGTTTGATGATCCATGGAATGATAAGATACATGACGATTGCCAGGATCACGATCGACAGAACGGATGTAATGGCGATGCCCATCCAGCCCGGTTTCGGATATTTTTTAAAATAGTAGACAAAGGTTATGGCTGGGATAGCAAGCAGGTTGAGAAGGTGCACCCCGATTGAAAGTCCCATCAGGTAGGCAATCAGGATTAGCCAGCGGTAGGCGTGTTTTTCATCGGCATGCTCCTCCCATTTGAAGATCGCCCAAACCACAATGGCGGTAAAGAATGACGACATGGCGTAAACCTCGCCTTCAACGGCTGAGAACCAGAAAGAATCAGTGAAGGTATAGGCCAGTGAACCAACCAGCCCTGCCCCCATGATGGTATACATGTTGTGCTTTGTCATTCCATCCTGGCGGACGACGATTTTTTTCGCGATCATGGTGATGGTCCAGAAAAGGAACAGGATGGTGAAACCGCTGGCAAGGGCCGACATGGTGTTTACCATCCTTGCAACATGCGCGAGATTCCCGAATGCAAACAGCGAGAAAAAACGACCGATCATCTGGAACAGAGGGGCTCCCGGCGGATGTCCAACCTCAAGTTTGAACGCAGTGGAAATATACTCCCCGCAATCCCAGTAGCTCATCGTGGGTTCAGACGTGAGAATATAAACGACGGAGGCAATAAAAAACACCGCCCAGCCAAGGATGTTGTTGATCTTTTTATAACTGTTCATGAAACCTGGAGTTGAAGTGAGGCAAAGGTAGGAAAAATAGAGACATTTTTGTATTTTTGCGGTCTGACAAAAAACCCGTAAACATGAACAAACTCGTATTGATACGCCATGGTGAGAGCGCCTGGAACAAAGAAAACCGCTTTACAGGATGGACCGATGTTGACCTGTCGGAACGAGGAATCCGCGAAGCCATGGAAGCAGGAAAAGTGCTGAAAGAAGCAGGCTTCGAATTTAAAATTGCCTACACCAGTTATCTCACGCGGGCCCTTCGCACGCTGTGGCTGGTCCTTGAACAAATGGATCTTCAATGGATCCCCGTTGAAAAGAGCTGGCGCCTGAACGAGAAGCATTACGGGGTTTTACAGGGATTGAACAAATCGGAAACCGCTGAGAAATATGGTGATGAGCAGGTTCTGATCTGGCGCAGAAGTTATGACGTGCGTCCACCCGCGCTGGAGTTGGACGACCCGAGGCATCCCCGTTTCGATCACCGCTACCGCGACCTCGATCAGAACGATATCCCGGCAACGGAAGCGCTGAAAGATACCGTGGAGCGCATTGTTCCCTACTGGAAAAATGAGATGGAACCGGCGCTGCTCAAACATAAGCAGGTAGTGGTTGCTGCTCACGGCAACAGCCTTCGGGGCATTTTAAAATACCTGAAAAACATCTCCGACCAGGATATCATCGGAATAAACCTGCCAACCGGCATCCCCTACGTTTTTGAGTTCGACGACCAGATGAACCTGCAGAAAGACTACTTCCTCGGCGATCCTGAAGTCATTAAAAAACTGATGGACGAGGTCGCCAACCAGGGGAAGAAAAAATAACTTATGCCAAAACGCTGGGTAATTCCCGACATTCACGGGTATGTGAAAACCGTCAGGTCGATGGTCACGGAACTGATCAGGCCCTCTTACGACGATGAGATCTATTTCCTTGGCGACTATGTTGACCGGGGCCCCGATTCAAAGGGAGTGATCGATTTTATCAGATCGTTAAAGAATGAGGGATACCATATCACCGCGCTGAAGGGCAACCATGAGGATTTCATGGTGGAACTGTACGATGCGGAAAAGAAATCGTTGAATGCCTGGTGGTACAATTTCGGCAATAAAAAGCATAAATCCTGGCTTGAAATTGGCGGCAAACCTACCCTCGCCAGTTTCGGCGTTTCACACATCCGCGACGTACCGCCCGATTATATCGAATGGATGCGTAACCTCCCCCATTACATTGAACTTGACCGGTTTGTGCTGGTCCATGCCGGGCTGAACTTTAAAAATGACAATCCCTACCAGGACCAACGCGCCATGCTCTGGCTGCGCGATTACGAAATAAAACCGGACAAGATCGGGGGCCGGCGCATCATCCATGGCCATGTGCCTGTCAACATGGAACTGATCACTCTTGCCGTTAAAAACAAGATCTACAAGTTCATCGACCTTGACAACGGCCCTTACCTCTCCGGCAAAGACGGTTACGGAAACCTGGTGGCCCTGGAGCTGGGTAGCATGGAGATGGTGATCCAGTACAATATGGACCTTTAGGAGAATGCAGACAATGCAGGCAATGCAGGCAATGCAATCAATGCAATCAATGCAGGCAATGCAGGCAATGCAAACAATCCAGGTAATGAATACAATGTGGAACTGGAAAGGTTTTGGGGGAAAAGGATATTTTTTTGGGGACTCATTCTCGCCTTCGCTCGCCCGGAATTCCGGCCTCTTGTAACCGATGTAATATTTGGTTATTTTTGAGCCCAATACTTGCCATTTTTGTTAACTTGGATGGCACAAATTTTTTTTTCAAATGTACCCCAGATCCTTATTTCTTACAGTTCTTTTACTTGTTACTTATATCTGCATAACACACGCTCAGCAAACGCCGTTCACCACGGTATATTATACCCCCATTGGTTCCACCCAGGCATACAGCATTACAAAGACCCTTGATAACCATTACATTCTTGCAGGAACCAAGGACTATATCGGAATGGCTATGAAAGTGGATGGGGCCGGAGATATTTCCTGGATCAGAAAGATCGGCCCATACATGTCACAGTTATCATGCGTCACCGCCTCACAGGATTCTTGCTTTGTACTGGCTGGAACGAAGGGTTTTAACCAAACGTATGGAGATCTATACATGGTAAAGATCACTACAGCCGGAGATACTGTGTGGACCCGCAGTTACCCCGGATCCTCAGCGTCCATCAGTTCGCTGCAAATGACATCAGATCATGGGTTCATCCTGGCCGGAGTCCAGTCGGATAATAGTACCACAGTTTGAATGCTGGTGATCAAATTGAACGCCTCCGGTCAGGTGGAATGGAGTAAAACCTATTTGTCGGGTCTGGTCTCTGTGAAACAGAAAACCTATGGGTTCAGTGCCCGTGAAATGCCCGGGGGTGGATATCTATGAGGGATGTGTCTAAGTTGTTGGAACAGAAGAGAAAACAGCATCCGCCCGTAACGAACTTCAAATTACACCCAACCCGTCCAACGGTCACATCACCTTCAAACTCTCGCCGCCGGTTAAAGGAACAGTAACAGTTTACACCATGCAAGGAATAGCGGTTTACAGGAAATCATTTCCTGCCTCAACGGAAAACACGATCGACATCTCCTCATTGCCTTCTGGTTTGTACAACTTCGGGGTTCAAACACCCGGAGACAATTATACCCGGAAAATCGTTACACAGCATTAAAACAACAAGTTAATGTTGTCCTTCTCCATCCTGGTAAAGGTTAAATGTGTTTACAAAGTGTAAAATGGGGCTACTCAGTTATTAATTGATGTCTTAAGGATTAACACCACTAAATTGTTTGCATTGTCTGTATTGTTTACATTGTTTACATTGTTTGCATTCACTTATTTGCTGGCATTCATTTCATTCAGCTGCTGCTGCAGTTTAGCTTCCACCGGTAAATAGTTGTATTCTGACCAAAACCGGTCGTCACGGGTGCCTACAAGCTGGTCCCAGCGTTGGTTAACACCAATGGACTTATCTCCCCTGAAGTTCCTGATCTTTTCCGGATCATGGCTGGCATCGGTGATCACTACCTCGTTCCTGTGTGAAAATTTAACCTCCTTCCTTGTTGTTGGGTTCCTGAAGGTAAGCCAGTTTTCGATCCGGATGGTATTGAGGTAATACCTGCCACTCCGGGCCGAATAGGTGGTTGTCCAGTCCATCAGGGGCATTTCCTCGTACCAGCCCGGGGTTCCGGCAATCGAAAAGGCACGGTTAAATTTTTGTTTTTCGAACTGGTCATAGGCTTCAAAACTGGGTTTCTGTGTGATCTTCAACAAGGCAAAATCGGATGCATTGATGAACAGTTCTCCTTTCCACAGCGTCTCCTTTATTCCCTTTTTCTGGTCGAACCAGATGTGGAAGATTTTCCCGCCCTCAGGCCTGATTACCTCCTCCATCCGGAAATTATAAGATTTAAACAGCTGCTCATCAAGAACCGTGTGATGATAGAATTCCACAAAATCATTGATAAAATTACATCCAAGGCACCCGGCGCTTTTCCCGGGGTCGCCCAGTGCGTTGACAAGACTGGTATCGGAGATTACCCTTCCTTTAAGTAAAAACGGCAGGTTCGAATGCTGGTGCCGGTCGTTCTCTTTTTTTCTGTCGACCAATCCATAACCGGTCTTCATATCCTCAATGATGGCTTCAGTATATTCAGCGAGCTTTTTCCCAAAGAATTTCCTTGAACGGATAAAGGCAGTGAGAATCAGCGTATCCTCGCCATAATTGGCAGGGATATGGGCTACCACCTGCCTGATCACCTCTTCGGGAGAAAGAGCAACAATCTCTACCTCAGACAATTGAAAAACCCTGGGTATCAGCCTGATTGCAAGCCCCGGTTCCGGATGAGCGGGCATTTTCAGCTTTGCCGTAATATATCCCATGTATCCCACAAGCAACGTATCGCCTGAAAATTTCCCGGGAAGGCTGAGTTGAAACAATCCATCATCGTTGGTGACCGTGCCGATGGTACTGTTTTGGACAGAAATGAGTGCGAAGGGCAATTCCTTATCCATTACCGCATCTTTAACAACACCGGAAATCGTGAACGACTCCTGGCACCATGCCCGGTTTACCTGGAAATACAGCAAAGCCATGATCAGGATGGCAGTGTAACCGGCAATTTTCATAGGTGTTGTATTTTGGTTAAAAATAGCACATTTTTGCGAGGGACTGATGTGATGTTTGTTCCATTTTTTAACAAATCCCCGATGCTCACCAATCTGACCCATTCGATTTCCTGCAATAAAAAAATGTACCTTTATAGAATGAAAAAAATCACGGCAGGATTGCTAACAACGCTTATTTTACTTCATTTTCTTCCACTCCCTGTTTTTAGCCAGGGAAGCTGGAACCCGACCGGAGCCGATCTGAGTTTTCCACGAACCCTGCTCGACAGCCTTGCCGTGCCGGTTGTGCGGGCAACACTGGGCAACCCGGAAATCCTGCCACTATACCAATCTGCCTGGACAAATGCAGTCAGCGAAATTCCTTCCGGGAATTCAACGGACGAAGACCGGATCACCCGTGCCATGATCGCCAAAGAGGGTGCCTTTTGCTTGCTGATGGACAGGAAAGCCGCGAATGGCATAATTTCACCTTTGACTGTTGCCGAAAATGATTCCCTGATCAGAAAAAGCAGGGGATTGCTTGAGAATATGAATACCAATGTCGGGTTTCAGCAGGGATGGGTGTTTTACCAGGAATGGCAGCACCGGTCGAAGGAACTGATCAGCTACCTGGTTGCATACGATCTCCTGCGGGGTGCAGGACTTCATCCCGACAGCCTCGCCCGGGCAAGGGATTCATTGACCCGGTTCACCGCCAACCTCTATCATCGTGCCATGGATACCTATACGATCGTGGTGCTGCCGGTTCATTTCTTCAGTTTCCAGGTCAACAACCACAGCATTATGACTGCCTCGGCGCTTGGCCTTGCTGCCGTGGTACTGAACGACAACCAAAGCACTGATGCTGATTTTCAGCCTCAAAACTGGATCAACGCCGGGATGTGGAATCTCGACAACACACTGTGGATGCAGGGAGGAACCTATCCCAGGGTATCGGAACCCGACACCCTGGCCGGGTATGCCGAAGGACCAGCTTACTTCAATTATGCATTTCAGAATGCCTTTCCTTTCATCCGCGCCATGGGAAATTTCCTTCCGATGGGGAACAGCTCCTACTCCTTCAACTCCCTGGCCCGCCAGATCCCGAATCCCTGGTACGATCAGCGGTATGATTTTTTATATGATTGGATAAACAAGATCAGGATGCCGGATGGTTCACTGCCCGCCATTCATGACTGCCAGGTGGGTTTTGGAACCACCATCACGGCCTTGTCCGGAAAGCCGGCTTTTAACCTGGTAAACCCTGGATTTACTCCCAATGATTCATTTATCCGCACCCAGTATATTGCAGCGAACGTTGGACATGGTGCGATCACCGACAGCCTGTTCCAGCCATTGCCTGAGGCAGGCAGCCTGGTATTCCGTTCATCATGGGGTACAGGCGCCATTTATATGCATTTCATTGCACAGCATGGCATCGCACTAACAGGCGCCAAGTCGCACCACCAGGGAGACGCCGGCAGTTTTTCCATGTTCGCAGGCGGTCAGTTGCTTGCACTGGATCCCGGGTATCCCGGGGCAGCACAGAGCAGTGTTGAGAACAAACCCACCGACCACAACCTGGTCCTGGTTAACGGGAACGGGCCTAACCCGCCAAATGGCGAATTTGTGAATACCGCAACGAATACCGCCTATATTGAAAACTGTTTCAGCACTTCCCTTCTCGATTATGGTGAAATCAGAACCTCCTATTTCGGCGCAAGTATCACCCGTAAGACCCTGTTTATCAATCACAGGTATTTCATGCTTGGTGATTTCATCACCTCTACAGCAACCAACGACTATACGTTCCAGCTTCAAGGCAACGGGCTTGCAGGCGCTTTGCCCTCCGCAGCGACAGGAGCTTTTTATCCGGATTTTACAAATTCACGATTTTCATACCAGCGTGATTCCGTTCACCTTTTCGCGATGGTTCAGAATGACCATGCCCCGGCTGAATTTACCATGGCAACCGATTCACTGGCGATTGACAATAGTTACCGGCATTATACCAAAACGCAGGTCACCGTTAAAAACGCCGGCAACATGCTTTTTCTTACAGTGCTGTATCCCTGGGTACAATCTCACCCGGTTGTCACGACCATGGGAGCCTGGTACGGTGCGGTTGGCAACCGGATCAGTGACAGTCTGCAGGTCGGATATTTTTTCGCACAATACAACGCTCTTCCAGTGTCGTTACCTGCCATAGCAACCGGGCTGCAGGATTCCCTCAGATACAACGGGAACCTCAACCTGTTTATCACCCATCCTGACGGATCATTTTCCGGTGCCTTCATCCAAAACGGGGATTCACTGGTTTACGGTAAACAGCCAATAATCGGTATCAATCATAAACTGGATGTGGCTTTTGAAAAAACAGCCGACGGAGCTTATTCCGGCTTTGTTTCAGGTGCAGGAATTGTTGCGTTGTTTTCAGATCGTGCCCTGAAAGTGGTATCCGGACTGGTGACCTCCATTTCCTATGATGCCGCCAGGCACCTCAATACGGTTACCTTTTCAGGCAAGGGAAACTTCAGACTGGAGGCGGCGAATGGCCTGGCTGAAACGCCTGGTATTCCTGGGATAACAATGGCTGCGTATCCGAATCCTGCGCCAAAAGGGGAGTTCGTCATCAACATTGATTCGCCTTTTGACTGCCGGGCGAAACTGACCATAACCGACTACACGGGAAAAATTGTTTATACACGTCCTATTTACGTGCAACCGGGCAAAACAATGGTTCGGGCAGACCTGTCAGGATGTCCGGCAGGGAGTTACCTGTTATGCTGCGATTCCCGACTTGTATACCAATGCATTACCCTCGTGAAATCCCGGTAATCATTTCGTCCTCCACCTTGTTTCAGCCCAGATCTTCTGATCTTCCCGGGTCAGGAAGCTCCAGGCGACAATGCGCCCCGACTTGTTGCCCTGGCCTACCGGGATGGTTTTCACTTCAGCGACCCCGGCTTTGGACAACGCCTCATTGACATTCCTCAGGTGGGATTGCTTTGATATCAAAGCAGAAAACCAGAAACTGGCAGTGGAGAAGAACTTACTCTGGCGAACCATGTCGCGTACGAATTTTTCTTCGCCTCCTTTGCACCACAACTCATTTTCCTGTCCCCCAAAGTTCAGGGTTGGTTTTGTGATCTTCTCCTGGTTCAGGTTGTTCAATTTGCGCAGGGTGCCTGATTGGGCTTCTGCCAGGGATGTATGGAAAGGAGGGTTGCAGACCACCAGGTCAACTATTTCATCCTTTTGAAGCACGCCAAAGAAAATATCATTTGGCTGGGGCTGCAGCCTGATCTCGATCTTATCCCGGAGAAAAGGATTCAATTCAATGATTTTTTTTGCAGATTCGATGGCAACGGGATCAATATCAGAACCAATAAACGACCACCCGTATTCCTTGTTACCTATGATAGGATAGACACAATTCGCGCCGACACCGATGTCAAGACATTTTATTCCGGGCCCCTGAGGGATTTTGCCAAAATTCCCACCGCACAACAGGTCCGCCATGTGATGGATGTAATCGGCCCTGCCGGGGATCGGGGGGCACAGGTAACCAGGAGGAATATCCCAGTTTTCGATATCGTAAAAGTGCTTCAGCAGTGCCTTATTCAGCATCTTAACCGCTTCCGGATCGGAAAAATCGATGGATTCGTCATCATAAACATTCATCCTGACGAAGGCCGACAATTCGGGACAACTTTCAACCAGTTTTTTGAAATCATAGCGTTCACGATGCCTGTTGCGGGGATGCAACCTTGCTTTCTCTTTTGGATGTTCTCTTTTTTCCTGAAGCATAAATAGTTTTTGGTAAAAAACCATTCAAAGGTACGGTTTCGCTGTTACTTAATACCATTAATACTTCACCCGTCATAGCTCACCCTAGTCAGCAATGCCTCACCCCCGGCCCCTCTACCCGGCCAGCAATGCCTCACCGCCGGTCCCTCTACCCGGCCAGCAATGCCTCACCCCCGGCCCCTCTACTCTGCCAGCAATGCCTCACCCCCGGCCCCTCTACCCGGCCAGCAATGCCTCACCCCCGGCCCCTCTCCCCAGGGAGAGGGGAGCAGGGGGTACCATGCTTTTAGGGTTTTCAGGGAATTTTCAGTCTTCCAGCAAAAGGGGTTTGATCATGGTTTCGTCGACCTGGGTGAGGAGATTGGTTGTCAGGTTTTCCCGCGTGCCAAAGTAGGACTGGACCAGTTCTTTGGCAACCATGGTCGGCCCGGTGGTCATGGTCGCGCGGAACGAGGAAAACCGGTAGTTCGCCGGATGCTCAGTTACCCCGTGGCGCCATGGATTCTGGTTGACATACCTGATCATTTCCAGGAAAAAGGGTGTGGACCTGATTTCCTTGCGTTTCAGCTTAAATTTAAACAGTTTGCCCTCCTTGAGATTGTGATGGTTATAGCCTTTTGAATAGGCATTGAACAGCAAGGCAAAGGGTTTGTAAAGGCTGCCCTCCGCTTCATCGCGGATTCGGATCAAAAAATGCAGGTGGTCGCTGAGCAGGCAGTATGCATAGGTTTCCGCGATGGGACAGATATGCGTTTGGTAGAGTTTCAGGAAAAAGCGAAATGCTTCCTCACTTTCAAACAGCGGATCGCCGTTCTTTGCCCGGTTGTACACATGATAGTACTTTCCCGGTTCCATTAATGTTGTTTTCATAAAGCAGAATTTCTGCTTTATCGGGTTCAGGTATGAAAGGTAAAGGGTATGTTGATAACTTTTTGATCATTCTCAATAGAATGGAGAACATTCTATCTCCCCTCCTCCCTTGCGGCCGCGCGGCATAAATCCGCCTCCGCCCCCACCGCCAAAAATCTGCAGTTTATCAAATTCAAGGATCAGGCTGATCTCGTGCGCTCCGCCTGTTCCCAGCAGTGCCCCGGATACCTGCAGGTCATAGCTGTACATGAATTTCAGGTTCATATCCTCATAGAAAGAGTAGCGGTAGCCTGCAACAAGCGCAACGGCTGTGTTCACCGTGCCGGTCATGGTTGATTTGTACCAGCATCCCACGTAAACATTATATTTCAGCAAGTTGAGCCCAACCTGCAATGAATTAAGGCTGGCCTGGCTCTGGTAGATGCCACCGATATTCACTTTCAGCGGATCATTGGTTCCGCTGCTCAGCGACGAAGAAGAACTTCCTCCAGGGCCCGCCGTGATGATCAGATCAAATTGTCCAACCCACTTTCGCGGATACTGGGAAGACCCTGATGAAAGGAAACTCACGTCGGGTTGAAAGATGTGGTCGACGCCCAATCCGATATTACCGCTGATATTTCCCTGCGGGTTGGCAAACTGTAAAACACCTCCCACGCCAAAGTCGGGAACAACCCGCTTATTTGCATCAGGTGGCGTAAATAAAGTCTGGTAGATATTCCCGTATTTGCCGCTGAGCTGGTCAGGAAAAACAAGGTCACCCCAGTTAACAGTTCGCTGCATGAGCCCGGCTTTGATACCCAGCTGGCTGACCATAAAACTGTTAAGCGGTATGCGAACCCCGACCGTGAGTGCAGCCCCGAAATTCTTGATCAATCCGGCCCCCGGTGTATCCTGGTTTATCATCAGGCCAATCCCGCCGGAACCCGGGAGATTGCGATCTCCCAGGTCGGCAGAAAAATAGTACGATTTAAAGGGATTTGGCAGCGTTGGCCACTGGTCGCGAAAAAGGAACCTGGCCCGCAACCCGCTGCTGATTCCGGTATAGGCAGGGTTATAATATACCGGCGTGCTGAAATACTGGGTGTAATTCATATCCTGGCAATAAACACCGGGAATTATTCCAAACAGGCTCACAATCAAAATGACCGTAATTTTTTTTCTGTTTTTCATTGCGACAGTTGTTAGCAATTACCTGATTAAAACCACGGTTCCCATTGTTCCTGTTGATGTTCCGACACCAATGTCCGATCCGCCCCATTGCGAATCATCCTTGAACCTGGCATTGATTTTCCAGAGATAATTCCCCTGCGGCATAAGGTTGCCTTCAAAGGTGCCATCCCAACCTTCTGTCGGGACGCCTTTATCATCGAGGGCCGTAGATTCCCACATCAAATGTCCCCAGGAGTCGAAAACCTGGACATGATAGAGCCCGAGATTTGCCCCGACAGGCTGGAAGAGTCTGATACCCAGAATCGAACTGGTCGGTGAGAATGCATTGGGAACATACAGCCCTTTGAAAAGAACTTTATAAAGGTAAAAGGTCGTATCCGCACATCCGATGGTGTCCGACGAGATCAGTTTGACCGTGTAGGTCCCATCTTCGAGATAATCCGTTATGGGATCACGCAGGGTGGAGTGCTTGAAGTTTCCAAAGTCCCAATAGAAACTGGAGGCATCGGTAAAGTTGTTGAATTTAACCTGCCCGGGCTTCTTGTCGTAATTTTCCGTCAGGGTGAACTTGCCTATCGGCAGCGGTAAAACCCTGATATTCTGAACAGCTGTGTCATAACAGTGATTGGTATCCTGGATAATCAATGAAATAGGGTAAGTTCCCGCATACCAGAACCTGTACTCCGGATTCTTGGTAGTAAGTGTTATTTCATTGTTAAAGTTCCACCTCCGCGAGGTTATGACAGATCCTTTCTGGGGCTTAGAAGCATCGGTAACCGTGAAAAATTGCCTTGCACATACCGGATCCGGAACTTTAAACGCGGCAACCGGGGGCAACCCGATGGTTACCATGCTCGTGTCGGAATGCATGCACCCGTATAGGTTTGTGACCCTCAGGGTTGCCATATACTTACCTTTCCGCGGGTACTTGTATTTCGGGTTCCAAACCACGGTTGTAGTATCCGTGTTTGGCGGCTGCACGAGCGTATCGTTGAATTTCCATATGAAGGAGGTGATCCCAAGATAAGTGGAATCAGTAATCACGTGGAAGGAGACGGAGTCGTTGATACAGGAAGCGGCAGATGCTACCTGGACCGGCGCGTTCGGTTTCAGGGTGATCAGTTTGGAAATAACGGTCGAATCATTGTTTATGTTCCAGATGGTCAGCGTCACAGTGTCGGTCACCGGCAGGTAGTCGGGTAACGTATAGGTATGCCTTACAGGTGCCGGCGGATTGGTCACAGGAGCACTCCCGTCGCCGAATTTCCATTGCCGTTTTGTAATCACCGATGAGGGTGATGATAAATCAGTGAAGGTAATCGGTACGTCGCTGCAATGCAAGGTTCCGCCAATGGTAAAGGATGCTGTCATACAGGTCCGGTTTACGATTTTTGCAATCGAGTCCTGGCATCCGTGTGTATTCGTAACGATGAGCCATACCTGGTAAGATCCTGGCAATGAATAGGTATGTGTTGCATTAGCAGTGGCCGGCGCAATTATCACCAGCGGCGGCGTTCCGTCGCCCCATTTCCATTTCCAGCTGGCAATGGTACCGAACCCGGCAGTCGAATTTTCGGCAAAATGTACCACCGAATCGCATGGAACCGTGGTATATGTAAATGCAGGTGCCGGCAGCGCCACGACTTTAACGATATGCGAAATACTATCAACACAGTCATTCGTATTCCATGCCTTTAACCAGACGATGTAGGTTCCGGGTGCCGTAAACTTATGGGTTGGCAAAAGCTTTGACGAATAATTATACTGGCCTGATGCAGGATCTCCAAATACCCATCGCGGCGTGTAGAGGGTATCGCCCAGTGCTTTATTGATCGCCTGGAAATGGGTGGAGTCGCCAAAACAAACAGTATCATAATTAAAAGCCACCCCAAATGCAGGTTTGACATGTACACTGTCGACAATGGTATCGGAACATCCGAGGTTATCTGTTATAATCAGGGTTACCGCATAGGTTGTATCTGATACCGTGAACGTATGGGTAGGGTTGGGAATATTCGACGTGTACCCTGGTTCAAATATCCACAGGCGGCTGCTGACGCTGGCCCCACCAAATGCGGTGGAGACGTCCTGGAAATCCACTTTCCTGGCAGGGCAGTAAAAACTTGAATAGTTGAACGCCGCCAGCGGCTTGTAATGGACGGTCACAGCCTGAGTCATCGAATCGCTGCATCCAAACAGGTTGGTGACGATCAGCGTAACATTGAAGGTTCCTGCTGTTTGATATGCATGCTTTGGGTTCTGCAGGGTCGAAGTCCCGTTGTCCCCGAATTTCCACAACCATGAACTGATGGTGTTGTTAGGCGCAATGGACAAATCAGTAAACTGCGTTGAGTCATGCATGCAGGCAACTGAAAATTGGAAATCAGCAACCGGCTTGGGATTCACATTGACCTGCTTCGTCGTATCGCCGGCACACTGGTGTGAATTTGTCACAACCAGTTTCACGTTATACGTACCGGGGGTATTGTATGTATGGGTCGGGTTCTGAAGTACCGAAGAATCATTGATCCCACTGGAAGGATCTCCAAACGTCCACCGCCAGGAAGCAATAGTTCCTGAGACAGTCGTCGAGGCATCCGTAAACTGGGTTGCGCTCATCATGCAGGCGGTATCTGCCGTGAAGGCCGCCAACGGTGCATCGTTTACAACCACGGTTTTGGGTACATCCAGGGTGTCGCTGCATCCGTTTGCATTGGTCACCGTCAGCCTGACATAATAAGTACCTCCGGAGGTGAATGAATGCGTCGGATTCTGAGCGTACGAGTTATTATTAATGCCAGATCCGGGATCGCCGAAATTCCAGTACCAGGTAGTGATTGCAGCCCCGCCATTCGGTTGGGAAAGGTCGGTGAACTGGACTGGTGTTTTCGGACAGGCATTGTAACCTGCACTGCAGTTGGCAATCGGGCGGAATGCAATTGGAACCTGGACAACCACTGAATCCATGCAATTGTCGGAGGTGGTTATCGTTAGTTTTACATTATAATTCCCGCCGTTGCTGAATTTATGCTTGACATCCTGGTAGCCGGGCACTGTGACCGAAACTACCGGTGTGCCATCGCCAAAATTCCAGTCCCACTGCTTGATATAACCATGGGGTGTAGTGGACAGATCATAGAACTGAATGGAATCTCCCGCACAACCCGACTGGGAATGGCTGAATAAGGCGACGGGCCGGTCAAGTACCAGTACCTGTTTTGCAACGGTTTTCGTACATCCATAGATAGTCCCCACCGTCAGGGTGACACTTTGTATGCCCGAGCTTGAAAAAAGGTGGGTTGGGTTAATACCGGGGGAGGTTCCACCGTCGCCGAAATTCCATGCATGTGAAATTATGGTTCCGGAAGCGGAAGTTGACTGGTCGGTAAAGCTTGTAACACTTCCCAGGCAAACAGTGTCGGCTGAGAATGCCGCCACCGGCAAATCGTTCACCGTTACATTGAAGGTTGTGGCAGATGCCGCCTGGCAATTGCCGCTGCTGGTATAATTGACCGTAATGGTTTGTGAACCGGCAGTTTGCCAAAGAACATTCACCGTGCTCGTGCCTGTTCCTGACTGAATGACTCCTCCGGCTGATACAGTCCACGCGTAACCCGTCATGCCGCCCTGCGTGTTATAGGTTTTGGTATCACCAAGGCACACTGAATTGGGGCCTGAAATGACAGGGGCAGGCAATGCCTGAACATCCACGTTGAAACAGCCGCCAGGCAGCGCAGCATCACATCCGTTGGGATCCGTGTAGGTAACACAGACATGCTGCAACCCGGTAGTCGTCCAGGTTACCGTGATAATATTTGTCCCGGAACCGGAAGTAATATTGCCGCCGACGATGGTCCAGGCATAGTTGGTCTTACCGATCTGTGTGATATACATGTTCCCGGTCGAACCGGTACAGGCCGTAGCCGGGCCAATGATCGTCGGGAGCGGAAGCAGCTGAACCACAACCGGGAAGACCGTGGATGCGGCAGATGTGCATCCTGTTGCAGGATCGTTATACCTGACGGAAACGTTCTGACTGCCTGCTGAATTCCATAATACAGTCACAGTAGGATCAGCTGAGTTGCCATTGGCTGTAATAGTTCCACCGGGGGATACAATCCACTGGTAATTCTGCATTCCGGTCTGGGTAGCATATACCTCGCTCTTGTTTAAGCAGGGAGCCGGGTTGTTTTGACCGGTAATAACCGGGAATGAAGGCACCGGCAACGGGTTAACCGTTACGTTGTAGACCGTGGGCAGTGAAACGCAGCTGTTCCCGTTGGCATAGGTTACCGACACTGTTTTGGTGCCGGGGGTATTCCAAGTAACGGTGATGATGTTCGTCCCAGCACCGCCGGTGATGACTCCTCCGGCGGATATGTTCCAGCTGTACCCTGTCTTTCCGGGTTCCGTGGAATAGGTGTTGCTGGCAAAGACACAAGCCATGGCCGGACCCGTGATGATGGGAACCGGGATCACCGAGACCGTTACATTGAAGCAACCTCCGGGAGGCGCTGCATCACAGCCCCCGCCGCTATTATAGTTTACGCAAAGTTGCTGCAATCCCGGTATCGTCCAGGTAACTGTGACGACATTCGTCCCCAACCCGGAGGTGATGGATCCTCCGACGATGGTCCACGCGTAACCCGACTTACCGGGCTCGGTTGTATAGACGTTGCCACTTGAGTTAACACATTCGGAAGCCGAACCAGTAATCGAGGGTACGGGAAGCGGCTGGACAACGACCGGGAAGATCGTTGAACCTGCCGACTCGCAACCTGTAACCGGATCAGTATAGCTGACTGAGACATTTTGCTGTCCCACCGAATTCCAGGTAACCGTTACGTTAGGATCAGCCGAAGTGCCATTGGCTGAAACCGAGCCTCCTGCCGATACCGTCCATATGTAATTCTGCATGCCGGTTTGCGTGGAATAAACGGATACCTGGTTTAAACAGGGCACCGCATTATTTTCACCGGCAATGACCGGGAATGATGGCACCGGCAACGGACTGACCACAACATTATACACGGTCGGGAGTGAAACGCAATTATCAGCATCAGCGTATGCAACGGATACTGTTTTGCTTCCAACAGAACTCCATGTTACATGGATTGAGTTCGTGCCCGTACCGGATGTTATTAACCCACCGGCTGAAACGGCCCATACATAATTGGACTTACCGGCATCGGTGGTGTAAATATTGTTGCCGGAATTCAAACAGGCCTGGATGGGTCCTGAAATGACAGGCACCGGCAACGGTTTGATCGTTATTACCTTCTGGGTTGGTAATACTGCAGTGCAGTTTGTCCCAGGATCAGAATAATTGACACTGACACTGCCTGTAGCTCCCGATCCCCAGGTTACCGATATGGTATTGGACACCGAAATCCCTGTTCCTCCGGTGATTGTCCAAATATAACCACTCTTGCCCGGTTCGGTCGAATAAGTACTGGTGGATCCGGCACAAACCGGATCTGATCCCATGATGGTCGGAACTGGCAAGGGGTTTACCTGCACCTGCAGAATGGTTGGTATCGCTGCATCACAACCGTAAATATCCGTGTAGGAAACGCTGACTGTTTGAGGCCCTGCCGTATTCCAGTCAATGGTGACGGTGTGGTCAGAAGCACCACCTCCGCCAACAACGGATCCACCGCCTGTAATGGTCCACACATAACCCGATTTACCCGGATCAGTTGTATAGACTACGCCTTTAGTTCCGGCGCAAACCGTCACAGCGCCGAAGAGTATTGGCACGGGCCTTGGATTAACCATGACCGGGTATACCGTCGGGTTTAACGCTGTGCAGTTGAAAATCGTCGAATAGTTGACAGTCACCTGTTGCGGTCCGGCTGTATTCCATGTCACTGTTATTGAATTTGACTGCAGTCCGCCTGAGATGGAACCACCCGATGAAATGGTCCAAACATAAGCTGAATTACCTGCTTCTGTTGTATACACAACGCCTGCATCACCAACGCATACAGAGTTCAGCCCGGTAACGGTCGGGGTTGGCTGTGGTATGACATTGACCGGGAAAATTGTGGGTTGTGATGCGGGGCAACCGGCAGGACCGGTAAAATTGATGCTTACCCAGTGATAGCCGGGTACGCTCCAGTGAACCGTGACAAAATTGTCGACTGTAGTTCCGCCTGGCCCCATCACACCACCAGGCGAAACCGACCAGATATAATTGGTCATTCCAGGTTGTGTTTTATAGGTACCCGGGTTGTTTTCGCAAATCACGGAAGGACCTTCGGTGATAACGGGCACAGGCGGCGCGATAACATCCACGGTCACTGTTGTAGCCATGGAGCCACGGCATCCGTTCTGATCGTTATAATTAACTGAAACCGTCTTCAACCCCAGGGTACCCCACGAAATACCAATTGTATTGTCTAAGGTAGTTCCCCCGGAGGTAATCGTTCCGCCAGAAGAAATATTCCAGGTGTAGTTTGACATCCCGGGCTCTGTGGTATATACATACGAAACATTCTCACATACAGTCAGCTGACCCGTAATTACGGGAGTTGGCAAGGGATTCACCGTGATGGTGAAGGACTGTGTCGGGCCGTCGCAAGTCCATCCTGAGCCGCTAAAGTGCGGTGTGACAACAATGTTGGCAATTACAGGGATTGTCCCGGGATTATTAGCCATAAAAGCAGGAATCGATCCTGTTCCTGTGGCTGCCAGTCCGATGCTCGTGGCCGAATTGGTCCATGAATAGGTAGTCGTGCCTCCCGTGTTGACGGTGGTAAAAACAACGGCACTTGTCATGGCATTATGACAAATTGCCTGGTCGACAGGATCATTAACCTGTCCGCCCGGGTTGACTGTGATAGTGAAGGTTTGCGAAGGGCCGCTACAGGTCACCCCGGCATTGACAAAGGAAGGTGTGACAACAATAGTGGCTACTACGGGCGATGTTCCCGGGTTGTTTGCCAGGAATGCCGGTATGTTCCCGCCGCCATTGGCAGCCAGTCCGATGCCCGGTGCAGAATTGGTCCATGTATAACTGGTCGTTCCCCCGGTATTGTTGGTAATAAAGACGACGGGCAATGTTAGTATCCCGTTGCACAATACCTGGTCGGCAGGATCAGTCACCTGGCCTGTCGGGTTCACCGTAATGGTGAAGGTCTTCGCCGGGCCAATGCAAATAAGCCCTCCGTTAGAGAAGTGAGGTGTAACTACAATGGTTGCAACTACGGGCGAGGTTCCTGCGTTAACAGTGGTAAATGCTGATATATTCCCGCTTCCTGAACCTGGAAGCCCGATTCCCGGGGCGGAGTTTGTCCATGTATAGGTTGTGATACCGCCGGTATTTAAGGTGGTGAAGACCACACCGGCAGCAATGTCGCCATTGCACAAAACCTGGCTGGGAGGAAGGTCGACCTGGCCTGTCGGGTTCACGGTGATCGTGAAGGATTGAGAAGGGCCAATGCAGGTCTTGCCTGCATTGATAAAGTGCGGGGTTACGACCAAGGTGGCAACGACAGGCGATTGCCCGTTATTGACTGCAGCAAAGGCAATGATATTGCCTGTACCTGCCGCAGGGATTCCGATACCGGGTGCAGAATTTGTCCATGAATAAGTTGTCAATCCTCCTGTGTTGACAGTTGAAAATACCACCGCCGCGGTCAGGTCGCCATTGCACAACACCTGGTCAGGCGTATTGTTGACCTGCCCTGTCGGGTTTACGGTGATGGTGAAAGTTTGTGCCGCTCCGTCGCAGGTGAGGCCGGCGTTGATGAAATGCGGGGTCACAACAATGGTAGCAACTTCGGGAGAGGTTCCTGGGTTCGTAACGAAAAACGCGGATATATCTCCATTTCCGCTGGTGGCAAGGCCGATGCTGGTATTTGTATTTGTCCAGGAGTACGTAGTTGTTCCCCCATTATTGTTTGTGCTGAAGATCACGGCTGCTGCCTGATCGCCGTTGCATAAAACCTGGTCGGGCGGATCATTGACCTGCCCGGTTGGATTCACGGTAATAGTGAACGTTTGCGAGGGTCCATCACACGTGATGCCGGCATTGGAGAAATGCGGCTTGACCACGATGGTGGCAATGACCGGACTAACGCCGTTGTTGACGGCGGTAAATGACGCGATGTCCCCGTTGCCCAGGGATGCCAGCCCAATGGAAGGATGATCATTCGTCCACGAATAGGTCGTTGTTCCTCCTACGATGGTGGTACTGAAAATCACGGCAGCTGTCTGATTGCCATTGCATAAAACCTGATCGGGAGGATCATTGACCTCAGCATCAGGGTTCACCGTCATGGTAAACGATTGGCTTGGGCCGTCACAGGTGATACCTCCGTTGGTGAAATGCGGCGTAACTACAATGGTGGCAACAATGGGAGAAATTCCATTATTGATGACCGGGAACCCCGGAATATTACCGCTTCCGGGCGATGCCAGCCCGATCGAGGGACGGTCATTCGTCCACGTATAGGTAGTCGTTCCTCCTGTGTTGTTGGTCGTGAAGACCACGGGTGCTGCGACGTTGCCATTGCATAGTATCTGATCTACAGGGTCGTTTACCTGCCCGGTCGGGTTCACGGTGATGGTGAATGACTGGGTAGGTCCGGGACAACTTACTCCTCCTCCGGAATAGTGAGGCGTGACCGTGATAATGGCAACCACAGGGGAACCTCCGACATTGATGGCAGTAAACGAGCCGATGTCGCCGTTTCCGGCAGGCAGCAGCCCTATCGATGGATGGTCGTTGGTCCAGGTATAGGTCGTTCCTCCGGTATTATTGGTGGTGAAGACAACCGGTGCAGTATTCTCGCCATTACACAGGATCTGGTCTGACGGGTCGTTTACCTGTCCGCCGGGGTTAACAGTGATGGTGAATGTTTGCGATGGGCCGCCACAGGTGGTTCCTGCGTTGGTGAAGTGCGGTGTAACGACAATGGTGGCTACCACGGGTGACGTACCGGCATTCGTGACAACAAAAGCCGGGATATTCCCGGCGCCTGTGGCAGCCAGGCCGATACCCGTGGTGGAGTTGACCCAGGTATAGGTGGTCGTCCCCCCGCTATTATTCGTATTAAAGATGATAGGCACAGCAAGGTTGCCGTTGCACAAAACCTGGTCGGGCGGATCGGCCACCTGGCCGGTCGGGTTCACTGTAATGGTAAAGGTCTGGGTTAGGCCATCACAATTAACGCTGGCACCTGAAAAATGCGGGGTCACCACAATAGACGCTATCACAGGTGCAGACCCTGTATTGACAACCGTAAATGCCGGAATGTTCCCAGCCCCGGAAGCGGCCAGTCCGATACTCGAAGAGGTATTCGTCCAGGTAAAGGTCGTGGTACCTCCTGTATTGTTCGTGCTGAAGACCACGGCCGCGGAAATGTCGCCATTGCATAAAACCTGGCTGGGAGGTAGATTTACCTGGCCTCCCGGGTTTACCGTGATAGTAAAGGATTGTGTGGGGCCAACGCAGGTCTTACCGGCATTGGTATAGTGCGGTGTCACGACAATGGTGGCTGTCACCGGCAGTGTACCGTTGTTCACAGCATTGAATGCCAAAATATTACCCGTTCCTGATGAGGCAAGACCAATGCTGTTGTTGCTGTTTGTCCATGAATAAGTCGTGGTTCCGGCTGTATTATTGGTGGTAAAGACTACACTGGCAGTCAGCTCCCCGTTACAGAGAACCTGGTCAGGAACACTGTTTACCTCTCCTGTTGGGTTTACCGTAATGCTGAACGTTTGTGCAGGTCCGTCACAGGTGACACCTGCATTGTTAAAATGCGGGGTTACGATGATGGTGGCAACAACAGGAGATGTTCCGGGATTGGTGACAATAAACATGGAGATATCCCCTGTGCCACCGGAGGCAAGGCCTATACTGGTGCTGGAGTTCGTCCATGTGTAGGTTGTAGTTCCCCCGGTGTTAATCGTGGCGAAGATCACAGCTGCACTCTGATCGCCGTTGCACAGCACCTGGTCGGGAGGATCGCTAACCTGCCCGGTTGGATTCACCGTAATGGTAAAGGACTGAGCAGGGCCGGTACAGGGAACGCCGCCATTGGTAAAATGCGGCGTGACCACGATCGTAGCAATGACTGGGGTAAAGCCCGGGTTAATGGCATTAAAGGAGGCTATGTTCCCGTTGCCAAGAGAAGCCAGACCAATTGACGGATGATCATTCGTCCATGTATAGGTGGTTGTTCCCCCGATGTTGACAGTACTGAAGTTTACTGCAGCCGTAGGGTTTCCGTTGCATAAGACCTGGTCGGGAGGATCATTGACCTGTCCGTCAGGGTTAACCGTCATGGTAAACGACTTGACAGGACCGTCGCAGGTGATGCCGCCATTGGTGAAATGCGGGGTAACGACAATGGTGGCAACTATAGGGGAATTCCCGGTATTGATTGTCGCAAACCCTGGAATATTACCGCTTCCGGGCGATGCCAGCCCGATCGCGGGAGTATCATTCGTCCAGGTATAGGTGGTCGTTCCTCCCGTGTTGCTGGTCGTGAAGACTACCGGTGCGGTGACAATGCCATTGCATAAGATCTGATCCACAGGATTGTTCACCTGTGCGGTCGGATTCACTGTGATGGTGAAGGACTGGGTTGGACCGGCACAGCTGACTCCTCCGCTGGTGTATTGCGGTGTAACCGTGATGATCGCAATCACAGGGGAACCGCCGGCATTGATCGCGGTAAATGAGCTGATATCCCCGTTGCCGAAAGCAGGAAGCCCGATCGACGGATGGTCGTTGGTCCATGTATAGGTTGTCCCGCCTGCATTATTGGTGGTGAAGACAACCTGTGTAGTCGCCCCCCCATTGCACAGGATCTGGTCGGGAGGATCATTCACCTGTCCACCCGGGTTAACTGTGATGGTGAAAGTTTGGGTGGGTCCGTCACAAGTGATCCCTGCGTTGCTGAAATGCGGTGTAACGACAATGGTAGCCAAAACCGGCGTTGTACCCGGGTTCGACACAACAAATGCCGGAATGTTCCCGGTGCCGGTGGCAGCCAGGCCAATGCCTGTGCCGGAATTGACCCAGGTGTACGTGGTTGTGCCCCCTGTGTTGTTCGTGATAAAGATGACCGGGATCGTCAGGGCCCCGGTGCACAATACCTGGTCTGGCGGATCAGTAACCTGGCCGGTCGGGTTCACGGTAATGGTAAAGGTTTGGGGTTGGCCGGGACAATTAACTCCCGTGCCGGAGAAATGAGGGGTTACCACAATGGTGGCGACTATGGGTGAAGTTCCTGTATTTGTGACAGGAAATGCAGGTATATTGCCGCTCCCGGAAGCTGCAAGCCCGATGCTTGAACCAGTATTCGTCCAGGTATAGGTCGTGGTTCCTCCCGTATTGTTGGTGCTGAAGATCACGGCAGCGGCATTGTCGCCATTGCATAAAACCTGGCTGGGAGGAAGATTTACCTGTCCGCCCGGGTTCACAGTGATAGTGAAGGATTGTGTCGGGCCAATGCAGGTCTTACCCGCATTGGTAAAGTGCGGCGTAACGACAACGGTGGCCGTAACCGGCAGTGTACCATTGTTCACAGCGCTGAATGCCAGGATATTGCCCGTGCCGGTTGATGCCAGACCAATCGTGGTATTGGAATTCGTCCAGGTATAAGTTGCTGTGCCAGCTGTGTTGTTGGTTGAAAAGACTACAGCAGCGGTCAGGTCTCCATTACACAATACCTGGTCAGGCGGATCGTTGACCTGCCCGGTTGGATTTACCGTTATGGTGAAGGTTTGAACTGGTCCGTCGCATGTGACACCTGCATTGTTGAAATGGGGGGTTACCGCGACGGTGCCAACTACTGGGGATGTTCCCGGGTTGGTGACAACGAAGATGGAAATATCCCCTGTTCCATTGGAAGCAAGGCCAATACTTGTGTTTGAGTTAACCCACGTGTAGGTTGTTGTTCCCCCAGTGTTGACCGAGGCAAAGATCACGGCTGCGCTTTGATCGCCGTTGCATAACACCTGGTCGGGCGGATCGTTAACCTGCCCGGTTGGATTTACCGTTATCGTAAATGACTGGGAAGGTCCATTGCAAACTATGCCTCCGTTTGAGTAATGAGGCGTAACCACAATAGTCGCAATGACCGGGGCAGTGCCGGGGTTGGTTGCAGTAAAGGCAGCAATGTCCCCGTTGCCAAGGGCTGCAAGCCCAATGGCCGGATGATCATTCGTCCAAGAATAGGTGGTCGTTCCCCCGGTGTTTATGGTACTGAAGGTTACGGCAGTTGTCTGGTTGCCGTTGCATAAAACCTGGTCGGCAGGATCATTAACCTGGCCGCCCGGGTTCACAGTGATGGTAAATGACTGGCCTGGACCGTCGCAGGTGATGCCTCCGCTGGTGAAATGCGGGGTGACGACAATCGTGGCAATGACAGGAGAACTGCCTGTGTTGATGGCCGTAAAGGCTGCAATATTGCCGCTTCCGGGTGATGCCAGCCCGATGGAGGGATGGTCATTCGTCCATGTATATGTTGTTGTTCCTCCCGTATTGCTGGTTGCAAAAATGACAGGATTGGTGATGTCGCCATTGCATAAGATCTGGTCGGGCGGGTCATTAACCTGACCCGTTGGGTTCACTGTGATGGTGAAGGATTGCGTGAGACCGGCACAGGTGACTCCCCCGCTTGTGTAATGAGGCGTGACCGTGATGATGGCAATCACAGGGGAGCCGCCAGGGTTGATTACGGCAAAGGAGCTGATATCCCCGCTGCCGGTGGCAGCCAGCCCGATCGAAGGATGGTCGTTGGTCCACGTATAGGTCGTCCCTCCGGTATTATTGGTGGTGAAGACAACCGGTGCTGTCATCTCCCCGTTGCACAGGATTTGGTCAGGAGGATCGTTGACCTGTCCGCCCGGGTTCACGGTGATGGTGAAGGTCTGTGAGGGCCCGTCGCAGGTGATCCCTGCATTGCTGTAATGCGGCGTAACGACAACGGTTGCCAGCACCGGCGATGAACCAGCGTTTACAGCAGCAAATGCCGGAATGTTCCCAGTGCCGGTGGCAGCCAGGCCAATACCCGTGGTCGAGTTGACCCAGGTGTATGTCGTTGTACCCACGGTATTGTTGGTGATAAAAATGACAGGGATTGTCATTGCCCCGGTACACAGAACCTGGTCGGCCGGATCGGCTACCTGGCCGGTCGGGTTTACGGTAATGGTAAAGGTTTGTGCTGGACCCGGACAATTAACTCCCCCGCCGGAGAAATGTGGTGTTACCACAATGGTGGCGATTATGGGGGATGTTCCTGTATTTGTAACCGTGAATGCAGGTATATTTCCGGTCCCTGAAGCGGCAAGCCCTATGCCTGAGGAAGTATTCGTCCATGTATAGGTCGTGGTTCCTCCGGTATTGTTGGTGCTGAAAATCACGGCAACCGCATTGTCGCCATTGCACAAAACCTGGCTTGGAGGAAGATTTACCTGTCCTCCCGGGTTCACCGTAATCGTGAAGAATTGTGATGGACCATTACAGGTTTTACCTGCGTTGGTGAAGTGCGGCGTAACTACAACGGTGGCTGTCACCGGCAGTGTGCCATTGTTCACGGCACTGAATGCCAGGATGTTTCCCGTGCCTGACGATGCCAGGCCAATACTGGTGCTTGAATTTGTCCAGGTATAGGTTGTCGTGCCAACTGTATTGTTGGTGGTAAAGATTACGACAGCCGTCAGGTCTCCGTTGCATAAAACCTGATCGGGCGGATCATTGACCTGCCCGGTTGGATTAACCGTAAGGGTGAAGGTTTGAGCTGGCCCGTCGCAGGTAACGCCTGCATTGGTGAAATGGGGGGTTACCGTGATGGAGCTAACTACAGGAGATGTTCCCGGGTTGGTGGCAATAAACATGGAGATGTCGCCAATGCCACTGGAAGCAAGACCAATAACGGTATTTGAGTTTGTCCATGTGTAGGTTGTTGTTCCTCCCGTGTTGACTGTGGCGTAAATTACGGCGGCACTCTGATCGCCGTTGCATAACACCTGGTCGGCCGGATCGTTGACCTGCCCGGTCGGGTTTACTGTTATTGTAAATGACTGGGAGGTTCCAGTGCACGCAATGCCACCGTTTGTGTAGTGAGGGGTGACAACAATAGTGGCAATTACCGGGGAAGTGCCGGGATTGGTACCTGTAAAAGCGGCAATATCACCGATGCCAAGGGCGGGAAGCCCAATAGCCGGATGATCATTGGTCCATGAATAGGTTGTCGTGCCCCCGGTGTTGATGGTGCTGAAGTTTACTGCAGCAGTCTGGCTGCCATTGCATAAAACCTGGTCAGGAGGATCATTTACTTGTCCGCCCGGATTCACAGTCATGGTGAACGTCTGAACCGGACCGTCGCAGGTGATGCCGCCGCTGGTAAAATGCGGGGTAACGACAATCGTGGCAACAATGGGCAAGCTGCCGGCGTTGACGGCAGTGAAGGCGGCAATATTACCGCTTCCGGGCGATGCAAGCCCGATGGAGGGATGGTCATTTGTCCAGGTATAGGTCGTCGTTCCACCCGTGTTGCTGGTTGTAAAGAGGACAGGATTGGTGACGTCGCCATTGCATAAGATCTGGTCGGGCGGGTCATTTACCTGCCCGGTCGGGTTCACCGTGATGGTCAAGGACTGCGTGGGACCGGCGCAGCTGACTCCCCCGCTTGTGAAGTGAGGAGTGACCGTGATGATGGCAATCACCGGGGAACCGCCAGGATTGATTGCGGCAAAGGAGCCAATATCGCCGTTTCCGGCGGCTGACAGCCCGATCGACGGATGGTCGTTGGTCCAGGTATATGTTGTGCCGCCACCATTGGTGGTGGTGAAAACGACAGGAGCAGTCATTGCTCCATTGCAGAGGATCTGATCCGGGGGATCGTTCACCTGGCCGCCCGGGTTAACCGTGATGGTGAAATTTTGCGTTGGACCGTTACAGGTAATCCCTGCGTTGGTGAAGTGCGGGGTAACATCAATGGTGGCTACAACTGGGGCAGAACCTGCGTTTGTTGCAACAAATGCCGGAATATCGCCGCTGCCGCTGGCAGCCAGGCCAATGCCCGTGGTCGAGTTGACCCATGTGTATGTCGTTGTGCCCCCGGTATTGTTGGTGATAAAAACGACCGGTAACGTAGATGCTCCTGTGCATAAAACCTGATCGGAGGGATCGTTCACCTGGCCGGTTGGGTTCACCGTGATGGTAAATGTCTGTGCCGAACCGTTGCAATTAACACCTCCGCCGGAGAAATGCGGGGTCACTGTAATGGTCGCAATAACAGGTGCTGACCCTGTATTGGAGACAGTAAACGAAGGGATATTCCCTGTGCCGGAAGCTGCCAGTCCTATGCTGGAAGAGGTGTTCGTCCAAGTATAGGTGGTAGTTCCTCCCGCATTATTGGTGCTGAAGATCACAGCTGTAGCAACGTCGCCATTGCACAAAACCTGGCTTGGAGGAAGATTTACCTGGCCTCCCGGGTTCACGGTGATGCTGAAGGTTTGTCCCGGGCCAATACAGGTTTTACCCGCATTGGTGAAGTGAGGCGTAACAATGATCGTGGCGGTTACCGGCAGTGTGCCGACATTAATAGTGCTGAATGCCAGGATGTTTCCAGTACCTGATGATGCCAGGCCAACGGAGGTGTTGGAATTTGTCCACGAATAAGTTGTCGTGCCTGATGTATTGTTGGTTGAAAAGATTACCGCGGCAGTCAGGTCTCCGTTACACAAAACCTGGTCAGGCGGATCGTTGACCTGTCCTGTCGGGTTTACGGTTATGGTAAACGACTTCAATGGCCCGTCACAGGTGATCCCTGCATTGGTGAAATGCGGGGTCACCGTGATGGAGGCAACTACAGGTGATATCCCCGGATTGGTGACAACGAACATGGAGATGTCGCCTGTGCCACTGGCGGCAAGCCCGATGCCGGTATTTGTATTTACCCAGCTATATGTTGTGGTTCCTCCGCTGTTACTGGTGGTGAATATCACGGCAGCACTCTGATCGCCGTTGCATAGGACCTGGCTGGCAGGATCGTTGACCTGCCCTGTTGGATTCACTGTATAGGTATAAGATTGCGAGGCGCCACTGCATACAATGCTCCCGTTTGAGTAGTGGGGGGTGACGACGATGGTTGCAACGACAGGGGCATTGCCTGTATTAACGGCAGTAAAGGCTGCGATATCTCCGTTTCCGTTGGAGGCCAGGCCAATGGATGCCTGATCGTTTGTCCATGAATAGGTTGTTGCCCCCCCTGTGTTTACGGTGCTGAAATTCACAGCTGTGGTCTGATTACCATTGCACAAAATCTGGTCCGCAGGGTCATTTACCTGTCCTCCCGGATTCACCGTCATGGTAAACGACTGGCTTGGCCCGTCGCAGGGGACGCCGCCATTGGCAAAATGAGGGGTAACGATAATCGTCGCCACGATTGGAACACTTCCCGTGTTTATGGCCGTGAAAGCTGCAATATTACCGCTTCCTGGCGATGCCAGCCCGATGGATGGATGGTCGTTCGTCCATGTATACGTTGTCGTGCCCCCCGTGTTGCTGGTCGTAAAGGTTACGGGTGCTGTGATATCGCCATTGCACAAGGTCTGGTCGGGCGGGTCGTTCACCTGTCCGGTTGGATTCACCGTGATGGTGAAAGACTGTGCCGGACCTGTACAATTTATACCTCCACCAGAGAACTGCGGGGTAACCGTTATCGTTGCAACAACTGGTGAACCGCCTGCATTGATAGCAGCAAAGGAGGCTATGTTTCCGCTTCCGCTGGCTCCCAGCCCGATCGATGGATGATCATTGGTCCAGTTATACGTGGTCCCGCCACCGTTGGTGGTGGTAAAGACAACGGGTGCAGTCATAGCTCCGTTGCAGAGTATCTGGTCGGGGGGATCATTCACCTGTGCGCCCGGGTTAACCGTGATGGTAAAGGTTTGCGTTGGTCCGCTGCAGGTAATCCCGGCATTGGTGAAGTGCGGTGTGACAACAATAGTGGCTATATCCGGCGAAGTCCCGGCGTTTGCAGCAACAAATGCCGGGATGTTCCCGGTGCCATTGGCAGCCAGGCCGATTCCTGTAGTAGAGTTGATCCAAGTATAGGTAGTAGTCCCCCCGGTATTGTTGGTATTAAAATTAACCGGTATTGTCAGGTCGCCATTGCATAGAACCTGGTCGGGCGGATCGGTCACCTGAGCGGTTGGGTTAACAGTAATTGTAAAGGTCTGGGTTGTGCCAATGCATGCAATTCCACCATTTGAGAAATGGGGAGTAACTGCAATGGAGGCAATGATAGGGGATGTTCCAGTATTAGTGGCCGTAAACGCGGCAATATTTCCTGTCCCTGCAGCTACGATCCCGATGGGTGAGGCGGTGTTCGTCCAAGTATAGGTTGTGGTTCCTCCCGAATTATTCGTGCTGAAGATCACAGCTGTTGCAAGGTCGCCATTGCATAATACCTGGCTGGGAGGAAGATTTACCTGACCAGCCGGGTTCACGGTGATGGTGAAGGATTGTGCAGGGCCACCGCAGGTTTTACCTCCAATCGTATATTGAGGGGTAACAACAATGGTGGCAATCACTGGTGCCGTACCGGTGTTAAAGGCATTGAATGCCAGAATATCGCCTGTTCCGGATGAAGCAAGGCCGATGCTGGTCGCACTGTTGGTCCAGGAATAGGTTGTCGTTCCTGCTGTATTGGTGGTGGTAAAGAAAATTGCAGTTGTCAGGCCACCGTTACATAAAACCTGGTTTGGCGTATTGTTAACCTGGCCTGTCGGATTTACCGTAATGCTGAAGGCTTGCGCCGGTCCGACACATGTGATGCCTGCATTGGTGAAATGCGGGGTCACTGTGAGGTTTGCGACAACCGGAGATGTACCCGGATTGGCAACAACAAATGCGGATATATTCCCTGTGCCATTGGATGCCAGGCCAATACTGGTATTGGAATTCGTCCAGGAATAGGTGGTAGCTCCTCCGGTATTATTTGTCCCGAAGATCACGGCGGCGCTTTGCTCGCCATTGCATAACACCTGGTCTACCGGATCGTTGACCTGACCGGTGGGATTTACGGTAATCGTAAATGATTGGGCAGTGCCGTTGCATGTAATCCCGCCGTTCGCGTAGTGAGGCGTGACTGAAATGGTGGCTGTTACCGGGGCGATACCCGGGTTCAGGGCAGCAAACGACGCAATGTCACCAGTACCAGCAGCAGCAAGACCGATGCCGGGCTGGTCGTTCGTCCAGGAATAGGTCGTAGTTCCGCCTGTGTTCCCGGTGCTGAAGGCGACAGGAGTTGTCATCTGGGTGTTACATAACACCTGGTCCGGCGGATCATTTACCTGTCCGCCCGGGTTTACCGTTATGGTGAACGACTGGGTTGGACCGTTGCAGGTTATCCCGCCATAGGAGAAATGCGGTGTAACGACAATGGTGGCTACGACGGGCGAACTTCCCGGGTTGGTGGCTGCAAACCCGGGAATATTGCCGGTCCCTGACAATGCAAGCCCGATCGAGGGATGATCATTCGACCACGAATAGGTTGTCGTCCCTCCTGTATTGTTCGTAGAAAAAATTACCGGGGTTGTGATATCCCCATTGCATAAAATCTGGTCAGCCGGGTCGTTGACTTGTGCTGTCGGGGTTACTGAGATGGTAAAGGACTGGGGTATTCCGGCACAGGTGATTCCTCCGCTGGAGGAGTTTGGCGTGACAGTGATGGTCGCAATGACCGGGGAACTTCCCGTATTTATAGCTGCAAAGGAACCTATATCGCCGCTTCCCGAAGATGCCAGGCCGATGGAGGATTGATCATTCGTCCAGGTATACGTTGTTGTACCAGGATTGGTGGTAGTAAAGACAACGGGAAGAGTCATGATCCCGTTACAAAGCATCTGATCGGGTGGATCGTTCACCTGGCCTGCAGGATTAACTGTGACATTGAGTACCGTAGCGGTTAAAGCCGTACAGGCATTCCCGTTCAGGTAATTGACACTGACGGTATGTGTTCCTACCGTATTCCATGTGATGGTAACCGAATTGCTCGTGGCAGTGCCTCCTGCTGTTACCAAGCCTCCTGACGAAATAAGCCAGTTGTAATTTGTCATTCCCGACTCAGTAATGTAAACCTGACCAGGGACTCCCACACATACGGGAGCGGGTCCGCTGATGGTTGGCACCGGTAGCGGAAATACAACAGCCGTGCCGTTCATGACGGTATCACAGCCGAATTGATTGGTCGCTTTAACAACATAGCTTCCGGCAGGCTGAGCGGATGCAAAATAAAAAGAAGCAGGCGGGGTAATGGCGGGCGGGTTAAATACCGGCGGGGTCAGGCTGCTACCATCAGCATGCAACAGTTCATACGTAGCACCTGCTTGTGAGCCGTTCAGTCCGATTACAGCCTGCTCACACGCTCCAGCCTGGAATTTTATTTGAAAAACGTTGGGTCTTGGATTTATGTGGACGGTACCCAGGACAATGGAGCATGTTGAACTTGCTGTATATTCTGCAACAATATAATACGTACCCGGATAATACAGGTAGCCCCAATGCAGGGGACCTGAAGTTCCCACTTTTGCAATCGGGGCCGTATTTGGCGTATGCAACGTATAGGTAACATTCAGCTGAGAACCGCTGATCCATATATCATACTCTCCCGGACAAAAATCGGTCGGAGGGTACATCGTAAATTGTGTTGGATTCAACTCCAGATCAAGGCTTCCCAACATTTGTGAAGTACACCCTGACAGGGGGTTCACGGCGCTTACCGTATAAGTTCCCGGCTGGGTCTGTACCCCGAAGCTCAACGGGACAGCCCCGCCTGCTTTAATAACTCCAACCGGATTCAGGGTATAATTGATTCCCGCATCCGAATTTAATAATTTTATCTCCTGGCCTACGCCCTGGTCAACACAGAGCGGTCCGCCTATTGGATCCATCTGGTATTTTGTAGGGTTAAGGTGAATGATGACGCTTCCATTCATCCTGGATTGACAGAGGTTCGCAGGATTCCAGGCAATTACCACATATTCGCCCGGATCATCCGTTGATCCGAATACAAGTGCACTTCCTGTCCCAATTTTCTCTGTAAAAAACGGGTATGGAAAACCCAACGGGGCTCCAAAGGCATCAAGCTGGTATACCCAGTAATGATAGCCGGGTTCCGAACTGCTCAGCCCGATGGTGGTCATGCCGCAATTGGGTATTCCGCTTGGCTGGGGTGTTACATTGAACAACTGCGGGTTTGCCCAGAAAATCTTATGGTCCGTGAAATAAACATCGCAAAGGGTACTGATTTTGATGGCATGTACAAAGTACGTTCCGGGAATGGTTTGACTGCCAAAGGATATAGGTGACCCTGATCCGGCGAGTGATTTAATAAAGACTGGTCCCGGCCCGGTGAATGGGGTACACCATAATTCATACAGCACACCTGTTTGCGAATTTGCCAGGTTCAGATTATCGCCAACACACAGATCGCCTGACGGATCAAAGAAATACTCCACAGGGTTTGGTGTGATCAAGACACTGCCGTTTATCCAGGAAAAACATCCTGTCAGAATATTGGTGGCCCTGACAGTGTAAGTCCCGGGGGAGTTCGTTTGTGTAAAATTCAACGCTCCCGGACCGGGATGAATCTCCCAGGTTGATCCGTTATTGAGAAAAAGTTCATAGTTAATATTGGGCTGACTGCCATTGAGTGTGATGATGTCGCCGAGACAAACACCTGTTGAGCTCAGCACGTAATTTGCCACCGGATTGGGGTTGTAGGATACCACGCAAACGTTGTTCATGGGTATCGATACCCCGTTACTGCTGTTGGTCCCGATAACGGAATAGGTCCCCCCGGATGTGATCCCGTTCCAAACGATCGGACAATTGCATCCGGGTTGCGAAGAACCGGCGAGCAGCCCTCCATCCCTGTATAGCTGGTAATTCACACCAACATCAGAGCCTGCCAGGGTAACCGACACGATGGATCCCTCGCAGGGCGGTGCAGGGCAAATGAGGTTGTACGTTGCTGGCTGCAGGTTGACAGTATAACAGTATGTAAATGACGGCCCCCAGCACTCTTTGCCCCCGGGTAAAATAATATAGGCATTCACCGTGTAGCATATCTGGCAGGAGGGTGGCCCGCCCGGCAATATCGTAAAAGTTTGTGAAGGAATCACGGAGGTGTTGCCGCTTGTCAGGTAGGTTCCGAAATAACCGGGACAGGAGACGCTGGCGAACTGCCAGTGAAAATTCACACCGCTTACGTTGGAGGTGAATGTTACCGCAACAGTAGGCAAACCTGCATTGACAGCCTGGGTATTTGAAGCATTCGTAATGGCTGCAACCGGCATGACATCCACGGTAAGTACCAGGGGTGTCCCGATGCAGAGGGTTGGCGCCGGACCGGTCGGTGTGATGGTGTAGGTGATGCTTTCAACTGTGTTGCAGATATTGGCCAGTACATTACTTATCGGCCCGGTTCCTGTATTGGCCCCGGGTGCCGTAACGCACGGATTGGTACTTCTCACCCAGGTAAAGGTTGTTCCCGGAACATCGGCTGTAGGGGTATAATTCACATCCTCGCCTGAACAAATCTGCTTCAGTACGGCACTGGTAACCGTTGGTATTTTGTTCACGGTTATCACAATACTTGCCATGGTCGTAGTAAATCCGTCACCGACAACCACACTGTAATTATTACCACCCAGGTTTGCCGGAATAAACTGAACGATCCATGGCTGAATGTAGGTAACCAATCCCGGCAATCCTGACCACACATAGGAATAATTCCCGGGGATGCCCCCTCCTCCCCCGCCTGATGCAGTTGCTGTAAGGGTGATTATGGTGCCTTCGCAAATCTTCAGATCCGGGTCGTTGGCAGTCAGTAAAACCGTAATTGGCAAACCGTTGGTGGATACTGTTATGGTCTTTACAAACTGGCATCCTGCCCCATCAGTAACTGTTACTGTATAGGTTTGTGATGAATTTAAAATCACAGTATGCGGATTGGCCTGGGAACTCTCACCAGGCAACAACATGTTGACGGGTGCCCAGGAATAGGTATATGCAGTTGTTCCGCCGGAAACGGCACCCGTAATAATAGTGCTTGTCCCGACATTAATACTCTGGTCAGTGTAAGTACTGGTTATTTTCGGCCGGACGGTGACGGTTAAAATGAAGGGTGTCCCGATACAAAATGCAGGTGCCGGCCCCGTTGGCGTGATCGTATACTGGATGGTTTTATTAACCAATGAATTGTTTGTAAGTACATCCGGAATGATCGACACAGCTCCGCCCGGATAATTGTTCCAGCCGGTAATCGCACCGCCCGAAAGATCCGTTACGGTCCATGCATAAGTTGTCCCGGTTATTGTACTTGTTATCTGATAGTTTAATGCGACATCTGAACAAATCGTCAACATGGGAGCACTGGAAACAGCCGGCACAGGGTAAACCGTGTATTCAACAACATTGCTCGCCAGGTCACAAACGCCGGAATGAACGATTCGTTTGTATCTCGTAGTTTGGGTCAATGCCCCCGGGGTGTAATTTACCTGGTTAAACGGTGCTGGTGCATCCACCCATGTAACAAATGCCGGGGAATCTGTACTTTGCTGCCATTCGTAGGTATACGTTCCATTGCCCTGTGTCGGTGTCGAACCGGTAACAATAGCCGGTGTTGCCCCACTGCACAGGTTCAGCGGTGCTGAAATCGTATTGTTCTGAATCGCTGGATAAATGGTAAAAACCATCTGGTTTGACTCTGCCGTGCAACTGCCCGATGTTGCCCTGCGCTTGAATTTCGTAGGGTCCGCGGTCAGGGGTAGTGTATAATGTAAAGTACCCCCTGTTGACCCGTTGATGAGTGTCCACCCGCTCCCATCGTCAATAAACCACTGATACGTAAACAAGCCGTTGCCTCCTGAGGGGACATTCCCGACAATGTCGCTGATTGTCATCCCGCTGCAAACATCCGTGAGGCCGGGTGGCGGATAGGTGATGACATTGTTGCTTATGGTCTGGGTTACATCAATGGTGACCGGGGCCGACAAAGTGGTGCCGCATTCGTTTGCAACGGAAACTGTCAAGGTGTAGGTCTGTGAAATATTTCCCGGAATGGTGATGGTTGGAAAAGGAATGGTGGGGTCAGAAATGACAGCAGTCGGAGGCGAAACTGTCCAGAGGTAATCGGTGATCACCCCCATGTTTGCATTATATGAAACCAGCGTGGCCATACTGACATTTCCCGGGCCGCATAATGTGATGGGTGGTGGCTGATTTACTGTTATTGAAGGGGGGCCCTTGATGATGATGATTTGCTGGTCGGTAACCGTGTTACAGGTTGATAGGCCTGAGTTAACGGTCAGGATGAGCGTGATGGCATAAGCTCCCGGCACTGTAAAATTAAAGGTTGGCTGAAAACTGTTTACATTCGTTCCACCAACAAAAGTATATCCAGAGTTGGGTGATACGGCCCAGGCATAATGAGGAAGAGCGCAAGCCGGTCCCGAAGTGCTGTTATTAACAGGAATAAAGGGTGTATTGACGCATAGTGTCGCAGGAATGGTGAAATCGGCAACAGGGACCGCCTGCACGCACACCTGGCGTATGATCACACTGTCGCCGCAGTTCCCGGGAATCGACTCACCCGTATAGGAGTCGAGTTTGACATAATACAGTCCCGGGTTAGGAAAAGTAAAGGTTGGATCCTTTACGAGACTTTCAATGGTGCCGTCGTTAAAGAAGTCCCATTGATAGGTCGTGGTGTTATAGGATTGTCCGCCATAAATGATACACCCCATGTCGGTATTGTTGGTATAGACACGGGGAACGCCGGCGCACACATAAATAGGGTCGCTTGGGAATTCAGTCCGTAAAAAGTCAGATGAGGATTTTTTCGAAATTTTTATCCCGCCAATATTGTTTGAAATCGAATCGCAGGGGTTTTTAATATAATTAGTCAGGGTGAATGAGTTTCCCGGTAACAGGCAAGATATCGCATTGTAACTATGTGTAATATGATATTTGCCATCAGGATCGAGGGGGGGCATCGTCTCCTGTGTAAACGTAAGAGGAGCGCTGCCGTCGCCAAAATTGAAATAATAAAAAGTTGTCGGCGCATTATATTGTGCATCACCGGATAACCAAAAAGTAATATTATGAGGTTTGCACCCTTCCAGGATACCGGGTCCATAGGTAATTCCCCCGGTTGGCGTTGATCCGTTGAATAACGGAAATATTTTGGTATCAACACAGGTCGTAGGGGGGCCGCTGGCTGTTATTGTGAGGAGGAACGTCCCTTTTTGGGTATAGGTATGAGTTAATGTGCCATTATAGGGAAACTGGGCTGGCGTAAAGGATAAAACGCCTGGCGCCAGCGGGTCATTCCAATTGACAGTATACCCTGTGTTAGTAGCGGCGGTGACAGATTTGTTGACAATGGTAACGATCTGCGATGCGTTTGGAGCTGCATTGCAGTTATTCCAGAATCCGTTCTGCGATTCAACCGTTGCATCCGGCCGCTGCTGTACGGTAACGTTGCTGGACGAGGAGCCATGACAGCCATTGTTATCGGTTACGAGCAAGGTAACCGGGAATGACTGGGTTCCCGTGCCATAGGCCGGAAACTGGCAGGTTGGGGCAGCGGATGTTGAACTGATGGGATTGCTGCTGGCCCCAAAGGTCCAGTTGTAGACATAAGGTGTTACAGACCCAGGAGGTGAATAGGATATTGACGGTGTGAAGGAGACGGCACCGCATTGATTGGGAGGAAGGAGGTTGGTTGTCGTGAAACTCACAGTTGGAGCTGTATAAATCGTGATCGTTTTACTGCCTGACATATCACGCAGGCAACCGTTTCTTTCAGCTTTTACCGTGTAAACGCCAGGGGCTGAAAATTGTCCAAATGCAATTGGTCCACCAGTACCCGGAGCCCAGATGTTGTTATAAAATAAACCATCCTTATACAGTTTGTATATAACGCCGGAAGACCCCGTCTGACTTCCGCTTAACCCAATGCTGGGATAGATTACCGTATTGCTGCAATACCCCCCGCCCCCTGTGACATTATATACGTTTTCGGGAAGATTGGTCTGCGTAATATTAATTGTTATCACCGTAAGCTTTAACCTGTATGATCCTGATAAATATTGCCCGAGAAATGAAACTGTTCCCCCGGCAACGCTTGTGATGGTCTCAACATCTGTCCAGCTGGTTAGCAGTTGCTGCAGCGTGTATGAATTTCCTGCAACAGAATTGTTAACCCCGAAGGTAACCCCGTTTGATCCCTCGCAGTAAGTTGTCGACGAGGCAAACAGGGTTTGTGCATGGCCGCGGCTGGTGGTGAACGCTACCAGGAAAAAAACAGTAAAAATTAGAAGATATCGTTTCATAATTACATATGTTATCATAGATCCGATGTGAAAATAAACAATTTACTGTTGTGAAACAAGTTTCACAGGGCAATAACAATCAATTAAACCCTTCAACTGCCAGTAAACTGGCGGAATTCCAGCCCTGCTTCGCTTTCCATGCCCTGAACCGCAACATCTTATTATCATCTGGCAGCTGACTGCATCCAAATGTTTTAACAGGACTAGTAAAAAAACAGAACTGATCATTGACAAAGTAAACATTTTAATTTTACACAAAGTTGTCTCAACCAGGGATAAACTCAAATTATTTTAATAATTTTTTGCAAAGATCGTAAAAAAACAGGACAAAAAAATCATTTTGTAAAGATAAAACACTGATTGTATAATGCTTACAACATTTATATATATTTGGTTTTAATAAAAACAATTTCGCAACTTAGTAATAAATACCGTGTAACTTCACGTGACTTCCTAACATGTTGCGAAAATGATGTGTTGGGAACGCCATAAAAATATTTGACAACCTGGCATTTCCCGGACAACTAGTGAATTTGTTTACATATCGCCGTTCCTGGTCTGTTTTGATGTTGAATCAGACCGGTATCGATCATGTTAAACGGGAAACTATCTATAAGGGTTACATTTGCTGTGTTGCAGACTTGTGTTTCGCTACCTCACAACTCCGGCTTGTATACCACCCCAAAATTCTTTTTCCCGTCAATTTCGATGCGCATTGGTGAATCAAACCGTACATGGCGGATAAACTCATCCTCACTGCAAGCCGGCTTACTATTTAAGTAGCCGATATCATAAAAACCGTCATTGATAAAGGGGTTGATGGTAAAATAGCCTACCCTGAATGAAGTCAGGTTCTGGAAGAAGTGTGTGCCCTGGCTGGGATCGATGCGGTAGTGGTCGAGCCCTGATTCCACAATGATGCGGGCGGCGCTTATGGCTGGCCATTTGACTGGAATCCCCAGTGCAGGGTCGCTCGTTCCCCACCGTCCAGGACCCACCAGAATATAGAATTTTTTTTCCTCAAGAAATTTTTCATTCAGTTTCTCGAGCCGCAAGGCAATTTCCAAGCTATGCGCGGCACTGAACACTTCTGGCTTAACATAAACGAAGTCGTATATTCCTTTGATGATGCCATTGCCGAGAGCTGAATTTGAAATCATCAGGGTTTTATCTTTCATGATAATGTCGGGGTTGATGCTGATTGTCACATCCCGCCCGGCAATGGGGCGAATCTGGAGCAGGCTGAATACTTTCGGCTGCCCTTTGGGCATATCGAGGTTGACAGCAAATTCAATTTCAACCGGTTTGTTCATTTCCCGTTGACCGATCTCCAGGACCTGGGCCAGAATCTCGGCCAGCGGAAATGTTCCATGCTGGAGCAAAGGTGCAAAAGTAATGAGGCGTTTCCCACTAGCCAGAGTACCGTCTTTCAGCTGATGGCTTTCATAATCAAAAGTAGATGCAACAAGTTTAAGAACGGGGTCATTTTCAGCATCTTTTATACGAAGTTTCATCAGGTTTACCGTGTCATCGGTGTCGGGCGAAAAACTTTCGGGTCGGAGATCGAGCGCAAAAAAGAATTTCTGGGTATCGGTAAGGGCAAGTTCCGGGGTTGATAGTTGCAGGATCTTTTTCGGGTATTTTGGTGAAAACCTGATCCCATTGCCCCCGTCAACGATATATTTTCCCAATCCGAAGGCTATATTCGCAATACCATCTTCGGCCTTCTCCGGAGCAAGCGGGTAAAAATTAATTGAACGGGCAACACCTGATATGGCAGGGTAAAAACGGTCGTCATACCTCTGGCCGGTAACCTCCTGCAACACAATGCCCATCTTTTCCTCGTCGATCATGTTGAGGGTGGCCGCCATGTATGATTTGCTGTCTTTGAAGTAGGCAGAGGCATAAACACTTTTTATCGCCTCGCTCAGTTTGTCGATCATCAGCCGGTCGTTAAACTTGATGTTCGGGATCATGTAGGTGGAATAAATACCTGCAAACGGCTGGTAATGTGAATCTTCGAGCAGGCTCGAAGACCTGATGGCGATCGGGTTGTTGATGCAGGAGATGAAACGGTAAAGGTCTTCGTGTATCCTGAAGGGCAGGCGCGATTTGACAAACCGGGCAAGGATTTCCTTGTCGCTGCGATCGGACATGGCGAATTCGAACAGGTTGTTCTCCTCCATGAATTCGTCGAAGATATCGGTGCCAAGCACCACCGTGCGCGGTATGGTGATCACCACATCCTCATAGTGGTCGGTCAGCCGGTTTCGCTTGATCAGGGAATCAAGAAAAGCAAGCCCCCGGGCTTTACCGCCGATGGAACCTTCGCCGATGCGTGCAAACTGAAGATACTCATCATACCGGTCGCGGTCGAAATCAGCGATCACCCCTTTGGCCTTGTTGATGCGGAACGCCGTGATAGCGTCGAAAAGGTATCTTTTCGCCTCATCCATGTCGTTGGCAAAAGCGTTGACCGACACTTCCCTGAACATCTCTGCAATGGGGAATAACGCCCTTGCATTGAGCCATTTTGAAAAGTGATTGCGCTGCATGTGATAGAGCAGCGAGTCGTCGGGAATCTCGAAAATCTTATCCTGCATCGATTTCAGGTCAACCGCGCGGGTGATTTCGCGGCCATTCCGGGGATCGATGAAGATAAAATCACCAAACGAAAAATATTCGGTGATGTAGTTCCTGAGTTCTATCGACAGGGTCTTTGAATTCTTATTTAGGAATCCAACCTTCATTTCCCTGGCAAGCGATTCATACTCAGTATCTGTTGATTGAAACAGGATGGGCATGTATTCATCCTCGGCCCGAACCTTTTCAACAAACCTGATCCCGGCTTGCTTATCCGTCTCCCCTGCCCTCATGAACGAAATATCGGTTATGATGCCAAGCAGGTTATTTTTGTATTTTTCCCACATGTTCACCGCCTCCTCGTAGTTGGTGGCCAGGAGGATCTTTGTGCGTCCGCGCATCCTGAGCATCTTGTTATGCTCGTTCAACCCTTCGGCCATGAAGGTTTTGGATTGTTTCAGCAGGATCTTATAAATATTGGGAAGGTAGGATGAGTAAAATCTGATTGAATCTTCAACCAGCAGGATAGCCTGAACGCCCTCCTTCACATCCTGGTCGATGTTCATTTTATCCTCGATCAGTTTGATGATCGCCAGGAGGATGCCGGCATTGCCAAGCCAGCTGAACACGTAGTCAATCGCGCTCAGGTCCTTTTCGGCAAGTTTCAGGTTGACTTCCCGCGAAAATGGTGTCAATACGACAATGGGGATTTTCGGGTACTGCTTTTTGATCCGCATGGCAATATCGAACGTGTCAGTCTTTTCGATGTTCAGCATGGATATGACCAGTTCGATCCGTTTGTCCTCCAGCACTTCAAAGGCTTCCTCTTCAGACGTCACCTTAATGAATTGCGGGGGATAGCGAAGGTTAAGCGATACATACTCCATGAAGATGGTTTCATCGATGCGGCCATCCTCCTCGAGCATGAATGAATCATAGGTGCTGGAGATAAGCAGGATCTGGTATATCCTTCGTTTCATCAGCAGGTTGAAGGAGGTATCAATGAAATAGTATTTCTTGGGATTGAGAACATTCTGTGATCCGGACATAGGGAATTAGCTTAAAAGAAATCAAAAATAAAAATCTTTTCCGGTAATCCGCTGATTATCCTTCGAAGAAAATCATGTTCCCGTATTTCCGGTCAGCAATGCCAGGAGTATTTCGTTGAATTCGCCGGACCGGGCTCCCAATGTTTGAAAAAAATCGTTGTCAAATTTTTCGACCGTCTTAACTGCCTTTTTTGTTATTTCAAGTCCTTTGGCCGTCAACGTGACTGTTTTGGCTCTGGTATCGGTTGAATGTTCCTCCCGATTCAGGAATCCTCTGTTCTGTAGCGTACGCAGCACGGTGGAGGTAGTCATCTGATCAATTTTCGTATGCGTGGAAAGCGCCGTTTGCGTAAGTTCCTCCCGGTTCAATGTTAACCAGTGTGTGCTGGCGAGCAATACGAACTGGGCATGTGTCAGCCCATATTGCTCCAGCGCCTTTTTAATTTCACGCTGCCATAAATTTGTCACCTGCCACAATAAAAAACCGGGACTGTCTTCAGCCTTTTCAACCTGAAAACTACTTTTTCCCCGTTTCATACTGTTTTCGCTTTTGCAATGAGTCGCCGGTTTTGTGCCTCGCCCCCGTCAATTTGCTTCTGGCCAATCACCCTGCTCCATAGGAAAGCCAGCAATCCGGTAATTTTAATATCAACCTGGATTGTCAATCCGGTCGGGCTTTGTTTCAGGGTATGGATCGTGTGCATTTTGGCCAGGGGCAAATGCGCGACATCTGCAAATATCACTGGTTTTTCGAATTGGGTAACGGTCAGTTTTGTTTTGGGCCCTCCCTTTGGCTTAAGGTAGAATTCGGCATTAATTTTGCATTCTCCCTTCAGTTCCATCCATTCAATTTCATCATCCCAGTCACCCCAATTGTTGATGTTGGTTAATACGGTCCATACCTGAAGACCTGATACTTCATTCGTTTCTGTTGAATATGTTTTGTGCCACATAAGGTTATAAGTTAAGTTTATATTATTCTGCAAATATAATATGTATACTTATATTATGCAACACTTAGTATAAAATATTTTTAGCGGCCTTGATTTTGCGCCAAAAAACAACCCGGCAGTCTGGATAAAATCGACCAGTTCTGCCGGGTTGCAGTTTAAACGGGGATGACCAAAGTTCCCCGCAAGTTATCGCGTAAAGACCATCTTATTGACCTTTACATAGGTGTCTGATGGGCTGTCGAATACCAGTTTATAGAGGTAAACTCCGGCGGCCATGTTCAGTTCGGAAGGATCAACTGCGAGCGTATGGGTGCCGGCCTTATCCTGTCGGTCGACCAATGTACGGATCACATTGCCGTAGAGATCGGTCAATACAAGTCTGGAGTGCCCATCCTGTGGCAGCGTATAGGAGATGCTCGTCGTGTTGGCAAACGGGTTGGGGTAATTGAACAGAGTGATTCCACCTGTACCATCAGGTGTCATCAGGTTTGGCATCTTCAGGTTATAGTCGGTATACGGTTTGGCAAGGATATCGGCAAATTCGCTGCCGGCCTTGATGTCAAACACGCGCGCCGGTTCTGTCAATTTTTCCTTTACACGCATATTGAGGCTCAACACAAGATCATCGGCCTTGACTTTTAATGGTTTTGTATCTGCCCATGCAATAGCGATCTTACCGTTGCCGATGGAGTATTTCAAACCATCGAGCGCACTGGCAACATCGACTATTTCGAAACGATCAGCGTCATAACCCATAAACAGGGTCATGGCCCCAAGGTCAGCTTCCCTGCTGCTGTGGATGTTGTAAATAAACGGCTCCCCAACAGGGACTGTCATCACACCATCTTCAATAACTGAAAGGAAAGTTGTTTCCTTAAAGCCAACAGGGATATAGGAACCATTGACGTCGCCATAGCAAAGCACCTTCAGATCGATCGGTAAGGCTGGTCCTGACAGGATAACCGTTGAATCTGCTACTTTCCAGTCACCGGCCGGGTAAGAGCTAATCGATCCAACCGTCCTCAGTTTAATATAGAGGGCATCCAGTGCCGTGATGGTCGAGCTTGCGTTTACATCAGCCACAATGGCCCTCAGTCCGCTTAACGAATATGATCCTACGATGCTAAGCTGTACGATAAGTGCGTCGGTTGCGTTATTGCCGCCCCAGGTTCCGTTATAACTGCCACTCAGGTGGTAGGTATCATTCGGAATATCCATGAAGGCATAATAACCAGGCTGGTTGGTTACAGGGTTGTTGCTGGTCACAGTTGTTCCCACTATCATGTTAGAGGAGTTCCGGAGTTGAATGGTTACGCCATTCATTTTGGTCATACTGGTGTTATCGTATGATACAAAACCGGAGATCTTCACAACAGCCGGCGGGATGATTGTAACAGGGAAGGTTGCAGTACCTGTACATCCATTCGACGTTTCAGACACGGATACTGAACCGCAGCCGCATGACGGGTATGATCCCCACACAACAGAGATACAACTTGTTCCTTGTCCTGCAGTGACACTACCCCCGACCACCGACCATGAATAGAGGTGTCCGGAAACAAACGGCGTGCAATACTGGGTTGCAGATTGGCCGGGAGTGACCTGTACCTGTCCTGTAATCACAGGCGCAGGTGTCGGACTGGTTGTAATGGTCTTTACAGTAGTCAGCTGACATCCGCCTGCCTTTGTTACAACAACGGTTACAGAACCCTGTCCGCAACAACTCCAGATCACATTGATGCAGGAAGTATTCGCCCCGGAGACGATGGAGCCTCCCTGGATGTCCCACTGGTATGTGAGCGGCTGTGAGTAAGCTCCACTGACATTTGCACAATATTGTGCAGGTGTTCCTGCAGGATTGCAGCAGATAGCATCAGGCCCGGTAATATCGACCGACCATGCAGCCGGCTGGGTAACGATCCAGCTTTGTGACAGGGTGCATGAATGAGCATCAGTTAAAATTACGCTGTAAGTCCCGGCAATAAGTCCGCCGATACTTCCCGTCGTTGCCCCGTTGTTCCACAGGTATGCATACGGCGTTACGCCACCCGAGTAGATAACATTGACAGCACCGTTACTATATGTATAACAGGTAACTGGTGTGATCGTGCCGTCAATAGACAAGGCCCCCGGTTCGGTTATCGTTGCAGTTGCTGTTGTTGCACATGAATGGGCATCTGTCACAGTAACCGTGTAGGTGCCTGCTGTGAGAGATGAAGCTGTGGCCGATGTCTGAGCATTGTTCCACAGGTAGGTATAGGCTAAAGTACCTCCAGAGACTGACACCGTTGCACTTCCATTGTTTCCGCCGTGGCACAGCACATTTGTTTGTGCGCCTATGGCGGCTTCAAGTGAAGCTGAAGGTTCAGTAATCACAGCGGTCGCAGTTGTCTGACATGAATGTGTATCAGTTACTGTCACGGTATAGGTGCCATGGATAAGACCCGTTGCAACAGAGGCTGTTTGCGACGGAGTGGTATTCCATAAGTAGGCATATCCCGGGGTGCCGCCTGAAGCGCTCACTGAAAGGCTGCCATTGTTTTCACCGTGGCATGCAACATCTGTATGCGCGGAAATTGAGGCTGCAAGCACGGCCGAAGGCTCTGTAATAATTGTGGAAGCTGTTGTCGTGCAGGAGTGCGAATCCGTAACCGTAACCGTATAAGTGCCGGCTACAAGACCCGTGGCAATATTGCCAGTTTGAGCTGCCGCGTCATTCCAGCGGTAACTATATCCGGGTGTGCCGCCAGAAGCAGTGACCGATGCAATGCCATCATTATTACCCTTGCACAACACGGAATGTGTTTGTACGGCAATGGCTGATAATGCGCTTGCAGGTTCCGTGATCGTAGCGCTGGTTGTGGTGGTGCAGGAATGGGCATCTGTCACGGTGACTGTATATGTACCCACTGTCAGATCAGACGCTGTAGCATTTGTCTGGGAGTTGCTCCACAGGTAAGCGTAAGCCTGTGTTCCTCCTGACACACTGACTGTTGCTGTGCCATTGTTTCCACCATGACACAATACATTATTTTGTGTGCTGATGGAAGCGGCCAGTGCGGCAGCAGGTTCAGTGATCACGGCGGTTGCGGTTGTTGTACACGAATGAGTATCTGTAACTGTTACCACATAAGTGCCCTGAGTGAGCCCGTTTACAGCTGCTGTTGTCTGGGCCGGAGTTGTATTCCACAAATATATATACCCGGGGGTACCTCCCGACACACTCACTTCCAGGCTGCCATTGTTTCCACCATGGCACAACACATCCGTATGTGCTGTAATGGTGGCGGCGAGGGCGGCCGAAGGTTCGGTTATCACTGTGGTGGCAGTTGTCGTACAGAAATGCACGTCAGTTACCGTTACCGTATAAGTCCCGGCTATCAGGCCGGTTGCAGCTTGCGTGCTCTGAACCGGGAGTGTATTCCAGACATACGAATATGCAGGCGTGCCGCCGGAAGCAGTGACCGTAGCGATACCACCGTTGCCTCCCTTGCACAGTACCGACTGCGACTGTGACGCAGTGGCTGTTAATACCTGTGCAGGTTCCGTGATGACGGTACTTGAAGTCCCTTTACAACCAAAACTGTCTGTAACGGTTACCGAATAGGTTCCGGCAATTAACCCGGTTGCGGTTTGAGTCGTCTGGGCAAGGTTATCGTTCCAAACATAGGTATACGGAGGAGTTCCGCTGCTTACACTGACTGTAGCCGATCCATTGCTAAAACCATGACAGCTGACATTTGACGCAACCAGAGCCGTAGGAACTGGGTTCAGGTGAATGGTCAGCACCATGAAGTCACTTACGTTCGGACAGGGTGATGTGGCAGTGAGCGAAATGGTTAAAGTAACACTGCCTGCTGCGATGTCAGCGGAACTGGGTGTATAAACCGGGTGGAGGGTCTTCGGATCATTGAAGGTCCCTGTTCCTGAGGTAGACCAGGTCATATCTCCATAATACTGCGCTGAAGAACCATTCAACTGGTAAGAATATCCCTGGCAGATCATATCGTTGGGTCCTGCATCAGCAACCGGGATTCTATTAATGCAGAGCTTCATGGTATCCGTGATATTTTCGCACGGATGTTTTGCATTTACATGCAGTACCAGGAAGACGCAACCGTTGGCGATATCAGCCGCACTTGGAATATAAATCGGGTTCAGGATATGAATGTCATTGAATGTTCCCGAACCGGTAGTTGACCAGTTGAAGCTGGTATAATTTGTTGCAGTTGCGTTACAGATGTAGTTGGTAGATGTTTCGCAGATCGTTGCATCCTGGCCGGCATTCGCCGTTGGGGCAGGATGGATTGTCAACGTCATTGCAGCAGATGCAGTATTGCATGGAGCAGCACTGCCCGCCGTAAGTGTCAGATTAACATGACCCAGCACCTTATCTGCAGTGCCTGGCGTGTAAATTGGGGTCAGCATCGTAGGATTGTTGAAATATCCGTCTCCGGAAGTACTCCAGAGAAGCGACGTGTAATTCGATGCCGTAGCCTGCATTACAAAAGCAGAACCTGCACAAATCGTGTCATTCAGACCGGCAGAGACAATTGCCGACGGAACAACATTAACAGTTGCACACACAGAAGTAAGGTCACTGCAGCTGAAACCGGATTGTGTAATGTTGACACGATAGGCGGTTGTTGATGAAAGTGAACCCGCGGTGTAATTGTTATTCGTTGCGCCGCTGATATTGGTCCAATCCAACGGGTTTGAAGAACAACTTGTTGCACGTTGCCACTGGTATGACAGGACATTGCTGCCACCGCTTACAACCACCGTCATTGTATGACCCGAACCGCTGCAAATTGTGGCTCCGGCAGGTTGCGAGGTAATCACGGCACTAGCCTTGAACTCGATGGTAGCCTGATCCGAAACTGTTCCACAGGCACCATTGCCAATTGCTGTCAGTGTAAGGGTCACAACACCTATCTGACCGACAGCCGGTGTATACGTTGGGGTAAGGTTGTTCGATGCATTGGTAAGCACACCAGGTCCGGGTGCTGTCCATAAATAAGAAACAGCATTGGAAACTGATGCAGCACCTACAGGCACCGTGTACGGTAATCCTTGGCAGGTTACACCTCCGGGCCCTGCATCTGCTGTCGCTGCCGGGGAAATCACAATGTTCATCGAACTTGTCGCAACTGAACATATACCGCTGCCCTGTGGCGTAGCCGTGAGGGTTAACGTTACAGTGCCCGTTTCGCCTGCACCCGGAGTATAGGTCGGGGTCAGGGTGTTGGCATCAGAAAGGGTACCCGTGGCTGAAATGTTAGCAGCCCATGATACACTGGCATAGTTGGTTGCACTGGCATCAAGTACCTGGTAACTGGCGGAGTTGCAAATCGAAGCGTTGTTGCCTGCAAACGCTGTTGCAGATTTCCAGATATTCAGTACCATAAAGTCGCTCACATTTGCACATGCTCCGATTCCATTTGAGGTAAGGGTTAACTGTACCTGGCCGGTAGCGATATCCGATGCACTCGCGGTATAGATTGCAT
>CAIWMX010000001.1 GCA_903913885.1 uncultured Bacteroidales bacterium | reverse complement strand
GTTCGGAAAACTACCGAAATCGTTAGACCCGGCAGGAAAAACGAAAGGAAAAAACGACCAAAGAAACTTTACTATATGAATTATAAGCCTTTATAACTTAACTAAACGACATTGAATCGTAAATCGTAAATCGTAAATCGTAAATCGTAAATCGTAAATTATATAATCCCCCCCCATTTTACCGCCATCCTGATTTCCCCAATTCGTATCTTTGCCCGGCATTCCTGCCGGTAAAATTATGAAACAAATTGGGATTCTGTCAGATACACATGGTTTTATTCATCCGCGGGTGATTGAATTCCTTTCAGGCTCGGATGAGATCTGGCATGCCGGGGATATGGGAAACATCGGGATTGCAGACCAGTTAAGCCGGTTGAAACCCCTGCGTGCCGTTTATGGCAATATTGACGGGCAGGATGTCAGGACTGAATATCCTGAAAGGCTTGTGTTCATGGCGGAGGAGGTAAAAGTGGTGATGACGCATATCGGTGGTTATCCCGGTCGTTATGATCCGCGGGCAAGGACGTTAATCGGAATTGAAAAGCCGCTGCTCTTCGTTTGCGGCCATTCACACATCCTGAAAGTAATGTACGACAAGAAATACAGTATGCTGGTCATCAACCCGGGGGCTGCCAGCAAATATGGCATTCACAAATCCATCACGGCTGTACGCCTGGTCATCGACGGTAAAAACATGCGCGACCTCGAACTAATCGACCTCCCCCGCTAACCCAATTTCACGATTTTACCATTTCACGATTTTACCATTTCGCCACTTCGCTACCTCAGCCTGTCCGCCGACTTTACCAGCGCCTCATCCCTTTTGATGGCCCTGTTGCTGAGGATCAGGAAAACGATTGAAACAAGCGGCATGGCCATGCCGATGTAGTTGTATACAGGCTCGATCTGGGTCATGGACTGGATGCGGGTTCCGTAAAAGAAAAAGATCAGCATAATCAGCACAATATTGGTGATCATGTTAAAGGAGCAGATACGGAGTTGCAGGAACCGGTTTTTAAATAAAAAAATGGCTGCAACTGAAAAAATAAAAGAGACGGAAGTAAGAAAAATCAACGGAATTGTAAAAAAAGAGCCGAATATCACCTTGGGCTCGGGATCCATGTATTTGATCCCATATATGAAAAATTTATAATTGCCATGAAGGTCGTTGTAATAGTTAGCGAGTGGAAAGAAGAAGAGCATGACGGAGGCAATGGCGACGATGGCAAGAAAAACGGTTTGGATACGCTGAAGCATACGGATATCATTTAAAACGGTGCGAAATTAGGAAAGATTTCTGTTGACAGGAAACAAGATACGGAAAAAAAATTGACAATCAAGTATTATTGTCTATCTTTGTACCGATTTTAATCCCCACGAGCAGTTTCTTTATTGCAATTTCAGTCCATTTCAATCCATATCCTCAAACCCATAGTTCATCTTTACATTGACTATACAATCAATTAAACTATAAATCATGTATGACATTATTTCACTCGACAGCAAAGAGCTGGCCGAGATCAGAGTGATTGCAAAACAATTCAACATCCCCAAAGTTGAAAAACTTGAAAAGCAGGATCTTATCTATAAAATTCTTGATTATCAGGCCCTGAATCCCTCCGAAGATATCCTGAGCAAAGAAAAACAGGAACAAAGCAAACCTTTCCGCGGACGTCCCAGGAAAGAGATGAGTGATGCCCCGCGGGGACCCCGCGAGCCTGTTGCCCAAAGCAACCTCAAAGAGCCCCGTACCCCAGAACTCCCATTTGAAAAAACCGAAAAGAAAGAGGGTGTTGAACCTGGCCAGCCGCGTGAACAGGGCGCCCCCAGGGAACAGCGCCCGCCAAGAGATCAACGCCCCCCCCGCGGACCTCTGCCATCAAAAGATGCGCGCCCGCTGAGGGAAACACCGGCACCTAAAGACCAGCGCCCGCCGCGTGAACCGTTAGCACCTAAAGACCAACGCCCGCCACGCGATCAGCAGGCCCCGAAAGACCAGCGGCCACCGCGTGAAGAACGCCAGCCCAGGGAAAACAAACCTTTCAGGCCTTACCAGGAAAAGCCAGCCACCGAACCATTTGTTAAGATGACCATGCCCGACCTGATTGATGTTCCTGAAGAGCGTTTCGATATGGAAGAACCCATGGATAAACCCTTCGTAGCCATTGATCCGCTCGATGTGATCCAGAAGCCCGATGGTGTTGCTGAACCGGTTGAAAATGAGGCTGGTGAAAATGAAACTGTCGCTGATGCTTCTGCCCAGCCTGTTGCCGAAGATCGCAAACAACGCGAATTCCCACGCAAATACCCCGAACGTCACCGCGAGGAATATACCTTTGAATTTGAGGGGATCATCGTCAGCGAAGGCGTACTCGAAATCATGACCGATGGTTATGGTTTCCTGCGTTCATCAGATTATAATTACCTGAATTCCCCCGACGATATTTATGTTTCACAATCACAGATCAAGCTGTTCGGCCTGAAAACCGGGGATACTGTTCGCGGTACCATCCGCCCGCCGAAAGAGGGTGAAAAATATTTTCCCCTTATCAAGGTTGACCTGATCAATGGCCGTAAACCCGAAGAGGTGCGCGACCGCATTCCTTTCGATTATCTGACACCGCTTTTCCCGATGAAGAAATTCAAACTCACCGGGCATAAAAATGAAAGCATGTCAACCAGGGTCATCGATATGTTCGCCCCCATTGGTTTCGGACAGCGCGGACTGATCGTTGCCCAGCCTAAGACTGGCAAAACGGTCCTTCTGAAGGAAATCGCCAATGCCATTGCCGCCAATCACCCGGATGTTTATATGATCATCCTATTGATCGACGAACGCCCGGAGGAAGTTACCGATATGCAGCGAAGCGTAAAGGCCGAGGTTATCTCATCCACTTTCGATGAACCTGCCGACCGCCATACCCGTATCTCGAATATCATTCTTGAAAAGGCTAAGCGACTTGTTGAATGCGGTCACGATGTGGTCATCCTGCTCGATTCCATCACCCGCCTTGCTCGTGCATACAATACCGTTGCACCCGCTTCCGGCAAAGTGTTGTCGGGCGGGGTTGAAGCCAACGCGCTCCAGAAACCGAAACGCTTTTTCGGCGCTGCGCGCCAGATTGAGAACGGGGGGTCCCTAACTATCATTGCAACCGCGCTCATTGAAACCGGTTCCAAAATGGATGAGGTGATCTTTGAAGAGTTCAAGGGAACCGGCAACATGGAGTTGCAGCTCGACCGTAAACTTTCTAACAAAAGGATTTATCCAGCCATCGACATCGTATCTTCCAGCACGCGCCGCGAGGATCTGCTGCTTGATAAAGATGCACTCCAGCGGATCTGGATCCTGAGGAACCACCTGGCCGACATGAATCCCCTGGAAGCCATGGAGTTCCTTAGAGAACGCATGAAGTTCACCAATACCAACGAAGAATTCCTGATCTCCATGAACGGGTAACCGATCCCCTGACGCGAAGATAAGAACATGAAAAACCCCGTGGCTTGCCACGGGGTTTTTCGCTTACCAGGCTACCCAGGTTGCCGCCATTTTCTTCAGGTCAACACCATCATAGTTTCCCGAGCTCATCATCAGCAATACGCTTCCGGGTTGGCTTTCCTCCATCAGCCGGGTTACCATTAGTTCAGAATTTGTATAAACCTCCATGCCGGCTTTCCCGAATCCCGCTATGACCTGTGCAGGGGTGATCTCCGGGAGGCGTTTCACCAAAAGGGCGTGGGGGTTGAAATAAACGACAGCCACGTCAGCTGCATCCAGCGTCGCTCTGTAATGGCTTAAAAACTCCTTGTTCAGGCTGCTGTAAGTGTGCAGTTCAAGACACGCAACCACCTTCCGGCCGGGAAACTGCTCCCTCACTGCGGTCAGTGTGGCCTTAACCTTTGAAGGGGCATGGGCAAAATCCTTATATACAGCCCTGGTATCATTCACGGCAATCAGTTCCAGCCGTTTTGATGCTCCAGTGAATGTGCCAATGGCGTTATAAAAAACATGGTCGGCTATGCCGAGCTGATTGCAGATCAATCGCGCACCGTTCAGGTTCAGGAGGTTATGCTTCCCGAAAATCCGCAGCGGGTAGCTGTGGCTGCCACCATCGATCGTGGTAATACCATGATCGATCTCATGTGCGGGCAAACCATAAGGGATGATGTTTATATCGTTCCGTGCCACCGGGCAGATCCGTTGTAATTCTTCATCCTCGCTGCAATAAATCAGCACCCCTCCCGGGGTTACCTGGCTGATGAAAATCCGGAATTGTGTTATGTAATTTTCGAATGTGGGGAATACGTTGATATGGTCCCAGGCGATGCCGCTAAGCAGGGCAATATCGGGCTTGTAAAGGTGAAACTTCGGTCTCAGGTCGATAGGGGAAGTAAGGTATTCATCCCCTTCAATGACCATGACGGGGGCTTCTTCGGTCAATCGCACCATGACATCGAATCCCTCAAGCTGTGCGCCCACCATGTAATCGCAGTCGATGCCCGCATGCTGAAGCACATGCAGGATCATGGCCGTAATCGTGGTCTTTCCGTGACTGCCCCCGATCACGATGCGCTTCTTGTTTTTCGACTGCTCATAAAGATATTCAGGATAGGAGAATATTTTTATTCCAAGTTCTTTTGCTCGAAGCAGTTCAGGGTTGTCGGCTTTTGCATGCATTCCGAGAATAACGGCGTCAAGGTTGGTGGTTATCCGTGAAACATCCCACCCTTCGCTGTCAGGAAGCATGTTACAGGCTGCAAGACGGCTTTTTGAAGGTTCGAAAATTTCGTCGTCGGAACCGCTGATTGCATACCCTTTTTTATGAAGGGCGATGGCCAGGTTATGCATGGCGCTGCCGCCGATGGCAATAAAATGTACTCGCATGATCAAAAGATTTTGGCCAAAATTACATCAATGTGCCAAGGATAAAAACAAAAACTGCCGGATTGCCTGAAAAACTTACATTCTCAAATGCGTTTTTTGTAAATTCACGGAATATTTGACAAGGAGGGGGAATATGGAAGCAAAAGTCGCAGCTTTAAACGAAAAATTTCAGGATTGTCCGCCAGCAGAACTTTTATCATGGTTTGTTTCGGAATACCACGGTAAAATAGCCTTTTCAACCAGTCTTGGTGCTGAAGACCAGGTGATCACCCATTTGCTTTCAGCATGCAAAACCGGGGTCAGCATCTTTTCACTCGATACCGGCCGGCTCTTCCAGGAAACCTATGACCTGATGCAGGTAACCCGGCAAAAGTATGACATTGATATTGACATCTGTTTTCCGGATGCCCTCCACGTTGAAAATATGGTGAATTCGCTTGGCATAAACCTTTTTTATGAAAGTATTGAAAACCGGAGACTGTGCTGCCATATCAGGAAGAAAGAGCCCCTGACAAGGGCGCTGGCCGGGAAAGAAGTGTGGATTACCGGCATGCGCAGGGAACAGTCGGTAACCCGTGCGCAAGCACGTATGATCGAATGGGATCCCTCGCTGGAGATCATGAAGGTAAACCCGCTCATCGACTGGAGCGACGGCCATGTGTGGCAGTATATCCGGGATCATAAAATTCCGGTTAACGAATTGCACGGGAAAGGATTCCCAAGCATCGGCTGTTTGCCTTGCACCCGTGCAGTGCAGCCGGGCGAGGATGTCCGTTCGGGCCGGTGGTGGTGGGAATCGCCACAGTTCAAGGAATGCGGGCTTCACACGAAAGGCTAACAGGAGAATTCATGATCACGATTGATCTGGTTGAACTTGGGCGCATGTTTACAGGAAACTGCGACAAGTCCACACCGCTTTACCAGGATGACCAGTTTACTGGCTTGGAGCGCCTGAACCGGCGGCATTCAGGTGCAATACCTTTTTAATTGTCGACGGACAGGAAGCCATCCTTGTTGATCCTGCCCCGGCACGGTTCGACCATCCCTGAAAAATATATGAAAAATGCCCTGGATTACCTTTTATATCTCCGGTGCTGGCTTGATCTGATTTATCCTGAACTTAAATAACAGGAATGGCGAGCTTTAGCTAAATCTGATCGCTTTTACCGGTGTTACCCGTGAGATGATGAATGAAGGGATGATGAAGATCAGGTAACAAACCACCATCGTTCCCAGGTTGATCAGGAGTATATTCCAGAAGTCCAGGTTTATCGGGATTACCGAAACATAGTACGATTCTTCCGAAAGGGTGACAATCCCGAACTTCTTTTGGAGCAAACATAAGGTGAATGCAAGGAGGTTCCCCCACAGCATTCCCCATCCTACGATGTAAAATGCATTGTATAAAAACATCTTCCTGATATTTATGCTGCGCATACCCAGGGCTTTAAGGATACCTATCATGGTTGTCCGTTCAAGGATCAGGATAAGCAGGGTGGATATGATGGTTGTCGAAGAAACCAGGATGATCAGTATCAGGATGATCAATACGTTGATGTCCTGAAGGTCAAGCCAGTCAAAAATTTGCGGAAACTGCATTTTAATAGTCAGGGCATCTAAACTGAAGCCGATCTGGTGATACACATAAATGCCCATCCTGTCGATGTCGCTGAATTTTTTCAGGTAAACCTCGAATCCTCCTACCTGGTTCCCCGTCCAGTTGTTGATTTTCTGAATATGATGAATGTCGCCAATCACATAGAGTTTGTCAAACTCCTCCAGCCCGGTATCGTAGATCCCCGAAATTTTGAATTTTCGGCCCAACGTGGTGCTGCCTACAATGAAGTACATCCGCAAATCATTGTTTACATGTAAATTGAGCAGGTTGGCAATCTTTCGGGAAACGATCACCTGGTCGGACCGGATGCTGTCGTTCACCGAAAAACCGTGACCCTCAACCATCTTGCTGTTGAAAAAACTCCAGTCATAGTCTGCTCCGATCCCTTTCAGGATCACACCCTGGATTTGGTCGCTGGTTTTGATGATGCCTGCTTTGGTTGCAAAAACCTGGATGTGGCTGATCTCGCTGGTTTGCTTCAACTTGTAGTAAAAAGGTTGGTTCTTTTCAACAGGTTGAGGCTCAAGGGTGGTGTTTTCGGCGAATTTTATTACCTGGATATGACCGCAGAATCCAACGACTTTCTCGCGGATCTCTTTTTTAAACCCGGTGAGGATCGCAACAGCCACAAACATGATCGCCAGCCCCAGAGCGATGGAAGTAACAGCGATCACCACAAAGGTCCAGGAAAAATTCCCCTTGCTCTTCGAAACCAGGCGTTTTGCCAGAAAAAATTCAGTATTCAACTAAAAGAAGTGTTTACTTTGCAAAAGTATGTCTTTTTTTGATCGGTCGCATGAGGACTAAAGTGAAGGTCGCTGTCAGCCTTGTATTGTTTTTCCTGTTAATGCCGGCCTTTATCCGGGCACAGGTGAAAACAGGCGCAGAGGATGTGGATGCGTATTTCTCGTTGCTGATGGGTAAAAATATTGGCGTTGTGGCAAACAATGCTTCCGTGGTGCGGAATGTCAATGTCGTTGATTTTCTGTTGAAGGAGGGATTTGCAGTTAAACGGATATTTTCCCCGGAACATGGTTTTCGCTCTTCAGCCGATGCAGGCCAGGCAGTGCACGATACACTTGATCCTGCGACAGGAATCCAGATCCGTTCTTTATATGGAGCAAAAAAGAAGCCGGCTCCTGCCGACCTGGCCGGCCTTGACATGGTGGTTTTTGATATACAGGATGTCGGGGTTCGCTTTTATACTTATATCTCCACCCTCGCCTATGTCATGGAGGCTTGTGCTGAATCGAAGATTCCGGTTATCATCCTTGACAGGCCAAATCCCAATGGTTTTTATGTCGACGGGCCTGTCCTTGAAAAAGAGTACACCTCCTTTGTGGGATTGCACCCGGTTCCGGTGGTTTACGGGATGACAATTGGCGAATATGCCTGCATGGTAAACGGAGAAGGATGGCTGAAAAATAAGGTAAGGTGCAATCTGCGGGTGATCAGGCTTGGAAATTACACCCATGACTCGCTCTGTTCGCTGCCCGTAAAGCCATCGCCGAACCTGCCAGGTATCAACGCGGTTTACCTCTATCCCTCGCTGTGCTTTTTTGAAGGAACGATCATCAGCGTGGGCCGGGGGACTGTTTTTCCTTTTGAAGCGATTGGCCACCCGGGTTGGAATTCGCAAACCTTTTCGTTTACCCCGCACCGCAATTCAGGCGGGAGCTTGCATCCGCCTTATGAAGGCCAGGAATGCCGCGGGATGGATCTGCGCCGATATTTTCCTGATCATCCTGAAATGCGGGGGAAAATTATCCTTACCTGGCTGATTGAGGCTTTCAATGATTTTAAAGCTGACTCCGCCTTTTTCACCCCGTACTTTAATAAACTCGCCGGAAATTCGACACTTCAGCAACAGATCAAACAAGGAAAATCAGAAAAGCAGATACGCGAATCGTGGCGGATAGGATTGGATAAGTTCAGGAAAATACGGGCAAAGTATTTGCTGTATGAAGGCAGCAGGTAAAAGGGTGACAAGGTAAAATGGTAAAATGGTAAAATGGTAAAATGGTAAAATGGTAAAATGGTAAAATCCATAGGAACTCCCAACAACAAGTTACCTTGTCACCTTGTCACCTTGTCACCTTGTTACCTTGTTACCTTGTTACCTTGTCACCTTGTCACCTTGTCACCTTATTACCATTTCACCTGTCACCCATTCACTTCCTCCCGGGATACACCTTCAGCCCCTCCTCCAGGCATTTCATAGCGTTTTTCAGATCGGTAAGATTCAGCACGTAACTGATGCGCACTTCGTCCTTTCCGCGTCCCGGGGTTGAGTAGAACCCGGTTGCCGGGGCAAGCATCACCGTTTGTCCTTCGTAGCTGAAATCTTCAAGCAGCCACTGGCAGAACTTATCAGAATCGTCGATCGGCAAGCGGGCAACGGCGTAAAATGCTCCGCCGGGGTTGGGGCAAAAGCAACCATCCATCCTGTTGATCGATTCCACGACAATATCGCGCCGCTGCACATATTCGGCAAGCACCTTGACCAGGTAGCTGGCAGGGGTGTTGACCGCCTCTTCGCCGGCAATCTGTCCGAAGGTGGGAGGGCTGAGCCGGGCCTGTGCGAACTTCATGGCCGTGCTCATGATCTCCTTGTTTTTCGAGATCATAACACCGATACGCACGCCGCAGGCGCTGTAACGTTTTGAGATGGAATCCAGCAGCACGACATTCTGATCGATGCCTTCGAGGTTCATCACGGAATAGTGCTGTTTCCCATCGTAACAAAACTCGCGGTAGACTTCGTCGGAAAATAAATAGAGGTCATGTTTCTTCACGATGTCGCGGAGAAGTTCCAGTTCTTCTTTAGAATAGAGGTACCCGGTGGGGTTGTTCGGGTTGCAGATCATGATGGCTTTGGTTCGCGGGGTGATGGCTTCTTCGAAAGCGCTCATGGGAGGGAGCCCGAACCCGTCATCGATGAAGGAGCCGATTGGCTTCACGACAACACCGGCTGCGATGGCAAAACCATTGTAGTTGGCATAAAAGGGTTCCGGGATGATCACCTCGTCGCCGGGGTTCAGGCATACCATCAGCGTGAACAAAATGCCCTCGGAACCACCGGTGGTTACAATCATTTCTTCGGGAGATACCTCGATACCTACCCTGTTGTAATATTCAACCAGTTTTTTCCGGTAGGAGAGGATCCCTGCGGAATGGCTGTATTCAATTACTTTGAGATCCATTGTACGGATCTTCTCCAGTACATTCTCAGGGGTCTCAATATCCGGTTGGCCGATATTCAGATGATACACTTTAACACCTCTTTTCTTGGCTTCATCGGAGAAGGGAACGAGTTTGCGGATGGGGGACGGGGGACAGGCTTGTCCGCGGTTCGAAATAGTTGGCATGATTAGTGGCTTTTGTAAAGCAATAAAGCCAGCTTTAGGCTGGCCTTTTTTGCTCACGAATGAATAAAAAATTTATTTTGTGATGGGAGCTGCTCCCGGTTCTGTCGGTTTTTCCGGGGCGGTTGTGGCCGGTTTCGGGGTCACAGTGCCTTTGATCTGCAGAACAATTTTGTCAGTTTTAGCGTTGGATGTAACCGTGACGGTTTTGTTGATGCCACCAACGTTGTTGGTATTGTAAGTCACTTTGATAACATCACTCTTGCCGGGAAGAACGGGCTCCTGCGGCCATGTGGGTACTGTACATCCGCATGATGACTGAGGTCTTGACAAAATCAAAGGTTCTTTTCCAGTATTGGTAAACTTAAATTCACAAGTACCATCTGCACCCTGTACAATTGTTCCGTAATCGTGAACAGTTTTATCAAACAAAATTTCAGGAGCATTGGGGTTGACCGGCTTAGGCGGGGTTGCATCCTGGGCTTTTACTAAAAAAGCTGTGAAGACCACCAGAACAAACGAAAAGACAAACTTCTTCATATTTACTTAATTATTAGGTTAGGATTAGTATAGAAATTTTGACAAATTTACAAATTAATGCGGAAAAGTTCAGACTTTAGAAATTATTATCAATCGGATGTGCAAAGGTTCAAATGAATTCTGTTTTAATTTTGTAGTTTTATCGCACGCCAATTTGTTGTGATGACAGTCCGGTTCAAATTCCTGCTAATATACATTGTTTTCTGCCAACTATGCAGTTCCTGTTCAAGGGAGGCTGCTTTTTGCACAGGCGTTGTCGTTACCGGGCCTCCCTGCATCGTTTATAAAACGAAAGCCGATTATTCGGAATTGGTGCCGGTGATGCTCTCTGCTGATAAATCGAAGATCGTCTCATACCCCGATGTAAAGGATCTTGTAATCGATGGGAAAACGGTAATTCCGACACCGCTTCTTGACGGTTACCTGCTCGACAACAGAGGTATTGGCCCTGATGTCGCTTTCCTTACCATAACAATCCGGGAATACAGCAGGATGACAACAACCCCTGATGCAGCCCGGTTGTTCGCATTGATTCTTGACAAGGATCCCCTCGCAGAAATGTACGAATGCGGTAAGCGTTATCAATACAACGATCCTGCGGAGGCCATGAACCAGTTGATAAGGAAAGGTAAATTGAAATGTCAAAAACGGTTAAAATAGCCGGTTTGAAAAAAAAGTGTAACTTTGCATGTTTTTAAAACCCCAACATCTTGACAGACACTGTTCAAAAGATTAAGGAGCTTGATGGAAAACAACTGTACTATTCGTTTCTTGCCGGCGCACAACGGATTTTCGAACAACAAAAACTACTCAACAAGATAAATGTTTTTCCGGTAGCCGACGCCGATACCGGAACCAACCTTGCCTCCACCATGCGTTCCATCATGGACGCCATCATTCCGACAGACAACCTGAAACAAACGGCTGTTGCCCTTGCTGATGCAGCGCTTATCGGTGCCCGGGGCAACTCTGGGATCATTTTCGCCCAGTTTCTTTATGGTTTCAGCAATGAAATCAAATCGAATGAAACGATTGACATCGAATCGTTTGCCACGAGCATGAAAAATGCGGTGGCCTATGCCTACGATGCCATCGCCAACCCGGTCGAAGGAACCATCCTCACGGTTATCAAGGATTGGGCCGACTATGTGTACCTGTTGAAAGACCGGTTTGACGATTTTATAAAATTGCTGGTCGAAGCATACAATCGTGCGCTTGAATCACTTGCAGCCACTACCCGGAAACTCGAGGTGCTGGCACGGTCGCATGTGGTGGATGCTGGCGCAAAGGGATTTGTTTTCTGGCTGGAAGGCATCAAGGACTTTTTTACCCTCGGCGCCGATAGGGCGGTCAGGCCAATCGATGAGTCACTTGCGGCAGCAGAAGATATGGTTGAGATGCCACACGATGAGATCACCTTCAGGTTCTGTACCGAGGCGCTCATCGGGGGCAAACAGCTTGACAAACATAAAATCAGGAATTACATCCAGCATTGCGGCGATTCGCTCGTCGTCGCCGGATCGCCCCAGAAAATCAGGGTGCATATTCATACCGATTTCCCGGCAGAAGTTTTTTCACAGCTTCAGCAATTCGGGAACATCACCTATCAGAAGGTTGACGACATGGTGATGCAGAATGAAATCCAGCATAACCGTAAATCGGAAACAGCCATCGTTACTGATTCCACCTGCGACCTGCCCAAGGAGCTTATTGACAGGCATCAGATTCATGTCGTTCCGATAACTGTGCATTTTGGCGAGACCTATTTTCTCGACCGTCTCACCATTAATCCTCCCCAGTTCTATGCGAAGTTTGCAAGTTCAGAGCATGCTGCTTCCACTGCCCAGCCAGCCTCAAAGGAGTTTCAGAACAAATATGAATACCTCTCCACACATTACAAGTCGGTTATCGGCATCCACCTCAGCCAGGCGTTAAGCGGAACCTTTTCGAGCAGCGATAAAGGTTCGAAAGATGTGGTCGCCCGCACCGGGAAGAAAATCGATGTCGTTAATTCAAAGGGGATTACAGGCGGTCTCGGGCTGCTGGTACTTCGTGCAGCACAGGCCATCGAAGCAGGTGTTTCGCACGACGAGGTCATGGCCCGTATGGAAGAGTGGAAAGAAAAAACAATGATCCGGGTAAGTGTAACTACATTGAAATATATCGTTCGAAGCGGCAGGGTAAGCCCGTTCAAAAGCTTCGTAGCCAAAATGCTCGACCTGAAACCGGTTATCTGGATTGACCGTGACGGGAAGGCATCCCTTTTCTCCAAATCATTTTCAGAGAAAAGCTGCATGAAAAAGGTGATGCAGAATGTTGCAAAGATCACCGCTGGTAAAAAGGTTTGGGGATATACTATCACCCATGCCAACAACCCCTCAACGGCACAATGGTATGCTGAGGAGATGGAAAAACTTACCGGTAAAAAGCCGTTGTTCATTGATCATGCATCTCCGGCACTTGTTGCCAATACCGGCCCCGGGATCGCATGCGTTTCGCTGATGCTCGAATAAGAGATGATGAATTTTCAGAGTATTATTATCGAAGTCGGGCTTGTCATCATGCTTTACATGACACTCGTTTTTATTCTTGCCCTCATCAGGAAGGATAACTCCATTGTGGATGTATGCTGGGGCCTGGGATTTATCGTGGTTGCTATCTATTCCGTAATCCAGTCGGGAGAAGTCGATCTCCGGAAAATGATCGTCAGCCTGTTGGTCCTGCTTTGGGGATTGAGACTGTCGTTTCACATCATGGTTCGCAACAGCGGGAAAGGGGAAGACTTCCGTTATGCCGCCTGGAGAAATACCTGGAAATATTTTGTGATCCGCAGTTTCTTCCAGATTTTCATGCTGCAGGGGCTTTTTATGCTGGTCATATCGGCACCTGTATGGTTTATTAATTTCAGCAACGGTGGTCCGCTCGGGCCTTGGGACTCCCTTGGACTGGTTATATTTGGCGCCGGTTTCATGATCGAAACCATCGGCGATTACCAGTTGAGCGAATTCAAAAAGGTCCCTTCTAACAACGGTAAAATCATTACGACTGGTTTGTGGTCGGTGACGCGCCACCCCAATTACTTCGGCGAAGCGCTGGTATGGTGGGGGATAAGCTGTTATGCGCTGAGTTTCACCCACGGCTGGTATACCCTTGCCAGCCCGGTAATTATCACACTGCTGCTTCGTTTTGTCTCAGGTGTGCCGATGCTGGAAAAGAAATACAACAACCGCCCCGATTGGGAGGAATATAAGTCGAAGACCGCCGCGTTTGTTCCCTTCTTGAAATTCCTATAATCCCTCGAATTCATTCCCGCACACTTCCAAAAAATCACTGCCAGTCTCATTGCAGTATCTGCCTTATCTCGGCCTGGTAATCGTGCTGCAGGTCTTCGTGCAGCATGGAAATTGCCTTACTGATCTTCATTACCTGGCCCTCAAGGATGTTGCTGATGGCAGTGCCTGAATCAATCCGTATGCCCGACTGCCTGAGCTTTAAACAATAATGGATCCTAAGTTCGGTTTCTGTACGCTTCTGACCCGAGTATTTGATATACTTGTTGGTCATTCGTAAGATCTTGCGGAGATTTTTCTTGACGATATACAAACTTCCCTTGTTGATTCCGGTGAACAGCAGGTCCATCTCCTGTTTGATTTTGTTGATGTACTCAGGCTCGTAATTTGAATCAAAAAGCAAATAGCCTAGGAGTTCCTTGTTCTCCTTTTTATATTTTGCCAGTTTGATGCATACTGCAACCAGTTCAGCAGGCGGCATTTCCGACAATTCTTTCTTTAAGACATGCAGGGAAGTCGTTTCCATTTGCTTATTCAGGAGGGCCGGTTATGCCTCGAGTACTTTTTTTTCAATCAGGGCGGTCATTTCAGCAGTGAGGGCACCAAAATCGAAGAACAACTCTCTGACATAGGCAGAATCTTCGGGAAAAGTGCCGGCGTCGATCCCTTCAAGGTAACGAAACCGGTCGACCGGACTCGGGTGGGTGTCATCCTCCGAAGTCTTTTTACTGAGTTCAGCCTGCAGTTCTTCTTCCAGCTCAACTTCAGAAATACCATGCAGCTCGTACAAATTGTTGAGCGGGCGCCTGGTCTTCATGGCCTCTTCGATCTCTGAGTTGGCATATTTTGAAAATTCAATGTTCCGTTTGATCACGTAAGTGAGACCGTCGCGGAAGGCCTTCACGCCGTAGGTTTGTGCGGCGACCCGGTCGGCAAGGACCTCCTGGAGCCGGGTTGCGCCATGGCTGATCCTGCGGAACAGGAAGTTATACAGTCGCAGGAACTGGAAAGCGATGTTCCACCAAACGTTCTGGCCTGCGGAATAAAGCGCGTAGAAATATTTGTGCATATCGCTCCTCACCCGCAGGGCAACCTCCCCTCCTGCAGTATCCCTGTGCGAGAAATGCCCGTACTCGTGGGCAAGAACCGCCCTGAAATCGTTTTGTTTGAAATCCTTTACAACGCCGGTTCCCAAAATCAGGATCCGCCTCCCATTATCTTTGAGTTTTTCCCTCCAGGAACCTTTTTCATAAACAGCCAGATCGGTATGCTGTGTGATCCGGATTTCGGCGATCGGCTTTGTTCCCATGGTATTAGCCACCTCCGTGGTGAGCCGGTACAGGTCAGGCGCTTCGGCTTGCAGCAACTCCCTTCCCGGGTCCGAATATTTTACCTTGACCAGCAGGGAACGGATCATTCCATAAATGGTCATCCCGGAACCCACCGTGACCAGAAGCATGATCTGCACCGGGAACCGGCCGATCATGTAAAAGAGGTAAAACATACCCAGCACCATCACAACGACAAGAACAAGGATGATCGGGAGAGAAATGTAATAATAGATGCCCCCGAGGTTGATGAGGAACCGGTATAGTCTTCTTAAGCCATGCTGAAATCCGGATGTTTTTTCTGACCTGTTTTGTTTTTCAAGGGAATGCATGGTGAAATTTGACAGGAGCTTTCCGACAAGGAAGAGAAACAGGAGTCCTGCAATCCATATAAGAAAAACCCCCAGGAAGTAATATGGAAGTTCGCTCAGGGTGGCTTTGCTCCGGACGCCGGAATCAAGGAAGTGGTTCACTGTTTCATCTGGCAATCCCAATTTCCCGGCAATCAGTATTTCCTCTTTGGCTTTGGTCCATTTCTCATCTGTTGCTGCAACCAGGGCCGCATAGTAATGCGAATACATTTCATCAGGGTAATTTTTGGCAAGTTTCCATGCCTGGGAACGAAAGTCAATGTAGTCGTTTTGCAGGATAGCCAACTGTGCCCGCATCAAAATGAAGTCAAATTCCATCCCATCCGGCAGGGGTTCTGCCTCCCGGAGCAATACAGTGGCATCGATCAGATTCTGGGGCGAACTGTTGGGCTGGCGGCCCAGGTTGAAGTAACAGGTGGCCAGCGACAGGAGATTGTACGCAGACCTGTCAACTGCCAGGGCTTTCTGGCAAAGATCAACCGCCTCCTGTGATTTTCCTGCCTGGAAACGGATCAATCCCAGCCGCCTAAGCGCCGGGTCAAATCCCGGGACTTTGCCGACAACGATGGAATACAAACTGTCGGCAACCCCGAGGTTGTTCTGGTCCATGGCAAGGGTGCCTGCCTTGAATATTTCCAGAACCGAAGGATCCATGGCGGCAAGCCGGGCTTCAATGATCCTCTCTTTTCCCTGATCACGATTGTTTTGATTCGCACGCAGTTGTATGGAAATAAAAAGCAACAGTACGATCACAAAGAGTCTTGATGCAGTCATAGGCTGTGAATTTAAGTTGGCAGGTTGAAATCCCAACTCAAAGATAGATTCATTTTATTCATTGTCGGCGATTTCAAAAAATACTTTTATGATGAACCATTCTTCTCCCGCTTGCTACCTGTTTTTTGCAGGTTCTCCGCAACGCGGAATGCAACAATTTTTTTTATGATATCCAGCGGCAGCGGTTTGTCGAGGGGAAACTGAACAGTCCCTTTTGCTCCTTTGTACGCGGATAATTCCTGTTTGAATGCTTTAATTCCCGATGAGGTTGGATAAAACCCGATATGGTTTTTATACCCTGCAAAATAAACAAGCATCCCCTGAAGTCTGTAGGCAGGCATCTGGTAGCTGATCACCTCTTCCGCCTCAGGCGCTGCTTCCCTGACGGCGGCACGAAGCTGCATAAGCAGTTCCCTGACGTTATCCGGGAAACCGGCAATATACCTGTCAACATCCGGGTTCTTCCCGGTGGTATTTACCTTGTTCATATTTCTGAGGGTTGACAGAGTTTCTAAATCCGTTCAAACCGCAGATCGCAAATCTGCGCCCCTTGCGCCAATGTTCCTTTGCGACTGTACCTTATCCCGTATTTTTTGAAATAGCCGGGATAGGCAAAGTCATCGGCGTAGCAATTAGGGAGGCAGGCTTCTGGTACCTCCATTTTTTTTGCCAGTTCAAGCCAGACACACCAGTGAATATCGAACTGAAAACAGGCCGGACCATCTTCTGAGAGTCTCATGTCAAGGCATCCTGCTTTGGCACAGGCATCTGGCAGCGGTTGAAAATACTTCCTGAAAAACGTGAATGCGTCTCCATGTTTTTCAATTGCTTCTTTTTCAGGACTCGATTTTGAGAAAGCCTCCACTGAGGTTGCTTCCATGACATGGCACAAAATCTCGATGGCGCGCTCCTTATCAAGAACCTGGGCAAGGGCAGAGAACATGGCAATGTATTCCAGTTGTTGGCTGATAAACAGCATATTCGTCATGCCTTTTGCCTTTATATCCGACAAGTCAAGTTTACCGGCCCTGCTTTTTTCCCTGTTATACAGGTATAGCAATTTTAACTGCTGAAGTAAGGTAAGCCGGCTTGAAATGATTTTTTGCGCACCCTTTTTAAGTTTCGATTTAAATGCATCATCCCAGTTGCCTTCCAGGTCGCTGATCGCGATTCCATAACCATTCGTTTGTTCAATTTCCATAGGCTATCGTGTTGAAATTTAGACTTTCCGGGTAAACGAGTGGCTTTTTCACTCCCTTGAACAGGGCATATCCCAAGGTCCCGTTCAAGACCGTTCTGTAAAAAAACCGCTCGTTTTCAAATACTTTCATAACCCCTGCCACTCCATAAATTTTGAAAATTCTGACCGCCGTGGTCAGTTTTTCACCAACGGACATGACCTGGTTATGGCTCCTGACATTGCGGTCTTTCCTGATTTTCCAGAACATCTCCGGCTTCGACCATTGCTCAAATTCGGTGATGATGTCAACCGTTCCTGCCTGCTCCAGCATGCTTGTCCATTCGTTCAATTCCAAGGGTGTCGTACCGTATCTTTCAGCAATCTCATCCTTGTTTTTCCCCGATACCTGCTTTTTCCAGGTTGATTCATGGATGGCAACCGCGCCGCCCGGCTTGACAACGCGCAGCATTTCATCCAAAACTTTTTGAGAATCGTCGGGTATCCCAACGGCGCATTCATTAATGACCGCATCAAAGGTGTTGTCCTCAAAGGGAAGCGCCTGAGAATCTCCCAGGACAAATTTAACCTTTTCTCTGGTTCTGCTGTCAACCGATCGCTGGGTGGCTGTTTTGATCATCACTTCCGAAATATCAAGCCCGGTAACATTCACCCCGAATGCCTGTGCATAATAAACGGCCTGGGTTCCCCGTCCGGATGACACATCCAGGATATGCATGCCCGCTTGTAACCCGCAAAGTTCGGCGGTACGTTTGGTGAGTTCAAATCCGCCTGGATGCAGAATTTCAATGCCGCTTATTTCAATTGCATCTTCCACCGTGGGTTTGTGTGTTCCTTTTCGTTTCATAACATGTTTTTTATTTGGTTTATTATGCAACAAAATTATGTTTGCCGTTCAGGAATTCAATTGACATTTGTCACAAAATTCACTCCCCGACCCGGGCACGGATACGGCTTAACGTTTCACGCGAAACGCCCAGGTACGACGCGATATGCTGAACCGGCACCCGTTGTATGATTTCAGGCTGATCTCTGAGCAGGTTCCTGTACTTTTCCAGGGCCGGTTCAAAACTTAGCGAGGTGGCCCTTCCGGATAAGCGCAGGCACTCCTTTTCGGTAAGCAATTGCCTCACAGTTTGCCAGACGGCATTTTCACCGACCATCTTTGCGAGGTTTTCCGACGATAGCGTAACCACCACCGAATCTTCAAGCGCCTGTATGTTCTCCTTCGAAGGGACCTGGTTTACAAAGCTGTCGAACGCCGATGTGATTGAATTCTCTTTGCAGAAACAGGTGTTGATTTCTGTGCCGTCTTTAAGGTAGTAGATCCTGAAAAGCCCGTTACTGATAAAAGCAACCTTGTTGCATGCTTGCCCCTCCTTTACAAGGTGTTCCCCTTTTTCAATCGTTTCAACTTTCAAATATTGGAGCGCGATTTCAAACGATCCTTCGCCCATTGGAATAACCCCGGCAAGGTATTGTTTAAAATTCTTTATCTCGTTGATCATGGCAGCAGATTCTCTGGTTTCGTATTGGATGTGTTTTAATTTCTTATGTTTTTGGAAACTATCAGATAATCTTCAATCCCAGGGAGTTTCCTATTGTATCGCGTTCGGCTCTTGCTGTATCCAGAGAGTTTGTCTTTTTCAAAGGCATTATTTCCTTTCCATCCCCATCAAACAGGATAATCCTGAAATCCGATTCAGGAACATCCAGCGACCTGTTTCCCTGGCTATAGGCTGTGAAAGTCTGGTTGAGTTTTTTGATGCCAATGGTCATTCCCGGTTCGATCTGAATCCAATTGCCGGTTTGAATTATCCCGAAAAGGTTGTTTGAAAATTTCACGCATTTTTTATCGTAATCGATAATTGCACTGGAGCAGGTAAATCCAACAAATCCCCCGATTAAAACCAGGAGTGCTCCTGAGTAATAAAAGCAGGATAAGATGATCGCGGCAACAAATACGATCCGTCCGGCGAAAGAGCCCGCGGGGCCAAAGGAATTGTCCAACTTGTTATTCGTTTTCATCTTTTTATTTGTCTCTGAAATTAATATTTATTCGTTTGGTTGAACTTCCCCAGTAACTGTAAATAATCCGCCCCTTAATCCTGTTTCTGCTGATAAAACCCTCATACCGGCTGTCGGCGGCATTGTCGCGGTTGTCGCCCAAAAGGTAGTAGCAGCCGGCGGGAACCACGATGCCGTCAAAATCTGCCCTGGAATTGGTGCCGGGCTGCAGGCGTTTATACAAACGGTGTTTATGCCCGTTGGGAAGTTCTTCTTCAACTTCGGAAACAGGCATGCCATCGTTGATCGTTTCCTGCAGGAGCGTTTGTTTGCCAGGTTGGTTGTTCACGGTTATAATGTTGCCGGCGAGTGTAAGGTGATCTGCAGGAAGGCCGACAACCCGGTATGTATACATTTTACCGTCCTGTTTTGTGAAAATGACGAGGTCCCCGTATTGCGGCCCGTTGTTTTTATAGGCCCGCAGGTCTGCCACCAGCCTGTCACCCAGGTGAAATGTCGGATAATTGGAAGTTGTCGGAATAATCACGGTTTTTATTCCTGTAACAGCGCTGATGTCATAAACCAGGAGGATCGCCACCATTCCAGCGGCAATCAGCAAATGATAGTACCAGGTATTGTAGGGCTTGGGAATATATTCTTTTTGCCTGGCTGCATTTTTCACGGCATCGATGAGGACGTAAATTCTCAAGGCCAGTTCCGCCAGGAGCAGCGACACCAGACCGTAAAATGAAGTAATCCATCGTGTTAAGCCAAAAACAAATGCCACAAGCAGGACGATACTGAAAAAGAGACCCGCTTTCCAGGGTTGCCCGTTATAGACTTGTCCGAGACCGGGAAACACCAGGGACAGTAAAAATGCCACGAACCTGTTTCTTGGTTTGTTTAGCGCGATTTCCGGTTGCCCGTCTGTTTGTTGTTCCATATCGTTTTATAATTTCACGAAATTTGCTGCAGCCGATTCCCGTACCAATTTTCCGGGTCGGTAACGGCTCGCCGGAATCAGGGTAGAATGAATTTTTGCTGAAGCGTCCAGGCATTGAACTTGTTTGTCGAGAATCCCAGAATTCCTTCTGATACCGAATAAAATATTTTAATGATTTGCTCGTAATTAGACGGCAAATGAGTTCCTTCCAGCAGGTAAACTTTGTGATAGAGCTTGCGTCCGATAGTTATCGTGTCGTAGAACTGATCAATTTTCGCATATGGGAAATGGGGATAATTAAATAAGGAATCCTCCCTGAAACCATAAAAACCGTCAAAAGGATAAATCGAATCACCCGGAAACCCGACCCCAACCTGGAATCGATTCTCTTTATACATTGTATCAAATGGATATGATGTAACTACAGAAAGAAAAATAAACTTTTTCGGCATCTCATAAAATTTTGTCAATGAGTATTCTACTCTGTAGTAATTTCCCAGGCATTCGATATTGCCCTGGGCGTCGGGTGCATTCTCGCTCGCAATCTGGTAGGCTGAAGCCTGGAAGGTGCAGCAGTATGTCACCAGGGTATTGAGGCGCTCATTGACAAAAACGAGCGAATCATGAACCCTGTAGGGTTGTATCAACCTTTCCTGCGGTGTAAAACTCACGGTGCCATGGTCAATTTCAACGCAATTACTTTCATGGTGTTTTTTGCAGCCGGCCAGCATAAGCAGTGATAGCATAACCAAAACAAGGGAACCTGTTTTCACGGGGCAAATTTTACATGATGTCGCGTTATGAAAAATATTATTCCTCCTTTTTCTTTATTTTTTTTCCAAATCTGAATTCATAACCAATGCTGAAAAGGAAACTGATATGCTGCGGGTTTGCTGATTCACTGTATGTTTCCTGTCTGATTGAACGATTTACATACGTTGTGTTGTAAAGTGTTGAATTGCAGGAATTGGTAGAAAAAAGTGTTGACACTTGCATAAAGAATCTGTGGTTGAATTCAATTTTTACGGCAGGTTCAACAACAAAACTCCATTTGTAACGGAAATCAGAAGTGGTGTGGGTCACCGTGTAGTTATAATCGCCCTTGGAATCGTCGCGGACAGAATAAAAATAGTGATACCGGTCAAAATAGTTGGCGCTCAGTTTGATCGCAAATCCTACGCTGACGTGGGCTGTATTCAGGAAATAGGTTGGCTGGATAAAAATCTTATGGTAATCGGCATTGATATCCCTGCTTAACCACAACCCATATTCTATCAACGCCCCGGGGTCCCAGGGCATATTGGTAATGGTTGATTTATTGTGGAAGAAACCGTAACCATACTGGATTTCAACATAGTTCCTTTCGCTTATATGCTTGTATGATATCCCGGCAAGTTCACCGCCGATTTGTCCCCTGAAAGCACCATTCAGCCCTGCGGATAAACCGAAATTCTTGTTTAATGCCATGTTTGACTGAACATCGAAATGGTTGACAAATACCGATACTTTCAGGTTTTTCTCCTTTTTCCTCTCAAAACAATTGACATTGGGTGAAGTTGCTATGTACGGCCGCTGAAACACATACGAGCATGATGTCATTGCCGCGATAAGAAAGATGGAACTAAATAAAATGTTGGTCCTGGCTTTCATGAGTTGTCCGGTTATTAAGCTGAATGAGAACCTGCCGGCATTGTCAGTTACAATTATACCTGATCTCTTTCAACGTGAATTTTCCATAGGTGAATTTCCCGTCGGGGTATTCCCACACTGCTTCACCGTTGGTCCAGATATTGGTGCCGTTCAGTTCCCTGTATCCCGAAACCGGCGTTGTAAATTTGTATTGTTTCATCTCCGTCACTTCTGTACGGTCGTTGGATTCAAAATCAACCAATTGTCCTTTGTTGTTAAAGAAAAGGGTGGCAGCGACTGAAACGCCATGATTCGTGAAAACCGCCCTGGCTGAGTTGCTGTCGATTTCTTCCCACTTGATTCTTTTATCAATCAACGTTGCTGGGGCCATTAAACACATGTCGTTAAACAGGGTGACAGTCTCGGTTTTGTTTAACACTTCGCCCGACAGGTTGACGACCTTGATACCTCCCAATAGCCTGATATCCATGGTGGCGGTGCCTTTTACAAAACGGTGGTAGCCTGAAACGGGAAGCCCGAACATTTTTCCCTTCATGAAAAACAACCGCGCAGGGTCGTCAAAAAAGTTGAATTGTTCCGATGTGTATGTTGCAAACTCCTTCCCCTTTCCCCGCATCTGCACATCGAAAACAACCTGCATGTTCTTGACTTTCGGCTTGTTGACGGCGCCGGTATGTTGTAAATATCGCTTCACCGGGCCAGGCAATTCCCGGATGTCTGCTGCAGTAAGAATATCCGTTGACAACGAGTTGTTTGTGAGCCGGTTATCACTTATATCGCGCCGGAATGTATTCTCAAAGTGTAATACACTGATAAAAATCAATGCGACTGCCACGATGATGACATTGGCAATGGTGCCGAACCGGGCATCCTGCCAGCTGATAATAATAACCGCCTGGGAAATGAATATTCCCGGCAGGGCCGGCATCCACCAGCATTCACTGTTCAAAAGGTATAAAATAACCGCGGCAAGGAAAAGCAAAGCGGCCAGCATCCACAACATCCCGACTGGTTTCGAAATAGGCAGGACGAGTTGTTTCAGCTCAGCAAACTGATAGGCTTTGGCAAATCCCATGAAATGAATAAGTCCGTGGATGGCCAGTATGGATGCAAAAATGAACTTCATGACACCTCCTTTTGTAGATGAGTTTTCGCATTTCGCCGGTCTGCAAACCTGTTCTGATCCGGTATCGATTACCCCCCGCACCTTAATTCGTGTATGCTGTTGCCCAACATGGATGAAACGGGCATTACGAATTCCCTGCAATAAAATTAAACATTTTCACACCATCAGGAACCGAATATTTTGAAATCGCATTGTAACAGTGTCATATAATTTGGCGACTCGGCCGGGCCTTCTTTACTGTTCCGGGAAACAACGCGCCGGGCTTATTTTTTTTCCATCCGGTTCCTGATTGCGGGTATATATTTTAATGCCATCTTTTTCCTTGATGAAATCCCACGATTGCGCGACGATGGTGCTTGAAAACGCCGGAAAAATAAATTAAACCAGGAAGACCCGGAACCGGCGATGTCTCATTGGATCGATATTATTTCAGTACTAATTTCTTGTATTCAACTCCATGTTCTGTTTGAATTTTTAAAACATGAAGCCCCTCAGGAATGGAGGTCACATCAAATTCATACGCGCTTTGATCATGGCACTCCTTCGTGGCTTCCTGTTCTCCGAGCATGTTGGTAATTGTTAACCGGCAACCAGCATACGTTCGGTTCCCGGGAACGATGTGTATTTTATCATGTGCCGGGTTGGGATAAATCATGAAAACCGGTTCGGTTGGTTTCATGTCCACACCAGATATAACGCCTCCGTTGTTCGTTTTTAATATGGTGCCGTTTCCTCCGACTGCATAACCAGTATCTGCATTAACAAAGTATATCGCCCGTAGTTCTTCTGAAGTTGAGGAGGGGGAAACATTCCAGCTGCTCCCGCCGTTGGTGGTTTTTTTGATCAAACCATTGGCACCGGCCAGGTAACCTGTGTTTTTTCCTGTAAAGAAAATAGCATAATAGCAGGTTCCCGAATCGTGCTGCAATATGTTCCAGGTGTTCCCCGCATTGGTGGTACTGACAACCGTTCCAAACATCCCGGCCGCGTATCCTGTTGTGTCGTCAGGAAAGAAAACGGAGTATAAACCGGTGTTGCTCCCGGGCAGAAAAGTCATGGTGCCTCCCGGAATTTTATAAATGAATCCCTGGTTTCCGGCAACTCCTGCAACAAAGCCTGTGGTTGTGTCGGGAAAGGATACTGCATAATAGGGAGCAGGTACCCCGGCAGTTTGCACGTACCACGTTGCACCCCAGTTCAGGGTTTTAAGGAGGGCTCCGGTGGCAGTCACCCAAACCTTATTTTCCTTCTGGGATTTAACACTATAAAAAGCACCTAATCCCGGGGCGGAATAACTGGTAGTCCAGGTTGAGCCGCCGTCCATGGTTTTCAGGATGATCCCGCTGTCGCCCGCAGCAAAACCCGTATCTGCTTTCGGGAAGTCAACAGAGTTTAAGTTCTTTGTGGTTCCGCTTGAAATGGTCGTCCATACGGTACCGCCATCTGTTGTCTTTAAAATGGTCCCGACGTCACCCACAACGAGCCCGGTGTTTTCATTGATAAAGCAGACTGAACGCAGTTTTTTGGTTGTATGCGAGGTTTGCTGGATCCATTGAGAGAAGGAAGCAACCGAAATCAGTACAAAACAAATCATTAATAACGTTCTCTTCATATCATGCAGTAATTACATTTTGCGGTAGACGGGTTGTGTGTGCGCTGCATGATGCTCATGCAGCGCACACTTGTTGTACTAGACCTGCCTCCTGCGTCGGCAGGTAGCTAAGTTAAAAACAAATAGCTTACGTATAAAAGGTCATAACCACTAAAATTTAGCGTTATGACCAGAAAACAATCTTATTTTAAGAGAAAACATGCGGTGACTGTGGTCCAGAAAGCATGCAAGGAGGTAAAAGGGCTTCATTCCCACCTGCACTGTATTGTTCCCGCTGTCGGGATAAACCGGCAGGGTAAATGGAAAAAAGCAAGGGGCGACGGAAAATTCCTGTTTCCTGTCAAAGCCATGAGCCTTGTCTTCCGGGGAAAGTCCTAAGCCTAACAACCTTTTTTTGGTCCGCAGCAGGTGGTGGAATATCTTGGGCGCTATACCCACAAGATCGCAATCTCCAATCACCGGCTAAAAAGCATTGAAGATGGAAAAGTTACATTCACCTGGAAGGATTACCGGGACGAGAGAAACGGAAACTAATGACCCATGAATGCGCGCAACTCAATCGCTACAAGTTATTGATTGAATCCCCATAAAGAAACATTCTGAAAATCATACCGGAGGCAGGTATCGTACAACAACGGATAAAATCGAAGCTACGCTTCGTTTAATCCTTATATGTTAGCTGAATGTCTTTTCAACTAAACTTGGCACTACCAGGGTATGCGCACACCTTTGTGTACTAACTGTCCATGAGGAAACTGGTCCCTGGCAATTGTCACGAGACTAACTACTGTACTTGCTCCATCTTCAACTTCCATGGGGGCAGAATCTGTGCCGAGATCAGTCTTTACCCAACCCGGATGTGCTGCAGCAACTGCAATTCCCTTAACTCCCAGGGTTTTGGATTGAATCTGAGTAAGCATATTAAGACCAGCCTTAGATGTCGCATATCCTACGGTCATGAATCCCGAAATATACTGCCACATATTCTCAGCTGCATCAATAGAGCCTAACTGCGATGACTGGTTAATTACCCTGGCGTCGTCACTGACTGAAAGAAGAGGCACTAATGCTTCTGTAATTGCATAGGGGGCGATCAGGTTGACTTCGAGTGTACGTCGAATCTTTTCCGAATTAGTTGGTTTCCCGTCCCATTCTATAGCAATCCCAGCGTTATTTACTAACACGTCAAGCTTGCCATATTTCTTTTCAAGATACGTCACAAGATTGGCTAAATCGTCGGCACTAGTAACTTCGAGTTGCACAGTATGAGCATCGCAACCTGCTGCAACAAGTTCTTCAACCGCCGTTGCACCAGCCTTTTGGTCACGGGCTGTGAGTACAACTGTATATCCGAGTATACCTAGCTGACGTGCAATTTCCTTACCAATTCCTTTGTTTGCCCCTGTAATGAGAACTACTTTTCCATTTTTACTTTCCATAATATTCCTCCTTTAATTTTTAAAGATGCATTTTGATTTTTTGTTTTTCATTTTTTCTGTGTTGCAGCTATCGTCTCAGCGGCAGCCGCAGGGCGGGATTTCGCTGGTATTGAATTTGAGTTTAGTATATGTTTTTTTCGGATATCATCCTTCATTTACCGATAACCCCCTCATTGCCGGCTGCCGGCTCGTTGCACTAAATCCTGTCCCGGGATAAACCGGGACCGGGATAGCACATTTTCCGATAAATGTAGTATAAATGATTTTAACCACAAAATTATTATACTATGGAAAATGCGAAGTCTAAATTACGAAAAAGAACGTTCACCATTGTTGAACAGGCATGTCATGAGATTCATGGGTTTAAAAAGCTTTATGAAGAGCTGACTTATTATCGCCTGACCATAATTTGCACTTGAAATGTTTTGCAAATGAAATGTATGCAACATCTTTAGGATCTATGTCTTTTACCAAATTCTACGCGGATTTTCTGACAGAGTAAGGGATGTGAACTTCGGAAATAAATGAAATTGGCGTATAAACTTTATCTTCGATTTCAAGTAATTCTGAATTAGAATATCCAGAAAGTTAATTGATCTTATCATGATACTTACGAATTTCATCCTTTAGATATCGTGGAGCTATAAATTCGAAAATATTTGGAGAATTTAGTGATAAATCACCAATCTTACCATTTGTATTCAATATGGCACTGAAAATGATATTTGCATCAACAATGATTCTCATTGAATGAAGCTAGACTTATTATTTTCCCACCAGGTTTGGTTAAGTTCATTGGCAAGTTTATCCGCTTCAGATTGCTTTGCTTTGCTTTTTGAGGCAACTTCGAGATATTCAAGATAATCCATGATTCTCTGAAAGCCGAAGGCATCAACCTTTGGTGAAATCTTAATAAGTATCTGATCTTTTGTTTTTTCTATAATCATAGGTAACATCTTTAGTTCCAAGATACAAAATGTTAAAACACCAAGGAATTTGGGCTCTCTTTTTTTGTCGCCTAACGCCCCGCCGGCAGCCGCATGTGCGGGCGATAG